>NZ_JAHPJG010000003.1:0-311413 GCF_020515755.1 Pseudomonas sp. B20
CCAGGCAGTTGGCGTTCTTGATGTTGCCGGTGATCTTGCGCAGCGCCTGCGACATCAGACGCGCCTGCAGACCCACGTGCATGTCACCCATTTCGCCTTCGATCTCTGCCTTGGGCACCAGCGCAGCAACGGAGTCGACCACGATCACGTCAATGGCGTTGGAGCGCACCAGCATGTCGGTGATTTCCAGCGCCTGCTCACCGGTGTCCGGCTGCGAAACCAGCAGGTCGTCGACGTTGACGCCCAGCTTGCCGGCGTATTCCGGATCCAGTGCGTGCTCGGCGTCGACAAAGGCGCAGGTAGCACCCATTTTCTGGGCCTGAGCGATGACCGACAGCGTCAGTGTGGTTTTACCGGAAGACTCAGGACCGTAGATTTCCACGATCCGGCCTTTCGGAAGACCACCAATACCGAGTGCGATATCCAGACCCAGCGAACCGGTGGAGATGGCAGGGATCGCCTGGCGATCATGATCGCCCATGCGCATCACGGCGCCTTTACCGAACTGACGCTCGATCTGACCCAAGGCCGCAGCCAAGGCTTTCTTCTTGTTGTCGTCCATTGAAGTCCTCACGTAATCAAATTCAATTAGGGCCTTGATGGCCACAACACCTGTATAAGTAGACAGTATTATTCCACAGCAGTGAGCGCGCGCCTACCCCTGTTTTGGCATTTCTCCGCGCGCAAGCTGTATCAGCCCGTGCAGCGCGGCTTCGACCGTCTGTCGACGGACCTGATCACGGTCGCCATCGAAGTGGCAACGCCGGGCGATCAGCGCATCATCCTTGCCCCAGCACAGCCACACGGTACCGACCGGTTTGTCCGGCGAACCGCCGCCGGGCCCTGCGACACCACTGACCGCTACGGCGAATCGTGCACCACTTTCACGCTGTGCGCCTCGCACCATGGCTTCGACAACCGCCTGGCTGACTGCCCCGACCTGTTCGAACAACACCTCGGGCACCCCTAACTGGCGGGTCTTCTGGGCATTCGAATAGGTCACGTAGCCCGCTTCGAACCACGCCGAGCTGCCGGCAATGCGCGTGATCGCTTCAGCGATTCCGCCCCCCGTACAGGATTCGGCAGTGGTCACTTGCGCGTTCATTGCGCCCAGAAGCTTGCCAAGCATATCGGCAAGCCCGGTTATCTCATTCACGGTGTAATCGTTCATGCTGGAAAGCCTGTAAAGGTGAATCCTGAGGCGGCGCACCTGCCGCGCAACGGGGCTGAGCATGCTGCTTTACTTGTCATTTTTCCTGCGCCCGGGCTTTTTGACCGTTTCCACCGTGGTTTCTCTCGGCCTTTTTCTGGCTTCTTCCAAAGGGATGAAGCGCCCGCTGACAGAATCTCTTGCTCGTTTGTTCTTCATATAAAAGTCCTTTTTTATAAGTTACCGCCCGGTGATCGAGCGGCAGCGATGAAAGTCTATACGGCAAATCGGGATGCATGGCTGTCTGGAAACGCCCGGTCACCAATACGCAGGAAGCCACGCTGTCACTGCACCACCCGGTCGAGCGTGATAACCTTGCCGCCATCGCACATACCCGGCAGACGCCCCTTGCTTCAGACAAGGGCCACCCGTCGCGTCTCAAGGTTGCCTCACTCCTCTCAAGAACTTGCCTAAGCCACTGATGAATAAAGCAATTTCCGACCTCTCCGCACACACTCCGATGATGCAGCAGTACTGGAAACTCAAAAACCAGCACCTGGATCAACTGATGTTTTATCGCATGGGCGATTTCTACGAGATCTTCTACGAAGACGCGAAGAAAGCCGCCAAGCTGCTGGACATAACCCTGACCGCACGCGGCCAGTCGGCAGGTCAGAGCATTCCCATGTGCGGGATTCCCTACCACGCAGCCGAGGGTTATCTGGCCAAGCTGGTGAAACTGGGCGAATCGGTGGTGATCTGCGAGCAGATCGGCGACCCCGCCACCAGCAAGGGGCCGGTGGATCGCCAGGTGGTGCGGATCATCACGCCAGGGACCATCAGCGATGAGGCCCTGCTCGACGAGCGCCGCGATAACCTGATCGCCGCCGTGCTGGGTGACGAACGCCTGTTCGGCCTGGCAGTACTGGACATCACCAGCGGCAACTTCAGCGTGCTGGAGATCAAGGGCTGGGAGAACCTGCTGGCCGAGCTCGAGCGCATCAACCCGGTCGAGTTGCTGATTCCGGATGACTGGCCACAAGGTCTGCCTGCCGAGAAGCGCCGCGGTTCTCGACGTCGCGCGCCCTGGGATTTCGAGCGCGACTCAGCCCATAAAAGTCTGTGTCAGCAGTTTGCAACCCAGGACCTGAAGGGGTTCGGTTGCGAAAACCTGACACTGGCCATCGGTGCTGCCGGCTGCCTGCTCAGCTATGCCAAGGAAACCCAGCGCACCGCCCTGCCTCATTTACGCAGCCTGCGTCACGAACGTCTCGACGATACCGTGATCCTCGATGCAGCCAGTCGCCGTAACCTGGAACTGGACACCAACCTGTCCGGAGGCCGTGACAACACCCTGCAATCGGTCATGGACCGCTGCCAGACCGCGATGGGGACACGCCTGTTGACCCGTTGGCTGAACCGGCCGTTGCGCGACCTGACCATCCTTCAGGCACGCCAGACGTCGATCACCTGCTTTCTGGAACGCTATCGCTTCGAAAACCTGCAGCCACAGCTCAAGGAAATCGGTGACATAGAGCGGATTCTGGCGCGTATCGGCCTGCGTAACGCGCGGCCACGTGACCTCGCCCGCCTGCGCGACGCACTGAGCGCCCTGCCCGAACTGCAACAGGCGATGACCGATCTGGACGCGCCGCACCTGCAGCAACTTGCGCAGACGGCCAGCACCTATCCCGAGCTGGCCGACCTGCTGCAGCGCGCGATCATCGACAATCCGCCTGCCGTCATCCGCGACGGCGGCGTTTTGAAGACTGGCTACGACGCTGAACTGGATGATCTGCAGTCGCTGAGCGAAAACGCCGGTCAGTTCCTGATCGACCTGGAAGCCCGCGAAAAAGCCCGCACCGGTCTTGGCAACCTGAAAGTCGGCTACAACCGCGTGCATGGCTATTTTATCGAGCTGCCAAGCAAGCAGGCCGAGCAGGCGCCGGCAGATTACATACGCCGCCAGACCCTGAAGGGTGCCGAACGCTTTATCACGCCCGAGCTCAAGGAGTTCGAAGACAAGGCGTTGTCGGCCAAGAGCCGCGCGCTGGCTCGGGAAAAGATGCTCTACGAAACACTGCTCGAAGACCTGATCGGCCATCTTGCGCCGCTTCAGGATACCGCTGCGGCGCTGGCCGAACTGGACGTGCTGAGCAACCTTGCGGAGCGCGCGCTGAACCTGGACCTCAATTGCCCACGCTTTGTCGCCGAACCGTGCATGCGCATCGAGCAGGGTCGCCATCCGGTCGTTGAACAGGTCCTGAGTACGCCTTTCGTTGCCAACGACCTGGCGCTGGACGACAGCACGCGCATGCTGGTCATCACCGGCCCGAACATGGGCGGTAAATCGACCTATATGCGTCAGACGGCGCTGATCGTGCTGCTGGCCCATATCGGCAGCTTCGTTCCCGCTGCCAGCTGCGAACTGTCGCTGGTCGACCGGATCTTCACCCGCATCGGCTCCAGCGACGACCTGGCGGGCGGACGCTCGACGTTCATGGTCGAAATGAGCGAAACGGCAAACATCCTGCACAACGCCACCGATAAAAGTCTGGTATTGATGGACGAAGTCGGACGCGGCACCAGTACCTTCGACGGCCTGTCGCTGGCCTGGGCGGCAGCTGAATGCCTCGCGCAACTGCGTGCCTACACACTGTTCGCCACGCACTATTTCGAACTGACGGTGTTGCCGGAAAGCGAACCGCTGGTGACCAATGTGCACCTCAACGCCACCGAGCATAATGAGCGCATCGTGTTCCTGCACCGCGTACTGCCAGGGCCTGCGAGCCAGAGCTACGGACTGGCCGTGGCGCAACTGGCCGGTGTGCCGGGCAAGGTCATCAGCCGCGCCAAGGAGCACTTGCAGCGTCTGGAAACCACCAGCCTGCCGCACGAGCAGCCGCGCGCCAAACCCGGCAAGCCGGCCGTCCCGCAGCAGAGCGATATGTTCGCAAGTCTGCCGCACCCGGTGCTCGACGAGCTGTCGAAGGTCAAGGTCGACGATATGACCCCGCGACAGGCACTGGATTTGCTATACACATTGCAAACTCGCCTGTGACGTGAAGCATTACATACTGTTAGAATCCCGCGCGGTTTGGGACGCTCTCGGCTTTTAGCCTGGTCGAGGCGTTTTTCGAGCCGCGTGAAAATGCAGCGAACCGCCGGTAGGTAGCAGGGACAGGTAGTAGACGACGCAGTCTTACTGCCTCAAGGCCACCCACCAAAAGCACGTGTTTTCATAGGGCCGGGAAACCTCCCGAACCTGGCACCCCTGTCTGGAAGGGCTCTGCCGCAGCCGCCTGAGGAGAAAATTAGAAATGACCTTCGTCGTCACCGACAACTGCATCAAGTGCAAGTACACCGACTGCGTAGAAGTCTGTCCGGTGGACTGCTTTTACGAAGGCCCGAATTTCCTGGTGATCCACCCGGACGAGTGCATCGACTGCGCGCTCTGCGAGCCAGAGTGCCCTGCCGTAGCCATCTATTCGGAAGACGAGATCCCTGCCGGCATGGAAAACTTCATCGAGCTGAATGCCGAGCTTGCCGAAGTCTGGCCCAACATCACCGAAAAGAAAGATGCGATGCCGGATGCGGCAGAGTGGGATGGCAAAACAGGCAAGATCGCTGATCTGGAACGCTAGATTCCATACAGACAAAAGGCCCTCAAGAGGGCCTTTTTTGTTGAAGACGATTTTCTGCAAACAAAAAAAGGGGCGGTATGACCCGCCCACATTTTTCCTTGATCCCTGTATTCCCTTGTCATCGTCCTGATGAATCGCATCCCGCGATATCCCTGACCGTCATCCTTGATGGCCTGTGCCTGTCCGTCGGCACAGCTTCGATATTAGAGATTTAACCCTGGAGAGCAACACCCGAAACGCTCCAGAATATTTCCTGAACAGTCAGCTTTCAAAATTTAAAACTCTTCTAAAACAACACCTTGCGATGAAAAAACCGACGAATTGGCAACAAGCCTCACTCCGCTTACCTGAATGACTTACAGCAAGCGTACGCAATGACTTACAGGCTTTGAAACCTCTGAGTACAAGCACCCCGTTATCGACCAGGCAGAACAGCGTCGGCTGACAGGACGCGCAGCAACATTGAAATTATGGAAGACATATAAAAAGGCCGATATACACACACTGTGTCATATCGGCCCTGGATGGATGCTGCGGAAGGGAATTACTGGAAGAGAGACTCGCTGGACAGACCGTTTTTCTCAAGGATCTCACGCAGGCGCTTGAGTCCTTCGACCTGAATCTGCCTTACACGCTCACGCGTCAGACCGATCTCAAGCCCTACATCTTCAAGCGTGCTGCTTTCATGCCCGCGCAAGCCAAAGCGGCGAATCACCACCTCGCGCTGCTTCTCGGTCAGTTCAGACAGCCATTGATCGATGCTTTGTGAGAGATCGTCGTCCTGCAGCAGCTCGCAGGGGTCTGTCGGACGGTCGTCGGTCAAGGTATCAAGCAGCGTCTTGTCCGAATCCGGCCCCAGCGAAACGTCCACCGAGGAGACACGCTCGTTCAGGCCCAGCATGCGCTTGACCTCGCCTACCGGTTTTTCCAGCAGGTTGGCAATCTCTTCAGGAGAGGGTTCGTGATCCAGCTTCTGAGTCAGCTCTCTGGCCGCACGCAGATAAACGTTCAGCTCCTTGACCACATGAATCGGCAGCCGGATGGTCCGCGTCTGATTCATGATCGCGCGTTCGATGGTTTGACGAATCCACCAGGTAGCGTAGGTCGAAAAACGAAAGCCGCGCTCCGGGTCGAACTTCTCGACCGCCCGGATCAACCCCAGGTTGCCCTCCTCGATCAGATCAAGCAATGACAGCCCACGATTGACATAGCGTCTGGCAATTTTCACTACCAACCGCAGATTGCTTTCAATCATGCGTTTGCGCCCGGCCGGGTCTCCACTTTGCGACAGGCGCGCAAAATGCACTTCTTCTTCCGGGGACAATAGAGGAGAAAAACCGATCTCATTGAGGTACAGCTGGGTAGCATCGAGCGCCCGCGTGTAGTCAATGTACTTGTGTTGTTTGAGCGATGTTGAATGCTTGACCTTGGTACGTCCCGAGACAGCGGCTGGCTGCTTCTCGTTTGACGCTTCCTTCAGGACAATGCCGGCTTCCATAAGGAGCACTTCATCATCGATGTCAAACTCCGGCGCTTCGTTGCCAAGAGCCATTGTTTTAGTCCTTTGGTGAGTTCGACCTCAAGCTCCAGCATCGCCTGGTTCCATGGCAACGCTTGAGCCTGTTCCTATTACGCCAGGAACAGGCTGACAACTATCAACGACGTGGCAAGAATCCTAACGGATCTACAGGTTTCCCTTGGCGGCGAATCTCAAAATGCAGTTTCACCCGGTCAGTTCCTGTTGACCCCATTTCGGCAATCGTCTGCCCTGCCTTGACCTGTTGTCCTTCCCGTACCAAAAGCCTGCGGTTATGACCGTAGGCACTGACGTAGGTATCGCTGTGTTTGATGATGATCAATTCGCCGTAGCCCCGTAATCCACTTCCGGCGTAAACAACTGAACCATCAGACGCTGCCAAAACAGGCTGTCCCAAATCACCAGCGATATCAATTCCTTTATTCAAACTGCCGTTTGAGGAAAATTTTCCTATCAAAATGCCACTCGAAGGCCAGGTCCAACCCGTCGGAGACTTGCCAGCCGGGCCTGTCCCGGTGGTCGCCGACGGAGGTATAACCACGGGTACAACCGCAACGGGTTTGGACATCACCGTGGTTTTGACGGATCCGGAGCTGCTGGTCGTGGTCGATGTGGACGTCACTGGACGCCCGCCGCCCGACGTTGAAACCACGCTCGGCGTTGAAGAGGAGCGTCCGTCAAAGCGAATTGTCTGACCAGGCTTGATGGTAAACGGCTCGGGAATCTGGTTGCGGGCAGCCAGCGCCTTCCAGTCCCAGCCGTAACGAAATGCAATGGAAAAAAGTGTGTCGCCGCGCCTGACCACGTATTGCCCAGTGGTCACCGTCGGGCGCTGGGCCACGGCATTGCCGTTGCGATCAACGACGCGAACGCCGCCTGAAGGCGAGCTGGAGCAGCCGACCAAAAGGACACTGAGAGCAATGCCAATCACCAGACGCTGATAACTTCTTGAAGACCTGAGCTGCTGAATGACTGTGAGACTCACCCGCCACTCCCTTTACTGGTGACTGAATTCAAAAAAGATGCCTATTGTGCCGTAATAGCGACGGGCAGCCAGTGATATCCGCTGAAAAACGCTGTTAAGTATCAATCAGCTGCGTGGGAATGATGCCATCAGGCCATTTAACATTCCGGGCCGCGCGCTGTAGACCGATGACTGACGCCAGAATTCATTGTTACCGCAGACAATCTTCAAGCGATGGGTCCGTTGAGCAGTGGCACGAAGCGCACAGCCCCCAGCACGTGCCGGGAAAAACCGTGTTCTTCACGGATGATCAGCATCAACTGCTGAACTTCCCCCGAGCCCACGGGGATGACCAATCGGCCTCCCGGTGCCAGTTGATCGAGCAATGCCTGCGGTACATCGGTGGCCACCGCCGTGACGATGATGCCGTTATACGGCGCCAGGGCTGGCCAGCCCTCCCAGCCGTCACCCCAGCGGAACACCACGTTGCGCAGGTTGAGTTCGACCAGACGCTCCTTGGCGCGATCCTGAAGCACCTTGATGCGCTCGACGGAAAACACTCGCTCCACCAACTGCGCCAGCACAGCAGTCTGATAGCCGGACCCGGTACCGATCTCCATGACCTTGTCCAGCGGCCCGGCTGCCAACAGCAGCTCACTCATCCGCGCGACCATGTAAGGCTGGGAAATGGTCTGGTTGTGGCCGATGGGCAATGCGGTGTCTTCATAGGCGCGATGCGCCAGCGCTTCATCGACAAACAGATGCCGGGGCGTCTTGCGAATGACGTCCAGTACCCGCTGGTTGGAAATGCCCTCTTCGCAGAGGCGTTGAATCAGACGCTCGCGGGTACGCTGCGACGTCATTCCGATCCCTCGACGCAATAGATCATCCTGCTCGCGTGACATCAACGAAGTCCCTCCAGCCAGGTGTTCAGGCTGCTGAATCCGTCCTGATAGGTTCTATCCAGCTGCAACGGCGTGATCGATACGTAGCCTTGTACGACCGCATGAAAGTCGGTCCCGGTACCGCCGTCCTCGACGTCGCCGGCAGCAGCGATCCAGTAGCCGGCGCGGCCACGCGGGTCGACGACTCTGATCGGTGCTGCAGCGCGGGCACGATGCCCCAATCGGGTCAATTGAATGCCGCGGATATGCTCGAGCGGCAGGTTGGGAATATTCACGTTCAATACCGTGCGGGGTGGCAGGTCGAGTTGCTCATGGGCCTCGACCAGCAAGCGCGCGTAATGCGCCGCCGTCGCCAGATTATCCGGCTGACGTGACAGAAACGAAAAGGCAAACGACGGGCGCTGCAGAAAACGCCCTTCAAGGGCTGCAGCAACCGTTCCGGAATACAGTACATCGTCGCCCAGATTGGCCCCCAGGTTGATGCCTGAAACCACCATGTCCGGTTGACGCTCCAGTAGCCCGTGAATGCCCAGATGCACGCAGTCGGTGGGCGTACCGTTGACACTGATGAAGCCATTTTCCAGGGTGTGCGGATGCAGGGGCCGGTCGAGTGTCAGAGAACTGCTGGCACCACTTTTGTCCTGATCAGGCGCAATCACCACGCAGTCGGCGTAGTTCGCCAACGCCGCATGGAGCGCGACAAGACCGGGCGCATTCACCCCGTCATCATTTGATATCAGAATACGCATGAGCTGTCCGTCTGCCCAACCGGCACCAGATCGATGAGTTCGCGGACCAAAACGGTCGCGAAACATCCGGGCGGAAGGACGAATTCCAGTTGCAGAATGTCAGACTCGGGATAATGCCACGTCAGCCGCCCAATGGGCAGTCGCAGGATGCGCCGTTCGTGCTCCATGCCCGCTCTGACCAGCCAGTCACGCAACACGGATTCGTCATCGGCAACGGTATTTTCCAGCGCTGCCGTCGCACCGCCAGCTGGCGAAGGGCCTTCACCCCATTGAGGTCCGGTGGGGTGCAGATCGAGGATCGCCAGACGAGGATCGCTGCATTCATCCACCCCGGCCGGGAAAAAGCTGCGGCTGTCGGTGAACGCCAGCAAATCACCGACCTGAGCCTTCTGCCAGCTGCCATCGGCAACCCGAGCGGCCAACACTCGGTTAAACAGGTAACTGCGCGCCGTGGACAACAGTCGCGAACGCACCGCGCGTTGCTCAGGCAGCGCCTTGCGGGCGGCGTAATCGCGTGCCTCGCCAAGATTTCCGCCCTGATAGCCGAAACGCTGCGTGCCGAAATAATTGGGAATACCCTGCCGTACAATGGTTTCAAGACGCTGATTCAAGGCGTCCTTGTCTGCATCCAGCTGGGTCAGACGCAACGTGAAGCCATTGGCCGCGTGGGCGCCGCGTTGCAGTTTGCGTTTGTGGCGGCCACTTTTGAGAATCTGCAGCGTGTCGTCCTGCGCAGCGGACAGATCAGGATCGGCCTTGCCAGGCAACTGAATGCTGAACCACTGGCGGGTCAGTGCCTGGCGATCCTTTAGCCCGGCGTAGCTGACTGTGCGCAGCTGGACGCCCGCAGCCCTGGCCAGTCGGCGGGCCGCCTCTTCCGTGTTCAGACCGCGCTTCTCGACCCATAGCCACAAGTGCTCGCCATCCCCGGAAAGCGGAATGTCCAGCACTTCGTCGACCTGAAAGTCTTCGGCAGTCGCCTTGAGGACTGCACGCCCCAGTGCCTCGCCGTAAGCTCGCGGGCCCAGCAGTTCACGTTCATTCATGCGCGCAGCAACAACGCAACGGCATGCACCGCGATGCCTTCTTCACGCCCGGTAAAGCCAAGCTTTTCAGTCGTCGTGGCCTTGACGTTGACCTGATCCGGCTCAACCTGAAGGTCTGCAGCGATCAATGCACGCATGGCATCAATGTGCGGCGCCATTTTCGGTGCCTGAGCGACGATGGTGGCGTCGACATTACCGACCTTCCAGCCTTTGCCATGAATCAACGTAAGGACATGACGCAGCAGTACGCGGCTGTCGGCGCCTTTGAACTGCGGATCCGTGTCGGGAAAGTGCTTGCCGATATCGCCCAGCGCTGCGGCACCCAGAAGCGCATCGCTCAAGGCATGCAGCAGGACATCGCCATCGGAATGGGCCAGCAGGCCGAACCCGTGTGCAATCCGCACGCCGCCCAAGGTAATGAAGTCGCCTTCAGCGAAACGGTGCACATCAAAGCCATGGCCAATACGCATAAAAAAACGCCCTGAAAAAAGTCAGGGCGTGATTCTACCTGCTTTGGCGCGCGTTAGCTGTTCAAGGCTGCAGCGTGATGCCTGAGATGGTCTTCGATGAAGCTGGCGATGAAGAAATAGCTGTGGTCGTAACCTGGCTGCATGCGCAGGGTCAGCGGATAGTCCGCAGCCTTGGCCGCCTGAACCAGCACCTCGGGCTTGAGCTGGTTGACCAGAAAATCATCACGATCGCCCTGATCGACCAGGGTCGGCAGCTTTTCGGACGCCTGCGCAATCAGCACGCTGGCATCCCACTCGCGCCAGCGAGAACGGTCTTCGCCCAGATAACGGGAGAATGCCTTTTGCCCCCAGGGGCAATCGATCGGATTACTGATCGGCGAGAACGCTGATACCGAACGATAGCGACCAGGATTACGCAATGCGCAGACCAGCGCGCCGTGACCGCCCATCGAGTGCCCGCTGATGCTGCGCACCTGTGACGCCGGGAAATGCCCCTCGATCAGCGTCGGCAGTTCCTTGACCACGTAATCATGCATTTGGTAATGCCGCGCGTAAGGCTGCTCGGTGGCGTTGAGGTAGAAGCCCGCGCCTTGACCGAAGTCCCAGGCGCCGTCAGGGTCATCTGCCACGTCAGCACCGCGCGGGCTGGTATCAGGCGCCACGATGATGATGCCCAGCTCGGCCGCCAGTCGATGGGCGGCGGCTTTCTGCATGAAATTTTCATCCGTGCAGGTCAGGCCGGACAGCCAGTACAACACCGGCAGCTTGCCGCCCTGCTCCGCCTGTGGCGGCAGATAGACGGCAAACACCATGTCACAACCGAGCACCTGAGAATGGTGCTTGTAGCGCTTGTGCCAGCCGCCGAAGCTCTTTTGGCAGGAAATATTTTCCAAAGGCATGTGATGTCCTCCAGCTGCAAGCTATAAGCCGCAAGCTACAAGCAGGTAAGAGACCTTCGTGCTTGCCGCTTGGAGCTGACAGCTTGCCGCTGCTCCTTAAAAATGAATGACCGTGCGGATGCTTTTGCCTTCATGCATCAGGTCGAACGCCTTGTTGATGTCTTCCAGGCACATGGTGTGGGTGATGAACGTATCCAGCGGGATTTCACCGGTCTGCGCCATGTCCACATAGCTCGGCAATTCGGTACGGCCACGCACGCCGCCAAACGCCGAACCGCGCCAGACGCGCCCGGTCACCAGCTGGAATGGACGGGTAGCGATTTCCTGACCGGCACCGGCCACGCCGATGATGACCGACTCGCCCCAGCCCTTGTGGCAGGATTCCAGCGCTGCACGCATCAGTTGCACATTACCGATGCACTCAAACGAGAAGTCGACGCCGCCATCGGTCATGTCGACGATGACTTCCTGGATCGGACGGTCGAAATCCTTCGGATTGACGCAATCAGTCGCGCCCAGCTGTTTGGCGATCTCGAACTTGGCCGGATTGATGTCGATGGCGATGATGCGAGCCGCCTTGGCTTTGGCCGCACCGATCAATGCCGAGAGGCCAATACCGCCCAGACCGAAAATGGCCACGGTATCGCCAGGCTTGACCTTGGCGGTGTTGAGCACCGCACCGATACCGGTGGTGACACCGCAACCCAGCAGGCAGACTTTTTCCAGCGGTGCCTGCTTGTCGATTTTGGCCACCGAGATTTCCGGCAGTACGGTGTATTCGGAGAAGGTCGAGGTGCCCATGTAGTGGAAAATCGGCTCGCCCTTGTAGGAAAAGCGCGTGGTGCCATCCGGCATCAGGCCTTTACCCTGAGTGGCACGAATCGCCTGACACAGGTTGGTCTTGCCCGAACGACAGAACTTGCACTGACGGCATTCCGGGGTGTACAGCGGAATCACGTGGTCACCGACCACTACCGAGGTCACGCCCTCACCCACCGCCTCTACAATCGCACCACCTTCGTGGCCGAGGATCGATGGAAAGATCCCTTCAGGGTCAGCCCCGGACAGTGTGTAGGCATCGGTGTGGCAAACGCCGGAGGCCACTACTCTGAGCAGCACTTCTCCCGCCTTGGGCATGGCGACATCGACTTCAACGATCTCCAATGGCTTTTTGGCTTCAAAAGCGACAGCAGCGCGCGACTTGATCATCAATCTTCTCCGACGGGTAAAAACAAGGATTGCAGTGTAGTACAGTGCCAATTGACGAGTAATGCGGCTAAAAGCAAAACATTAATGCTGTACAGGGATAATCGATGTACACCAATCGTTGGGAAGGTCTGGATGAGTTCGTTGCGGTCGCGGAATGCGGGCAGTTCACGGCGGCGGCTCTGCGGCTCGGGGTCTCCTCGTCGCACGTCAGCCGTCAGATCGTGCGCCTTGAAGAACGCCTGCAGACCCGTCTGCTCTACCGCAGTACGCGCAAGGTCGCGCTCACCGAAGCCGGTCAGACCTTTCTGCATCACTGCCAGCGCCTGCAGGACGGCCGCGAGGAAGCTCTGCGCGCGGTGGGCGATCTGGCCAGCGAACCCAAGGGGTTGTTGCGCATGACCTGCGCCGTGGCCTATGGCGAGCGCTTCATCACGCCGCTGGTCACGCGTTTCATGGACCTGTACCCGCACCTGCGGGTCGATATCGAGCTGAGCAACGACACGCTGGACCTGGTTCATGAAGGCATGGACCTGGCGATTCGTCTGGGTCGGCTGCAGGACTCGCGTCTGGTCGCAACCCGCCTCGCGCCACGGCAGATGTACCTGTGTGCTTCGCCGTCCTACATCGAGCGTTACGGCAGACCGCACAGCCTTTCGGAACTCAATCGCCATAATTGCCTGATCGGAGGCAACGATACCTGGCAGCTCCAGCAGAACGGACGTGAGTTTTCCCAGCGCGTGCAAGGCAACTGGCGCTGTAACAGCGGCCAGGCCGTGCTGGATGCCGCGTTGCACGGCGTCGGTTTGTGTCAGTTGCCGGATTACTACGTGCAGAAACATCTCAACGACGGCACGCTGGTTTCATTGCTGGAGGCGCATCAACCGCCCAACACGGCCGTGTGGGGGCTCTATCCGCAGCAAAGGCACCTGTCACCCAAGGTGCGCAAGCTGGTGGATTATCTTAAGGAAGGATTGGCGATGCGCGATGAGTATCGCCAGTAGCGGACGTGTTTAGCGGCCGAACTCGCTACGGCGTTGACGTAGCCATTCCAGGTCCTCGGGGCGAGTGACCTTGATGTTATCGGAGCGCCCCTCGATCAGGCGGGGCGATTGACCCGCCCACTCAATGGCCGATGCCTCATCGGTGATGCTGACGTTAGAGACCAGGCTGTCCGCCAGGGCGCGATGCAGGGCCCCAAGACGAAACATCTGCGGCGTGAAGGCTTGCCAGATGAGGCTGCGATCCACTGTTTCCAACACACGACCGCTGCTGTCGGCACGCTTGAGCGTGTCGCGGGCCGGCACGGCCAGCAGGCCGCCAACAGGATCATCGGCCAGTTCGCCAAGCAGATTATCCAGATCACTGCGCGCCAGGTTCGGACGCGCAGCGTCATGAACCAGCACCCAGTCATTGTCACTGGCGCCCTGCGCATGCAGGTGCAGCAGCGCATTGAGCACCGAGCCTGAGCGCTCGCTGCCGCCGTCCACGCGCTGAATGCGGGTGTCATGCGCGCAGGGCAATGCAGCCCAGTAAGGGTCGTCCACAGCCAGACTGATCACCAGCCCCTTGAGCCGGGGGTGATCGAGAAAGCAAAGCAGGCTGTGTTCCAGAATTGTCAGGCCGCCCAGTGGCAGGTACTGCTTGGGACGGTCGGCTGCCATGCGGGCGCCAATACCCGCTGCAGGTATCACTGCCCAGAAGGCAGGAAGAAAGTCTTTCATCGCACCAACTTGATTATTGCGCGAGCTGGTAAAGGGTTTCGCCGTCCTTGACCATGCCCAATTCATGTCGGGCACGCTCTTCGACGGTTTCCAGACCTTTTTTCAATTCCATGACCTCGGCATCAAGCACGCGGTTGCGCTCCAGCAGCACCTGATTTTCAGCGTGCTGGTCGGCAATCTGCTGAGTCAGGCTGGCCACTTGCGCGAGGCTTCCGTTACCGACCCAAAGGCGGTACTGCAAGCCAGCCAGCAACAGGAGCAGGACGAGGAACAACCAGTTAGGACTGCGCATTGAAATATCAGGTACCCAGTAAAAAAGACAGCAGAGCCAACGTGAACAACAAACGACTGAGGGCATTGAGCCTGACATAAGCCAGGCTCAATCACTCCAGATTACCGCGGAGCGTCAGCATCGGAGCTGCACAGGCGAGTCAGGGAACCCGAATCCGTGCAGCACTCTGCGTCTTTTTACCATCTATGGCTCAGCCGCGAAACTCGGCACGACCACGATACACAGCCTTGGAGCCCAATTGTTCCTCGATGCGCAGCAATTGGTTGTACTTGGACACGCGATCGGAGCGGCACAGCGAACCGGTTTTAATCTGACCGGCAGAGGTGCCCACAGCGAGGTCGGCAATGGTCGAATCTTCGGTCTCGCCGGAACGGTGAGAGATGATCGCCGTGTAACCGGCAGCCTTGGCCATCTGAATGGCTTCCAGGGTTTCGGTCAGCGTACCGATCTGGTTGAACTTGATCAGGATCGAGTTGGCGATCTTCTTGTCGATGCCTTCCTTGAGGATCTTGGTGTTGGTCACGAACAGGTCGTCACCTACCAGCTGGGTTTTCTCGCCGATCTTGTCGGTGAGGATTTTCCAGCCATCCCAGTCGGACTCGTCCAGACCGTCTTCGATGGAAATGATCGGGTGCTTGCGAGTCAGCTCGGCAAGGTATTCGGCGAACTCGGCAGAGCTGTATTCGCCCTCTTCGCTCAGTTTGTACTTGCCGTTCTTGTAGAACTCGCTCGCTGCGCAGTCCAGCGCCAGGGTCACGTCGGTGCCCAGCGTATAACCCGCATTGGAAACAGCCTCGGCGATAGCGTCGAGCGCTTCCTTGTTGGATGCCAGGTTAGGCGCGAAGCCACCTTCGTCACCCACTGCGGTGTTCAGGCCACGCGCCTTGAGGACCGCTTTGAGGTGATGGAAAATCTCGGTGCCCCAGCGCAGGCCTTCAGCGAAGGACTTGGCGCCGACAGGCTGGATCATGAATTCCTGGATGTCGATGTTGTTATCGGCATGCTCGCCACCGTTGATGATGTTCATCATCGGCACCGGCATGGAGTACACGCCCGGTGTGCCATTGAGGTTGGCGATGTGCGCGTACAGCGGCAGGTCCTGATCCTGTGCCGCCGCCTTGGCAGCTGCCAGGGAGACCGCGAGGATGGCATTTGCGCCCAGGCTTGCCTTGTTTTCGGTGCCGTCCAGCTCGATCATCGCGTGATCCAGCGCCTTCTGGTCGACCGGGTCCTTGCCCAGAAGCAGGTCACGGATCGGACCATTGATATTGGCAACAGCCTTCAGAACGCCCTTGCCCATGTAACGGCTCTTGTCGCCATCACGCAGCTCCAGCGCTTCGCGCGAGCCGGTTGAAGCGCCAGACGGCGCGCAGGCGCTACCGATGATGCCGTTATCGAGGAGCACATCTGCTTCAACGGTTGGGTTGCCACGGGAGTCAAGAACTTCACGACCTTTGATGTCAACGATTTTTGCCATTGTTGTAAACACTCCAGGATTGACGAAAACGACGCAGCGGGAAAACGATGTTCACAGTCAGGCGCAAAAACCGGCAGCCCTGAATGCGACAACCCCGTCACGAATGACGGGGGAACGGCACTTTACCGGAGAACCCTGCTCAAGCGGTCTCTACGATCGGAAAACTCTTTACAAGTTCATCCAGGGACTTGAGCTGGGCCAGGAACGGCTCGAGCTTGTCCAGACGCAGGGCACATGGCCCGTCGCATTTGGCGTTGTCAGGATCCGGATGGGCTTCAAGGAACAGACCGGCCAGATTCTGACTGATACCGGCCTTGGCCAGATCCAGTACCTGGGCGCGACGGCCGCCGGCAGAATCGGAACGTCCGCCCGGCATCTGCAGGGCGTGGGTCACGTCGAACAGGATCGGGTATTCGAACTGCTTCATGATGCCGAAGCCAAGCATGTCCACGACCAGATTGTTGTAACCGAAGCTGGAGCCACGCTCACAGAGAATCAACTGATCGTTACCGGCCTCTTCGCACTTGGTCAGGATGTGTTTCATTTCCTGGGGTGCAAGGAACTGGGCTTTCTTGATGTTGATGACTGCGCCGGTTTTCGCCATCGCGACGACCAGATCGGTCTGCCGCGACAGGAAAGCCGGCAGCTGAATGATGTCGCAGACTTCAGCCACCACGGCGGCCTGATGAGGCTCGTGAACATCGGTGATCAGTGGCACGTTGAAGGTGCGCTTGATCTCTTCGAAAATACGCATGCCTTCTTCAAGGCCCGGCCCACGGTAGGAGTTCACCGAAGAGCGGTTGGCCTTGTCGAAGCTGGCCTTGAACACGTAAGGGATACCGAGCTTTTCGGTGACCTTTACGTATTCTTCACAGACCTGCATGGCCATATCCCGGGATTCGAGTACGTTCATGCCGCCGAACAGCACCATTGGCTTGTCGTTGGCGATCTCGATCGAACCTACGCGGATGATTTTCTGAGCCATGTCTGCAGTCCCTGTCAGGAATTTTTCTGATGTTGAGCCAGTGCCGCCTTGACGAAGCCGCTGAACAGCGGATGACCGTCACGGGGCGTGGAGGTGAATTCCGGGTGGAACTGGCAAGCGACGAACCATGGATGATCCGGTGCTTCGACCACTTCAACCAGCGCGCCATCGCCGGAGCGGCCGGAGATCTTCAGGCCGGCCTCGATCAGTTGCGGCAACAGGTTGTTGTTCACTTCATAGCGATGACGATGACGTTCGACAATCACGTCCTTGGTGTAGCAGTCGTGGACCAGCGAACCGGCTTCAAGCTGGCACTCTTGCGCGCCCAGACGCATGGTGCCGCCCAGATCGGAGCTTTCGGTACGGGTTTCGACTGCGCCGGTGGCGTCTTCCCATTCGGTGATCAGACCCACTACAGCGTGCGCGCTGGTGCGATCGAACTCGGTGGAGTTGGCGTCTTTCCAGCCCAGCACGTTACGCGCGAACTCGATGACCGCGACCTGCATGCCCAGGCAGATACCCAGGTACGGAACCTTGTTCTCACGGGCGAACTGAACGGCAGTGATCTTGCCTTCGACGCCGCGCAGACCGAAGCCACCCGGAACCAGGATCGCGTCCACGCCTTCCAGCAGGCCGGTGCCCTGGTTTTCAATGTCTTCAGAGTCGATGTAACGCAGGTTGACCTTGGTGCGATTGGTGATACCGGCGTGGCTCATGGCTTCGATCAACGACTTGTAGGCGTCGAGCAGCTCCATGTACTTGCCGACCATCGCGATGGTCACTTCGTGTTCCGGGTTGAGCTTGGCGTCGACGACCTTGTCCCACTCGGACAGGTCGGCACCACCACATTGCAGGCCGAAGCGCTCGACCACAAAATCGTCCAGGCCTTGCGAATGCAGAATGCCCGGGATCTTGTAGATGGTGTCCGCGTCTTCGAGGGCGATGACCGCACGCTCTTCGACGTTGGTGAACTGAGCGATCTTGCGACGCGAGGAAACGTCGATAGGGTGGTCGGAACGGCAGACCAGCACATCAGGCTGCAGGCCGATGGAGCGCAATTCCTTCACCGAATGCTGGGTCGGCTTGGTCTTGGTCTCGCCGGCAGTGGCGATGTACGGCACCAGCGTCAGGTGCATCAGCATCGCGCGGCGTGCGCCGACTTCGAAGCGCAACTGGCGGATGGCTTCAAGGAACGGTTGCGACTCGATGTCGCCCACTGTGCCGCCGATCTCGACCAGCGCCACGTCGGCATCGCCTGCACCCTTGATGATGCGGCGCTTGATTTCATCGGTGATGTGCGGGATGACCTGAATGGTCGCGCCCAGGTAATCACCACGGCGCTCTTTGCGCAGGACGTGCTCGTACACACGGCCGGTGGTGAAGTTGTTGTTCTGGGTCATGGTGGTGCGGATGAACCGCTCATAGTGACCAAGGTCCAGGTCAGTCTCGGCGCCGTCGTGAGTGACGAACACCTCACCGTGCTGGAACGGGCTCATGGTGCCTGGGTCCACGTTGATGTACGGATCCAGTTTGAGCATGGTGACCTTGAGTCCCCGCGCCTCCAGGATGGCCGCCAATGAAGCCGAGGCAATGCCTTTCCCCAATGAAGAAACAACACCGCCCGTGACGAAGATGTAGCGCGTCATGAAAAACCCTAGAAGTCTGCGTTAAAGCGGTCAGAGCCGCCGGGGATAGCGAAGGAAGGCCGAAGCCCCCGATTACCGACAAAATTCACGGTGCACTCCCGAAACTGCTGCGTTGAAACCGACCGGCCGAAGCCCGTGTGGTGTGCGCTACATTTTAAGAATTACCCAGTAAATACTGGTTGGTAACCGGCAACTCGTGTCGTTTCAAAAGAGCCGACAGAAGCTGTATCAAGAAGGGAGCGTAGTCTACCTGAAAGGGCCTTTCAGCTCAAACTTTGGTCGCCGGTCGGCGCAACCCAGCGCAAACGCCAGTTTTCATTGGGCGAACCGTCCAGTCCAGGCAGGTTGGCGACCGCCAGCAGCACGTTATCGAGGTACAGCAGCGGCAATCTGCCGCGCAGAAACGCCGGCACTGACTGCTCGTTGAGCAGGCGCTTGAGATCACGGCTGCCACGCCCGTCCAGGCGTAACACTTCACCGCCCTGCCGATAGCGGATTTGCAGACACCCCGACGGCGCCTCGCCTTCCAGAACCACGCGGCCATTGCCGGGCAAGTGCAGCGCCGCACCAGGGTCCGTCCAGTCCACTGCCTGATGACAGAGCGGCTGCCAGTCAGCGGGCACCCACCAGATACAATTCTGCGCCCTGTGCAGCGTTCCATCAGCCAGCCGCCATAACGGACCTGCGTCCTGCGCCGCATCGCGCAATGCCTCCCAGCCAGCCCAGTGATCGGTGTCCGGCAGGCGCGTCAGTGGCGCAAGCCAGTGACGCAGTGCATTGCGCTGCCGGGCTGCGGACAATGCGGCAATCGGCCCGAGACTCAACACCGGCAGGCCAACCCAAGCGAACGACGTTGCAGTCTGCGCGCTGGCAATATCCTGCAGCGCGAGCTCGTCGAGCAATTGCTGCGCTTCGCCGAGGTGGCGTGCAGTACGCGCCAGACTGGCCGCTGCCTGCGGCCATCTGGAGGTCAGCAACGGCAGTACCTGACTGCGCAAAAAATTGCGCGAGAACTGCTGATCGTCATTGCTGGGATCTTCGATCCAGTTCAGCCCGTGCCGACGCGCGTAATCTTCCAATTGCATGCGCGACACATCCAGTAGCGGCCTCAGCAGATGCCCACGCCCCAGCACTCGCTGATCGGGCATGGCAGCCAGACCGCGTACACCTGCGCCGCGCAGCAGACGGAACAGCAGGGTCTCGGCCTGATCGTCGCGATGCTGCCCCGTCAGCAGCACCTCGCCCTCACCCAGCCGCTGGCTGAAGGCGCTGTAACGCGCCTGCCGGGCAGCCTGCTCGAGACTTGCAGCGGGCTCGACCTGAACGCGAACAGACTCGAATGCCACCCCGAGCGTCTTGCAGACCTGCTGACAATGCTCTGGCCAGGCATCGGCAGCGGGCTGCAGACCGTGGTGCACATGGATGGCGTTGAGCGCAGGCAGGGTTTCGCGACTGGCGAGTTCAGCCAGAAGATGCAAAAGCACGGTTGAGTCGAGGCCGCCGGAGAAACCGACATGCCAGACAGGCGCATTACGCCACTTGGCCAAGACTTGAAGAAGCCTGGCAGAAAGATCATGACCGGTGCGTGAGGGGGTGGTCATGGATGTTTTTCACCGACCTGGCGGGTTCGCACACTAACGGCTGCAGTGCTCAAACCCGCCCTTTCGCGAACAGGTTCGCTCCCACGCCCCTCGGGCAGACACCCGCAAGACGTGGGAACAATCGGGGCGACGCAGCTTACAGACCGTAGCTCATCAAGCGGTCATAACGGCGGGCCAGCAGCTCGTCGTTATCGAACTCCTTGAGCATCGCCAGCTGACTGCTCAGCTC
The DNA here is from genome assembly GCF_020515755.1 of Pseudomonas sp. B20. Classification (NCBI taxonomy): domain Bacteria; kingdom Pseudomonadati; phylum Pseudomonadota; class Gammaproteobacteria; order Pseudomonadales; family Pseudomonadaceae; genus Pseudomonas; species Pseudomonas sp. B20. The sequence goes on from NZ_JAHPJG010000003.1 coordinate 20,525, forward strand.
TGCGCGAATCAAGGCAGCGGCGGCGACCGGATCACGATGCGCGCCACCCAGTGGCTCGGCGATGACCTTGTCGACGATACCCAGACCTTTCAGGCGGTCAGCGGTGATGCCCATCGCTTCTGCAGCATCCGGGGCCTTCTCGGCGGTCTTCCACAGGATCGACGCGCAGCCTTCCGGAGAGATCACCGCGTAGGTCGAGTACTGCAGCATGTTCAACTGGTCACAGACACCAATCGCCAGCGCACCACCGGAACCGCCTTCACCGATGACGGTAGCGATGATCGGCGTCTTGAGACGGGCCATCACGCGCAGGTTCCAGGCAATGGCCTCGCTCTGGTTGCGCTCTTCCGCGTCGATACCCGGATAGGCGCCCGGCGTATCGATAAAGGTCAGGATCGGCATCTTGAAGCGCTCGGCCATTTCCATCAGACGGCAGGCCTTGCGATAGCCTTCGGGGCGCGGCATGCCGAAGTTGCGGCGAACCTTCTCGCGCACTTCCCGGCCTTTCTGATGGCCGATGACCATGACTGGCTGGTTGTCCAGACGGGCAATACCGCCGACGATCGCCGCATCATCGGAGAAATGACGATCGCCGTGCAGCTCATCGAACTCGGTAAAGATGTTTTCGATGTAGTCCAGCGTGTACGGACGACGCGGATGGCGCGCCATGCGCGCGATCTGCCAGCTGGTCAGGTTGCCGAAGATGCTTTCGGTGAGCGTCTTGCTCTTGTCTTGCAGCCGGGAGATCTCGTCGCCGATGTTCAGCGAGTTGTCGTTACCCACCAAGCGCAGTTCTTCGATTTTGGCCTGCAAGTCAGCGATAGGCTGTTCGAAATCAAGAAAATTCGGGTTCATAGGCATCCGTCTTGGGTCGACGGCCAAGAGGCCGGCCGGTTGATCCGTCTGCGCCGTTCCTGTTCGGAACCGGCGCGTTCAGGTCGAAATTAAAATTCAGGGTTGAGCGCAAGTCGAGCCTGCGACGTTCAACGATACTGGAGAAAGACGTTCTCACGTCCGAACTGGTCACGCAGAGCTTGAATCAAGCTGTCCGCAGGATCAATCCGCCATGCTTCTCCCAATTGCAGCAATGCGCGGGCGTCCTGCCCCGTGTAGTCCACCGTGATCGGACAGGCACCGCGATGGCGCTTGCACAGATCGCCCAGCCAGCGCAGCCGATCGCCCTTGAGCGCTTCGGCACGCACCGTCACACGCAGGCTCTCGGCCAGATTGGTGCGGGCATCCTCGATACTCATGACACGCTTGGCCCGCAAGCGCAGCCCACCGGAGAAGTCATCATTACTGACTTCGCCCTCGACCACCACCATAGCATCGGTCTGCAACAGTGACTGAGCCGAATGGAACGCTTCGGCAAACAGCGACGCCTCAATGCGCGCCGAGCGATCGTCCAGGGTAATGAACCCCATCTTGTCGCCCTTCTTGTTCTTCATGACGCGCAGGGCAATGATCAGGCCTGCGACCGTCTGAGTGTCTCTTGCCGGCTTGAGATCGATGATCCGTTGCCGGGCGAACCGGCGGATCTCGCCTTCATATTCATCGATCGGGTGCCCGGTCAGGTACAGCCCCAGGGTTTCCTTCTCGCCACGCAGACGATCCTTGAGGCTCAGCTCGCGGGTCTTGCGATGGTTGGCGTAGACATCGGCATCCGCTTCGACGAACAGACCGCCGAACAGGTCGGCGTGACCACTGTCATGACTGCGCGCCGTCTGCTCTGCCGCCTGAATGGCTTCTTCCAGCGCGGCAAGCAGCACCGAACGGTTACGGTCGATATTGGCCTGATAGGCCTTGGGCTCCAGTTCGAAGTACGGCCCGAGACGATCCAGCGCACCGCTGCGAATCAGGCCATCCAGGGTGCGCTTGTTGACCCGCTTGAGGTCGACGCGAGCGCAGAAGTCGAACAAGTCCTTGAACGGCCCGCTCTGGCGCGCATCGGTAATCGCCTCGACCGGCCCCTCGCCTACGCCCTTGATCGCACCAAGGCCATAAAGAATACGGCCATCGTCGCTTACCGTGAACTTGAACTCCGAGGTGTTCACGTCCGGCGCGTCGAGGCGCAGCTTCATCGTGCGCACTTCTTCGATCAAGGTCACGACCTTGTCGGTGTTGTGCATATCCGCCGACAACACCGCCGCCATGAACGGCGCCGGGTAGTGAGTCTTCAGCCAGGCAGTCTGGTACGACACCAGCCCGTAGGCTGCGGAGTGGGACTTGTTGAAACCGTAACCGGCGAACTTTTCCACCAGGTCGAAGATGTTACCGGCAAGGTCCGGGTCGATGTTATTGGTCTTGCAGCCATCGATGAAACCACCGCGCTGCTTGGCCATTTCCTCGGGCTTTTTCTTACCCATGGCACGACGCAGCATGTCCGCACCGCCAAGGGTGTAGCCGGCCATGACCTGGGCGATCTGCATCACCTGTTCCTGATACAGGATGATGCCGTAGGTCGGTGCCAGTACCGGCTTGAGGCCTTCGTACTGGTAATCGACGTGCGGATAGGACAGCTCGGCGCGACCGTGTTTACGGTTGATGAAGTCGTCGACCATGCCCGATTGCAGCGGGCCGGGACGGAACAGCGCCACCAGTGCGATCAAGTCTTCCAGGCAGTCGGGCTTGAGCTTTTTGATCAGCTCTTTCATGCCACGCGACTCGAGCTGGAACACCGCCGTGGTCTCGGCACGCTGCAGCAACTGATAGGTCGGCATGTCGTCGAGCGGGATGAACGCGATGTCCAGCGGTTCTTCGTTGACCTTGGCGCGGTCGCGGTTGATGGTCTTGAGCGCCCAGTCGATGATGGTCAGGGTACGCAGACCGAGGAAGTCGAACTTCACCAGCCCCGCAGCCTCGACATCGTCCTTGTCGAACTGGGTCACCAGACCGTCACCGGCCTCGTCGCAATAGATCGGCGAGAAGTCGGTCAGCTTGGTCGGGGCAATAACCACACCACCGGCGTGCTTGCCGACGTTACGCACAATGCCTTCGAGCTTGAGCGCCATCTCCCAGATTTCCGCCGCTTCCTCATCGACCTTGAGGAAATCGCGAAGAATCTCTTCCTGCTCGTAGGCTTTTTCGAGGGTCATGCCGACTTCGAACGGGATCATCTTCGACAGACGATCCGCCAGCCCGTAAGACTTGCCCTGCACCCGCGCCACGTCACGCACCACCGCCTTGGCGGCCATGGAGCCGAAGGTGATGATTTGGCTGACAGCGTTGCGACCATACTTCTCGGCCACATATTCGATCACCCGGTCCCGACCATCCATGCAGAAGTCGACGTCGAAGTCGGGCATGGAAACCCGTTCCGGGTTCAGGAAGCGTTCGAACAGCAGGTCGTATTCCAGCGGGTCGAGGTCGGTGATCTTCTGTACATAGGCAACCAGCGATCCGGCACCCGAACCACGACCCGGCCCCACCGGCACGCCGTTGCTCTTGGCCCACTGGATGAAGTCCATCACGATCAGGAAGTAACCGGGGAAGCCCATCTGGATAATGATATCCAGCTCGAAATTCAGCCGGTCGACATACACCTGACGCTTGGCTTCGTAATCTTCGGTCGTGTCCTTGGGCAACAGGACTGCAAGACGCTCTTCCAGACCATCGAAGGAGACCTTGCGGAAATACTCATCGATGGTCATGCCATCGGGAATCGGGAAGTTGGGCAGGAAGTGCGTGCCCAGCTTGACGTCAATGTTGCAGCGCTTGGCAATCTCGACGGTGTTTTCCAGCGCTTCCGGCAGGTCGCTGAACAGCTCGGCCATTTCTTCCGGGCTTTTCAGGTATTGCTGATCGCTGTAATTGTGCGAGCGACGCGGGTCGTCCAGCGCACGGCCTTCACCAATGCATACGCGGGTTTCGTGGGCTTCGAAATCGGCCTGTTTGATGAAGCGCACATCATTGGTCGCCACCAGCGGGGCGCCGTGACGCTCGGCCAGGGCCACCGCAGCGTGCAGATGCTCTTCGTCATTGGCGCGATTGGTACGCTGCACTTCGATGTAGAAGCGGTCAGGAAAGACTTCCAGCCACTCGCGCAACAGTTCATCGGCCTCGCCCGGATTGCCGCCGAGCAAGGCCATGCCGATCTCGCCTTCCTTGGCCGCAGAAAGCGCAATCACGCCTTCGCTGGCCTGCGCGACCCACTGGCGCTGAATGACGATCTGACCGTTACGCTGGCCTTCGATAAAGCCTCGGGAAATCAGCTCGGTCAGGTTGCGGTAACCCTGGGCATTCATGGCCAGCAGGCTGATGCGGCTGAGCGCAGCATCTTCGTCCCTACCCGCCAGCCACAGGTCGACACCGCAGATCGGCTTGATGCCGGAGCCCTGGGCGGCCTTGTAGAACTTGACCAGCGAACACATGTTGTTCTGGTCGGTCACCGCCACGGCGGGCATGTTCATGCCGGTCAGCGCCTTGATCAACGGTTTGACCCGGACCAGGCCGTCAACCAGCGAATATTCGGTGTGCAGGCGTAGATGAACGAAAGAAGCCGGCATGGTGATCCTATAAAACGCGAAAATACAAAAAACGAAGGGCAGGATTGTAGCTGGCCCGGAGTGAAACGTCAGTCCTGCAGCAAACCGACTGACGGCGCAAGCGAGCCGCCCATCATTATCGTTGCACGCGCTTCGTGGGCTGCACGCACCGGTGCAAAGGAACGCCGATGAATGGGCGTAGGCCCGAGCCGGGCCAGTGCTTCCAGATGCACCGGCGTAGGATAACCCTTGTGCCCACCGATGCCATAACCGGGATAGATGAGTTCAAACGCCGCCATTTCCCGATCCCGACTCACCTTGGCGAGAATCGAAGCGGCAGCGATGGCAGGCACCTTGGAGTCACCCTTTACCACCGGCGCCGAGGGCACCGACAACTGCGGACAGCGGTTGCCGTCGATAAGCGCCAGTCTGGGCGTGATACTCAAGCCTTCAACGGCGCGCTGCATGGCCAGCATCGTGGCGTGCAGGATATTCAACTGGTCGATCTCTTCGACTTCAGCCCTGGCGATGAACCAACAAAGGGCTTTCTCCTGAATTTCGACGAAGAGCTTTTCGCGCTTGGCTTCGGTCAGTTTCTTCGAGTCATTGAGACCGAGAATGGGCCTGGTCGGGTCGAGAATGACGGCGGCGGTCACCACTGCACCACACAGCGGGCCGCGACCCACTTCATCAACACCCGCCACCAGGTCCTCGACGAGGGTAAAATCCAGACCTGTTTGCATCATGGGCGACCTCACAGTGAAGGCGACCGTCCGAGCAGGCTCAATACCGCATCGGCGGCCTGATTGGACGCATCGCGGCGCAGGATCCGGTGAATGGCATCAAAACCGGCGGTTTGCTCGCGACCGTCTTCGATCAATGGCAGCAGCGTACGCGCCAGGGCTTCTGGCGTAGCGTCGTCCTGCAGCAGTTCAGGCACCAGCAGACGCTGGGCCAGCAGGTTCGGCAGCGACACGTAAGGGCTTTTGACCATTCGCTTGAGGATCCAGAAGGTCAGCGGCGCCAGGCGGTAGGCAACCACCATGGGGCGCTTGTAAAGCAGGGCTTCCAAGGTCGCGGTGCCGGAGGCGATCAGTACCGCATCACACGCAGCCAGGGCAACGTGCGACTGGCCGTCGAGCAGAGTGACGGGCAGATCACGACCCTGCAGCAATTGCTCCACCTGAGCTCGCCGCTGTGGGCTGGCGCAGGGCAGGACGAAGCGCAGGTCAGGGCGCCGGGCAAGCAGCAGCTCGGCCGTGTCGAAAAACAACCCGCCCAGACGCCCCACCTCACCGCCCCGGCTGCCCGGCATAAGCGCGACAACCGGCGTATCCTGCGCGAATCCCAGGCCAGCACGAGCACCTGCACGATCGGACTCCAGGGGGATGGTATCTGCCAGCGGGTGACCGACAAAACGCACCGGTACGCCCTGCTCTTCGTAGAAACGCGCTTCGAACGGCAACAGGGTCAGCATCAGATCACAGCCTTCACGAATCTTCAGCACACGCTTCTGACGCCAGGCCCAGACTGACGGGCTGACGTAGTGCACGGTCTTGATGCCGGCGCGACGCAGTTGAAGTTCGATGTTGAGCGTGAAGTCAGGGGCGTCGATGCCGATGAAGACATCCGGCTTTTCATTGATCAGGGTCTGGACCAGCAACTTGCGCCGGGCCAGCAGTTCGCGCAGTCGCCCGAGCACTTCAACCAGCCCCATCACCGATAGACGTTCCATCGGGAAGGAGGACTGCATGCCTTCGGCTTCCATCAACGGACCGCCGACACCGATGAAGCGGATATCGGGATGGCGCACCTTGAGGGCACGCATCAGACCGGATCCGAGGATATCGCCGGATGCTTCACCCGCGACCAGAGCGACACAGAGTGGGCTGCTCATGATTAGCGAATGATGCCGCGAGTCGACGTCTGAATGGACTGAAGAAATACCGCCACTTCAGGAAACTGCGCCGCAGGCTCTGCCAGATCGGCCAGCGCCTGACCGATGGTCAGACCCTGACGATAAACCGTCTTGTAGGCTCTGCGCAGCGCATGAATGGCTTCTTCGGAGAAACCCCGACGGCGCATGCCCTCGAAGTTCATGCTGCGCGCCTCGGCCGGATTGCCAAAGACCGTGACGAACGCAGGTACATCCTTGCCGATCGCAGTGCCCATGCCGGAGAAGCTGTGCGCACCGATGTGGCAGAACTGATGCACCAGGGTAAAGCCGGACAGGATAGCCCAGTCATCGACATGAACGTGGCCTGCCAGGGCGGTGTTGTTGACCAGGATCACGTGGTTGCCGATCACGCTGTCATGCCCGATATGGGCATAGGCCATGATCAGATTGTGATCGCCCAGCGTGGTTTCGGCACGGTCCTGAACGGTTCCGCGGTGAATGGTCACGCCTTCGCGGATCACGTTGTGATCACCGATGACAAGGCGGGTTTCCTCGCCCTTGTATTTCAGATCAGGCGTGTCCTCACCCACCGATGAAAACTGGTAGATGCGGTTGTGCTTGCCGATTCTGGTTGGCCCCTTGAGGACAACGTGAGGACCGACGACTGTACCCTCGCCAATTTCCACACCGGGTCCGATGATCGACCAAGGGCCGACCTCAACATTGTCGGCCAGAACGGCCGTCGGATCGATGATTGCGCGAGGGTCAATCAAACTCATAGTTTGCGTTCCGCACAGATGATTTCAGCAGAGCAGACTGCCTTGCCGTCAACTGTAGCCTTGCATTCGAACTTCCAGATCTGACGCTTGCTGCTCAGGAATTTCGCCTCGAGAACCAGTTGGTCGCCTGGCAGAACCGGCTGACGGAAACGCAGTTTGTCCGAACCGACGAAATAATAGAGCGTGCCGTCCGACGGCTTGGAGTCGAGCATCTTGAACGCAAGAATACCGGCAGCCTGTGCCATCGCTTCGATGATCAGCACGCCCGGCATGATGGGATGCTCAGGGAAGTGACCGTTGAAAAAAGGCTCATTGACGCTGACATTCTTGTAGGCGCGAATGTTCTTGTTCTCGATATCCAGCTCGGTTACACGATCCACCAGCAGGAACGGGTAACGATGAGGCAGGTATTCGCGAATTTCTTTGATGTCCATCATTTCGAGGGGAAGCCTGTAGTAAAGATTAGGAGTGCGTCGCGACTGCGCAGCACCCCTCTACATCAAGGAGGCAGTTTATCGACTGAGCACGCTTGATATTAAAAAGGTATCAGCCATCAGATGAGCGATTATCAGCGCAGGTCACCGTCTCTACAGCCTTTTCAAGCTTTTGCAGACGTCGCGCCATATCATCGATCTTGCGCAGACGAGCTGCACTCTTGCGCCACTCGGCGGCCGGCTGCATGGCCGTACCGGACGAGTACGAACCCGGCTCGGTGATGGAATGCGTCACCATCGTCATGCCGGTGATGAAAACGCCATCACATATCTCGATATGCCCCACCAGACCAACACCGCCCGCCAGCATGCAATGCTTGCCGATTTTGGTGCTTCCGGAAATGCCGACGCACGCGGCCATCGCCGTGTGGTCGCCAATCTGAACGTTGTGAGCAATCTGAATCTGGTTATCCAGTTTCACGCCATTGCCGATGCGTGTGTCAGCCAGTGCACCGCGATCGATCGCCGTATTGACACCGATCTCGACGTCATCACCCACGGTGACGCCACCGATTTGTGCGATTTTCTGCCAGACACCCTTCTCACTGGCAAAGCCGAAGCCTTCGCCGCCCAGCACGGCACCCGACTGAATGACCACACGCTTGCCGATGCGCACATCGTGATAAAGCGTCACACGGGGTGCCAGCCAGCCGCCTTCACCGATCTCGCAGCGAGCGCCGATGAAGCAGTGAGCACCGATGGTGACACCTGCAGCAATGCGCACACCGCTCTCGATCACAGCAAAAGCGCCAATGCTGACAGCAGGATCAATCAGTGCATCCTCGGCAATCACCGCCGTCGGATGAACGCCTGCGCTGCTTTTAGGCTTAGGATCGAAAAAATGCGAAATACGTGCATAAGCCAGATAAGGATCCGGGACCAATAGCGCATCTCCGGTGTAGCTGTCGGCATCTGCGGGCTTGAGCAGCACGGCAGCAGCCTTCGCATCGACCAGGAATTGACGGTATTGGGATTTTGCCAGGAAACTGATTTGACCAGGGCCAGCGTCTTGTAAGGAGGCTAGCCCGGTGATGTCCTTGTCCTTGTCACCACGTAACGTGGCACCAAGGAACTCGGCCAACTGGCCGAGCTTGATGGTTATGCTCATGGTTACTTCAGCTGGTTCATGCGCTCGATGACCTGGCGAGTCACGTCATACTGTGGCTTGACGTCGATCACCGCACCGCGCTCGAAAACCAGATCGAAACCACCTTTCTTGATGACTTCTTCTACAGCCTGATCCAGCTTCGGCTTCAACTGCTTGAGCATTTCGCGGTCAGCAACGGCCTTGGCTTCGTTCAGTTCCTTGGACTGGAACTGGAAATCACGGGCCTTTTGCTTGAACTCAAGCTCCAGACGCTCGCGCTCAGGCTGAGCCATCTTGTCGCCACCGCTGACCAGACGATCCTGAATACCCTTGGCGCTGCTTTCCAGGCTTTTCAGCTTGGTCAGTTGCGGGCCGAATTTCTTCTCGGCGTCCACTGCGTAACGCTTGGCAGCGTCCGATTCCAGCAAGGCCATCTGATAGTTCAGTACCGCAATTTTCATGTCGGCGAATGCAGGGCTTGCGACCAGTACGGTTGCCAGCATTACCAGTTGAGTCAACTTACGCACAATACAACTCCTACAAAATTCGTTGCGTTATCAAAGATCAGACGCTTAGAAGGTCTGACCCAGGGAGAATTGGAAAACCTGCGTTTCGGCTTCGTCGTCCGGCTTCTTGATCGGCATCGCCAGAGCGAAGCTCAGCGGGCCGAGTGCGGTGATCCAGGTGACGCCGATACCCACAGAGCTGGCCATGCCGGAAAGGTCGATGTCGTTGCATTCGACTTTCTTGCCTGACGCGCTTGTTCTGGTCGAGTCGCACTTGGTATCGAAGACATTACCCACGTCCCAGAAAACAGACGTCCGCAGCGAGCGCTGATCCTTGACGAATGGCAGCGGGAACATGACTTCTACGCCACCCTGAACCAGAGCGTTGCCACCGAACGGCAGTGGATCCTGGTCCGGGTCCGCCAGTGTGCCCGGCTTGGAACCGTTACTTGGCGTACTGCGCGGACCAAGGGTGCTGTCCTTGAAGCCACGTACCGAGTTGAAACCGCCCGCATAGTAGTTCTCGTAGAACGGCAGACCCGAGGTCGAACCGTATCCGTCACCATAACCCAGCTCGGTGTGCAGACGCAGGGTGTAGTTGTCGGTGATCGGGTGGAAGTACTGAGCACGGTAATCCAGTTTGAAGAACGACAAGTCGCTACCCGGCAAGGTGGATTCGAACACCAGGCTTTGCGAGTGACCACGGGTCGCCAGTACACCCTTGTTCAGGGTCGACTCAGACCAGCCAACCGAGCCCTTGAAGTTCAGGTACTTGTCGCCTTCCTTCTCGACGAAGTCGAAAATCTCGTCAACGGTGTACTTGCCGGTCTTGATTTCGTCCTGCTGCACGGTCAGGCCGTAGGTCAGGCGCGAGGTCTCGCTGATCGGGTAGCCAAGGTTGATACCGGCACCCAGGCTGTCAACCGCATAGCTTGCAACATCAACGTCGAGGTCATCGTAGTTGGTGGTGCGATAGAACGCGCTGTAACCCAGGCTGACACCGTCCGGCGTGTAGTACGGATCGACGTAGCTAAAGTTGTAACGGCTCTGGTATTCGCTGCGGGTCAGGCCGATGCTGACCTTGTTACCGGTACCCAGGAAGTTGTTCTGGCTGATCGAACCACCAAGGATCAGACCGGCACTTTGCGCAAAGCCCACGCTGGCGGTGATCGAACCGGACGCCTGCTCTTCAACGGCGTAGTTCACATCGACCTGATCGTCGGTGCCAGGAACAGGTGGCGTTTCGACGTTGACTTCCTTGAAGAAGCCCAAACGGTCCAGACGGGTTTTCGACTGGTCGATCAGGTAGGTCGATGCCCAGCCGCCTTCCATCTGGCGCATTTCGCGACGCAGCACTTCGTCTTCCGACTTGGTGTTGCCGCGATAGTTGATACGGTTGACGTAGGCACGCTTGCCCGGATCGACGACGAATGTGATATCGACCGTGTGGTCTTCGTTGTTCGGTGTTGGCACGCCGTTGACGTTGGCGAAGGTATAGCCTTCGTTACCCAGACGGCGGGTGATCAGTTCGGACGTCGTGGTCATGACCTTGCGCGAGAAGACCTGGCCCGGCTGCACCAGCAACAGGGATTTGACCTGGTCTTCAGGGACCTTCAGGTCACCGCTGAGCTTGACCGACTTGACGCTGTACTTCTCGCCTTCGTTGATGTTGACCGTGATGTACACGTTCTTCTTGTCAGGCGTGATCGAGACCTGGGTCGAGGCGATATCCATGTTGATATAGCCGCGATCGAGGTAGTACGAACGCAGACGCTCAAGGTCACCCGACAGCTTTTCACGGGCGTACTTGTCGTCATTCTTGAAGAACGACAGCCAGTTGCTGGTCTTGAGCTCGAACAGGTCGGTCAGGTCTTCGTCGGAGAAGACCTTGTTGCCCACCACGTTGATGTGCTGAATGGAGGCTACGGTGCCTTCATTGATGTTGATCTTCAGGCCTACGCGGTTGCGCGGCTGAGGAACAACCTCGGCGTCAACCTCGGCAGAGTAACGGCCCTGGGCAACGTATTGACGTTGCAGCTCGTTACGCACGCCTTCGAGGGTGGCACGCTGGAAAATCTCACCTTCGGCCAGACCGGACTGTTTCAGCCCCTTCATCAGGTCCTCGGTGGAAATGGCCTTGTTACCCTCGATTTCGATACTCGCAACCGAAGGGCGCTCGACGACGTTGATGACGAGCACGTTGCCGTCGCGACCCAGCTGGATATCTTGAAAGAAACCGGTTTTAAACAGCGAACGGGTAGCATCGACCAAACGACCATCGTCCGCCTGCTCGCCTACGTTCAGCGGCAGTGCACCAAAGACACTGCCGGCGGAAACCCGCTGCAGGCCGTTGACACGGATATCGGAGATGGTGAAGGACTCGGCGTGAACTTCAGCGATCATCAGTGCGGAAAGAACCGCAGTTAGCAGCAGACGTTTCATGAAGTCCTTTCTTATTCCAACTGGCAATAAACAAACTGCCGCAAAATGCGGCAGATTCGCAACTCGGCAACGCTTTACAGTCGGCCCAGATCGTTGACCAGCGCGAGCAACATTACGCCCACTACCAGACTGATACCGATCTGCGCCCCCCAACCTTGAACCTTTTCCGAAAGGGGACGACCACGCGCCCACTCGATCAGATAAAACAGCAAATGCCCCCCGTCCAGGACGGGAATGGGCAGCAGATTCAGAACACCCAGGCTAATACTCAGATAAGCGAGGAAGTTCAGAAAATCTCCGATGCCCGACTGGGCCGAAGCGCCCGCCACTTTAGCAATGGTTATCGGTCCACTCAAGTTTTTTACCGAGAGCTCGCCGAACAACATTTTCTTCAGCGAGTCCAGGGTCAGCACACTCATGTTCCAGGTGCGCTTCACGCCCTCGGCCATCGCCGCGAAAGGCCCGTAGCTGACCTCGCGCAGCATTTCCGGTGGCCAATCGACAGCTTTCACACCAGCACCCAGGTAACCCGCGGCAGCCTTGCCCTCGCCTTTGGCCGCCAGGGTCACCGGCACGTCCATTTGCACGCCATCACGCTCGATGCGCAGCGAAATCTTCGCTTCGGGGCGCTCGCGCACCCGATCGACAACCTGTTGCCACTCATCGAGCGGCTGACCGTCCATCGAAACGAGACGATCACCCGATTTAAGTCCTGCGCTCTGCGCCGGACCTTTCGGATCGATTTCTGCCAGCACCGGCAGCAGCGCCGGACGCCACGGGCGAATACCCAGCGATTTTATCGGATCAGGCTCTTCTGCGCCCCTCAGCCAGTCATTGAGTACCAGCTCACGAGATGTGTCGACCGTAGACCCCTGATCCCTGACCTTGAAAGCGATGGTACCGCTTTCACCCAGACGACGGACCAGCTGCAGATTGACCCCGGACCACCCAGAGGTAGGCTCGCCATCGACAGCGACGATTTCCTGTCCGGCCGTCAGGCCAGCCTGTTGAGCGATACTTCCGGACTCGACTGCGCCGATCACCGGGCGCACCTGTTCGCTGCCCATCATCGCCAGCACCCAGAAAAACGCGATAGCGAGGAGGAAATTGGCTGTCGGGCCGGCGATCACGATCGCGATGCGCTGGCCTACTGTCTTGCGGTTGAACGACTGGTCGGCGAGCTCGGGCGGCACATTGCCTTCGCGCTCGTCGAGCATTTTCACATAGCCGCCCAGAGGAATGGCAGCGACGACGTACTCGGTGCCCTGACGATCATGCCAGCGCAGAAGAGGCGTGCCGAAGCCTACTGAAAAACGCAGCACTTTGACGCCACAGCGACGAGCCACCCAAAAGTGGCCGAATTCGTGGAAGGTCACCAGCACGCCCAACGCAATCAGGGTGCCGAGAATCATGTATAAAGCGCTCATCAGCCTTCTCCGGGTACCGACTGGTCGGCCAGTGTGTTAATCATTGCAGACCTCCAGGCCCGCCCTTGACGCACCACATCAACCCTTTCACTCACATCTTGTCGGGTTGTCAGATCGCTATCGCCCGTTTCTTTCAAGCCATTGCCCCGCCAGCAAACGCGCTTTCGCATCAGCGGCGAACACCGCATCGAGTCCTTCGACCGCGGTGACAGGCTCATGATCCAGAACCTCCTCGATAATACCGGCGATTTCCAGGTAGCGGATACGCCCGTCGAGGAATGCCGCAACGGCCACTTCATTGGCCGCGTTGAGCATGGCAGGCGCACTGCCTCCAGCCTCTGCCGCCTGTCGGGCCAGCCGCAGGCAAGGGAATCGTTCCTCGTCCGGCGCCTGAAAATCAAGCTGACCGATACGAAACAGGTCCAGTGGCGCAACGCCAGAGTCTACACGTGCAGGCCATGCCAGCGCATTGGCGATGGGCGTACGCATGTCGGGATTGCCCAATTGAGCCAGCACAGAGCCATCGACGTAATCGACCAGCGAGTGGATCACGCTTTGCGGGTGAATGACCACCTCGACCTGATCCGGGCGCGCATCGAACAGCCAGCAGGCTTCGATCAGCTCAAGCCCCTTGTTCATCATGGTTGCCGAGTCGACGGAGATCTTGCGCCCCATCGACCAGACCGGATGGGCACAGGCCTGCTCAGGCGTGACATTGTGCAACTGCTCCAGCGGCGTTTCGCGAAACGGCCCGCCCGAGGCAGTCAACATGATCCGCCGCACACCGACGGCACCCAGCCCGCGAGCGAAGTCGCCGGGCAGGCACTGGAAGATCGCATTGTGCTCACTGTCGATCGGCAACAGCACAGCGCCACTTTGCCGAACGGCCTGCATGAACAAGGCGCCGGACATGACCAGCGCTTCCTTGTTGGCCAGCAATACCTTCTTGCCCGCCTCCACCGCAGCCAGCGTCGGACGCAACCCGGCAGCTCCGACAATGGCGGCCATGACTGCGTCTACCCGAGGGTCCGCAGCTACTTCGCACAGACCGCCTTCGCCGACCAGTACCCGGGTATCGAGCCCGGCCGCCGCGAGGTCATCCTGCAGCTTGCGGGCGACCACCTGGTCAGGCACTACGGCGTACTGCGGCGTATGCCGGATGCACAGGGCCAGCAATTCGTCCAGACGGCTGAAACCGGTGAGCGCGAACACCTGATAAAGCGCTGGATGACGGGCAACCACATCCAGAGTGCTCAGCCCGATGGAACCGGTTGCACCCAGAATGGTGATTTGTTGCGGCCCACTCACATGACACCCCAGTCAGCGGCCCAGAGCAGAACGGCAAATACCGGAATCGCCGCCGTCAGGCTGTCGATACGGTCCAGCACCCCGCCGTGTCCAGGCAGCAGATTGCTGCTGTCCTTGACCCCGGACTGGCGCTTGAACATGCTTTCGGTCAGGTCGCCAATCACCGAAATGAATACGATCACCGCAGCGCCAAACAGCGCTGCTATGAACTGCGCAACCGTCCAGTCGCGGGAAAAGCCCACTGCTGCCGTGATGCCCAGACTGACCACCAGACCGCCATATACGCCCTCCCAGCTCTTGCCAGGGCTCACCTTGGGCGCCAGCTTGCGCTTGCCAAAAGCCTTGCCGGAGAAATAAGCGCCTATGTCGGCGGCCCAGACCAGCACCATCACCGACAGAATCAGCCAGTTACCCAACGGCCATTGCTTGATCAGGACCAGCCCCTGCCATGCAGGCAGCAGAATCAGAAGACCGATGACCAGCTTGCACGCTGCACTCGCCCAGTGGCTGCTCGAGTCCGGATAGGTAAGGACCAGAAAGGTCGCAACACCCCACCAGATGACGGCGGCAACCAGCACCCAAGGCTCCAGCCCCGGCAGCAGGTACATGAGGAAAAGTAGAACAGCGACCACAGCCGCATAACCGATACGTATCGACTGCGCGGCAAAACCTGCGAGCCGCGCCCATTCCCAGGCACCCAGAACGACGACGACCCCGATGAACAGGGCGAAGTACATGCCGGTCAGCAGGAAAAACCCGCACAAGGCGATCGGCAACAGAATGAGTGCCGTGATGATCCGTTGTTTCAGCATTAAGCCCGGGCTCCAGCTTCTACCTGTTCGCTGGTTTTACCGAAGCGACGTTGGCGAGAAGCGAAATCTGCCAGCGCAGCGCGCATGGCATCGTGTTTGAAGTCCGGCCAGAACAGGTCGGAGAAGTACAGCTCGGCGTAGGCCAGCTGCCAAAGCAGGAAGTTGCTGATGCGGTGCTCACCGCCGGTGCGGATGCACAGATCCGGCAACGGCAGGTCGCCGGTGGCCAGGCAGGTCTGCAACAACTGGGGAGTAATGTCCTCCGGCTGCAGGTGTCCGGCCTGAACCTCACGCGCCAGCCGCTGGGCGGCCTGCGCGATGTCCCACTGCCCACCGTAGTTGGCAGCGATCTGCAGAACGAAGCGGCTGTTGCCAGAGGTGCGCACTTCCGCCTCGCGCATGGCAGCCTGAAGCTCAGGATGAAAGCGCGAGCGGTCGCCGATGATCCGCAGGCTGATCTCGTTCTCGTTCAGGCGCTTGGTTTCACGGCGCAACGCCGTGAAAAACAGCTCCATCAACGCACCAACCTCTTCGGCCGGGCGCTGCCAGTTTTCACTGGAGAACGCGAACAGTGTCAGCACTTCGACCCGGGCTTCGGCGCAGACCTCGATAACGGCCCGCACGGCATCGACACCCGCCTTATGGCCTGCAACGCCTGGCAGCAGGCGTTTCTTCGCCCAGCGATTATTACCATCCATGATAATCGCGACATGGCGCGGCACCGAAGACGGCACGGCCGGTTTTATCTTTTCCATGAAAGCGTCCGAAACCTTAAACAGCCATCAGATCGGCTTCTTTCTGCTTGACCGAAACTTCGATTTCCGCCACGAACTTGTCAGTCAGCTTCTGTACGTCGTCGGCCGCACGGCGCTCTTCGTCTTCGCTGATTTCCTTCTCCTTGACCAGGTCTTTCAACTGGCTCAAGGCGTCACGGCGAATGTTACGGACGGCCACACGGGCATCTTCTGCGGCATCACGCGCCTGCTTGGTGAAGCCCTTGCGGGTTTCTTCGGTCAGCGCCGGCATGGAGATCAGCAGCAACTCACCCAGGTTGGTCGGGTTGAAGCCCAGACCGGAGCTCTGGATGGCCTTGTCGACAGCGGCCAGCATATTGCGCTCGAACGCCACGACCTGAAGGGTACGCGAGTCCTTGACGGTCACGTTGGCAACCTGGCTCAGCGGGGTATCGGCACCGTAGTAAGGAACCATGACACCACCCAGAATGCTTGGATGCGCCTTGCCGGTACGGATACGGGTGAAGGCATGGGTCAGCGACTCCAGGCTCTTCTGCATGCGGGTCTGAGCATCTTTCTTGATTTCGTTGATCATTATTGTGCTTCCTCGATCAGGGTCCCTTCGGCGCCACCATGGACGATATTCAGAAGAGCACCCGGCTTGTTCATGTTGAAGACGCGCAATGGCATCTTGTGATCGCGACACAGGCAGATTGCGGTCAGATCCATCACACCCAGCTTGCGATCCAGCACTTCATCGTAGGTCAGATGATCGAACTTCTCGGCATTCGGGTCCTTGAACGGATCTGCGGTATACACACCATCCACCTTGGTGGCCTTGAGCACTACATCGGCGTCGATCTCGATTGCGCGCAGACAGGCAGCCGAGTCGGTGGTAAAGAACGGATTACCGGTACCAGCAGCAAAAATCACCACTTCCTTGGCGCTGAGATGGCGCATGGCCTTGCGGCGATCATAATGATCGGTCACACCCACCATGGAAATGGCCGACATCACGATGGCGGTGATATTAGCGCGCTCCAGCGCATCGCGCATTGCCAGGGCGTTCATCACAGTGGCCAGCATGCCCATGTGATCGCCTGTCACCCGGTCCATGCCCGCAGCACTCAAGGCCGCGCCACGGAACAGGTTGCCGCCACCGATCACCAGACCGACCTGAACGCCGATACCGACCAGTTGGCCGACTTCCAGCGCCATGCGATCCAGCACCTTGGGATCGATGCCGAACTCTTCCGAGCCCATGAGGGCCTCACCGCTAAGCTTGAGTAGAATGCGTTTATAGCGAGCCTGATAACCACTGCCCTGCTGAGCCATTGCGAATCTCTCCTGCGGCGTTTTCTGAAAAAAATCTGTGCGGGCTATTTCAAGCCTGCGCTTACTTTAGCTTGACGCTTTGCGCGCGTCGGGAGAATGCAGCCTTGTGAGCACAATCTCCAAGGAAAATTTCCTTTCCTCTTTCGACAAAGAGGCCGCACGCGTAAGCGGGCAGCCTCTTTGGGGCGACAGTTGAAAAACCGTCTTACTGCTTGGCGGCAGCCAGTTGAGCAGCCACTTCGTCAGCGAAGTTATCAACTGGCTTCTCGATGCCGTCGCCTACTTTGAAGTAGGTGAAGGAAACGATTTCAGCGCCGGCTTTCTTGGCCAGATCACCGACCTTGACTTCCGGGTTCTTGACGAAGGCTTGCTCGACCAGGCTGGCTTCTGCCAGGAACTTGGTGATACGACCGCCAACCATTTTTTCAACGATTTCAGCAGGCTTGCCTTTGATCTTGTCTTCGTTCAGTTGCAGGAAGACATTCTTCTCGCGCTCGATCGCTTCGGCAGAAACTTCCGAAGGGAACAGGAACTCGGGATTGCTTGCCGCTACGTGCATGGCGATATCTTTGGCCAGCTCGACGTCGCCACCCTTGAGGGTAACAACCACGCCGATCTTGTTGCCGTGCAGGTAAGTACCTACCACGTCACCTTCGATACGCTTCAGGCGACGGATGTTGACGTTTTCGCCAACCTTGCCGACCAGTACCAGACGTGCAGCTTCCTGAGCTTCGATCAACGGAGCGACATCAGTCAGCTTGTCAGCGAAGGCTTTTTCGACGCTTGCAGCAACGAAAGCCTTGAAGTCGTCTTGCAGAGCCAGGAAGTCGGTCTGCGAGTTGACTTCGATGATGACAGCGGCTTTACCGTCGTCCTTGATGGCGATAGCGCCTTCAGCAGCCACGTTACCTGCTTTCTTGGCGGCCTTGATGGCGCCGGAAGCACGCATATCGTCGATTGCTTTTTCGATGTCGCCGCCAGCCTTGGTCAAGGCCTTTTTGCAATCCATCATGCCTTCGCCGGTACGCTCGCGCAGTTCTTTGACCAACGCTGCAGTAATCTCTGCCATTTCAAAATCCTCTTGGATAGGTCTTCAACCATTCCACCCGGCAGGCCGGGCGTGCAATTCTTGAAAAATCAGGGTGGCAGCAACACATGACAGCGAGGTCATGGTTACAGACCGACAAATCATTTCCTAGGTGGCAAAAAGGGGGCTAAGCCCCCTTTTCGCGTACTGAGTAAACGCCAGGCGTTTGTACTCAGCCTTCTACAGCAGCTGCAGCTGGAGCTTCTTCGACGAAAACGTCGGTGCCGCCAGCAACATTGTTACGACCACGGATAACAGCATCAGCCATCGAACCCATGTACAGCTGGATGGCGCGGATTGCGTCATCGTTGCCCGGGATGATGTAGTCAACGCCTTCCGGGCTGCTGTTGGTATCGACGACGCCGATAACCGGGATGCCCAGCTTGTTGGCTTCGGTGATCGCGATGCGCTCGTGATCAACGTCGATGACGAACAGAGCGTCCGGCAGACCGCCCATGTCCTTGATACCACCCAGGCTGCGATCCAGTTTTTCCAGATCGCGGGTGCGCATCAGGGCTTCTTTCTTGGTCAGCTTGGCGAAAGTACCGTCTTCAGCCTGTACTTCCAGCTCGCGCAGACGTTTGATCGACTGACGGATGGTCTTGAAGTTGGTCAGCATGCCGCCCAACCAGCGATGGTCGACGTACGGCGAACCGCAACGTGCTGCTTCTTCAGCAACGATCTTGCCAGCGGAACGCTTGGTGCCGACGAACAGAATCTTGTTTTTGCCCGACGCCAGGCGCTCAACGAAAGTCAGCGCTTCGTTGAACATAGGCAGGGTTTTTTCAAGGTTGATGATGTGAATCTTGTTACGCGCGCCGAAAATGTATTTACCCATTTTCGGATTCCAGTAACGGGTCTGGTGACCGAAGTGGCAACCAGCCTTCAGCATATCGCGCATATTGACTTGGGACATAAATAGTTCCTTGATAAGTCGGGTTAGGCCTCCACGTATCCCAATGACCAACCAATGGCATCTGCCAAGGGCACCCAGGTCATCGTGTCGACACGTGTGTGGGTTTGTGCTTCAAGGACGGACCTTGGAAAGCGGCGCATTTTATATCATAAAAGGGAAGAGAACGGAACTCCCATCAAGTGCTTGTTTTGCGGTGACTTTGCAGCTGCATGGACAGCCTATAGAAGGAAGCGATGATTACCCGGCACCGGCGGTCTGATAGAATTGCGCCTTTGCGCACCAACCGCGTGCCTGCCACGCCGAGAGAATTCGTATGACCATCACCCTCAAAACCCCGGAAGACATCGAAAAGATGCGCATCGCCGGTCGCCTGGCCGCCGATGTTCTGGAAATGATCGCGCCGCACGTCAAGCCTGGTGTGACCACCGAAGAGCTGGACCGCCTCTGCCACGACTATATCGTCAACGAACAGAAGGCGATCCCGGCCCCGCTGAACTACAAGGGCTTCCCCAAGTCGATCTGCACCTCGATCAACCAGGTGGTCTGCCACGGCATCCCGAGCGACAAGAAGCTGAAGGACGGTGACTCGCTGAACATCGACGTTACCGTCATCAAGGACGGCTACCATGGCGACACCAGCCGGATGTTCCATGTCGGCACCGTTCCGGTATGGGCCGAGCGCCTGTCGAAGGTGACTCAGGAGTGCCTGTACAAGGCCATCGAAATCGTCAAACCCGGCACTCGCCTGGGTGACATCGGTGCCGTCATCCAGAAACACGCTGAAAAGAACGGCTTCTCCGTGGTTCGCGAGTTCTGCGGTCATGGCATCGGCAAGGTGTTTCATGAAGAGCCACAGGTCATGCACTTTGGCGAGGCCGGAACCGGTATCGAGCTGCAGGAAGGCATGACCTTCACCATCGAACCGATGATCAACCAGGGCCGCCCTGAAACCAAGATTCTCGGCGATGGCTGGACGGCGATCACCAAGGACCGCAAGCTCTCGGCGCAATGGGAGCACACGCTGCTGGTGACCGCTGACGGTTACGAAATCTTCACCTTGCGCAGCGATGACACCATTGCCCAAAAGGCTCCCTGACCCAATCATGCCCGGCTGAACGCCCGCCCGTCACTTGCACAGCCCGACACGAGGAATACTGTTCAATGCCGCAAGTAGATCCAGACTTGTTCGATCGTGGCCAGTTCCAGGCCGAACTGGCCTTGAAAGCCAGCCCCATCGCTGCGTTCAAGAAGGCCATCCGCCGGGCGAGAGACGTCCTTGATGAGCGCTTCAGGTCGGGCCGTGACATTCGACGACTGATCGAGGACCGGGCATGGTTTGTCGATAACATCCTGCAAAAGGCCTGGGATCAGTTCGAATGGAGTGAAGACGCCGACATCGCGCTTCTGGCAGTGGGTGGCTACGGGCGTGGCGAGCTGCATCCTTACTCGGACATCGATCTGCTGATCCTGCTGGACAGCGACGACCACGAAGTTTTCCGTGAACCCATCGAGCGGTTTCTGACGCTGCTATGGGACATCGGCCTGGAAGTCGGACAGAGCGTACGCTCGGTCAACGAATGCGCACAGGAAGGCCGCGCCGACCTGACCGTGATCACCAATCTGATGGAAAGCCGCACCATCGCCGGCCCCGAACGCCTGCGCCAGCGCATGCTGGAAGTCACCAGCACCGAGCATATGTGGCCGAGCAAGGAGTTCTTCCTCGCCAAGCACGCTGAACAGAAAAAACGCCATCACAAGTACAACGACACCGAATACAACCTGGAACCCAACGTCAAGGGTTCTCCGGGCGGCCTGCGCGATATTCAGACCATCCTCTGGGTTGCGCGGCGTCAGTACGGCACGCTGAACCTGCACGCGCTGGCAGGCGAAGGCTTCCTGCTGGGCAGCGAAAACGCCCTGCTCGCCTCCTCCCAGGAGTTTTTGTGGAAAGTGCGTTATGCGCTGCACATGCTGGCCGGACGCTCCGAGGACCGGCTTCTGTTCGATTATCAGGTGCGCATCGCCGGGTTGCTGGGCTATGAAGACAACGATGCCAAGCTGGCCATAGAGCGCTTCATGCAGAAGTACTACCGAGTGGTCATGAGCATCGCCGAACTCAGCGATCTGATCATCCAGCATTTCGAAGAAGTGATTCTTTCCGACGACAGCGGTACAGCACAGCCGATCAATTCACGCTTTCAACTGCACGACGGCTATATAGAAGCCACCCATCCGCACGTCTTCAAGCGCACCCCGTTTGCCATGATCGAAATCTTCGTGCTCATGGCCCAGCACCCGGAGATAAAGGGAGTGCGCGCCGACACCATTCGCCTGCTGCGTGAACATCGGCATCTGATCAACGACGAGTTCCGCAACGATATTCGCAACACCAGCCTGTTCATCGAGCTGTTCAAGTGCGAAATCGGTATTCATCGCAACCTGCGCCGAATGAACCGCTACGGCATTCTCGGCCTGTACCTGCCGGAGTTCGGCCATATCGTCGGCCAGATGCAGCATGACCTGTTTCACATCTATACGGTCGACGCGCACACGCTGAATCTGATCAAGCACCTGCGCAAGCTGCAGTACACCGAAGTGTCCGAGAAATTCCCGCTGGCCAGCAAGATCATGGGCCGTCTGCCCAAGCCGGAGCTGATCTATCTGGCCGGGCTTTATCACGACATCGGCAAGGGTCGTGGCGGTGATCACTCGGAGCTGGGCGCCATCGACGCGCAGGCGTTCGGTACGCGCCATCATCTGCCTGCCTGGGACACCCGGCTCATCGTCTGGCTGGTGAGCAACCACCTGGTGATGTCGACCACCGCACAGCGCAAGGATCTCTCCGACCCGCAGGTCATTCACGACTTTGCCCAGTTCGTGGGCGACGAAGTGCATCTGGATTACCTGTATGTGCTGACCGTCGCCGACATCAACGCGACCAATCCGACGCTCTGGAACTCATGGCGCGCCAGCCTGCTGCGCCAGCTGTACACCGAGACCAAGCGGGCCTTGCGCCGCGGCCTGGAAAACCCGGTCGACCGCGAAGAACAGATTCGTCGCACACAGACTGCCGCGCTGGATATTCTGGTACGCAACGGCACTGATCCTGATGACGTCGAGCAACTCTGGTCAGCACTGGGCGACGATTACTTCCTGCGTCACACCGCAGGCGACGTGGCTTGGCATAGCGATGCAATCCTGCAGCAACCGGCCGACGGCGGTCCGCTGGTGCTGATCAAGGAGACCACGCAGCGTGAATTCGAGGGCGGGACGCAGATCTTCATTTACGCCCCGGATCAGCATGACTTCTTCGCGGTTACCGTGGCGGCGATGGACCAGTTGAACCTGAACATTCACGACGCGCGCATTATCACTTCCAGCAGCAAATTCACACTCGACACCTACATCGTCCTCGACCATGAGGGTGGTTCGATCGGCAACAATCCGGAGCGCATTCAGGACATCCGCGAAGGCCTGACCGAAGCCCTGCGCAACCCGGATGATTACCCGACAATCATCAAGCGCCGCGTGCCGCGTCAGCTCAAGCACTTTGCCTTCGCCCCGCAAGTCACCATCCACAACGACGCCCAGCGCCCAGTGACGGTACTCGAGTTGCTGGCACCGGATCGCCCTGGCCTGCTGGCGCGCGTCGGCAAGATCTTCCTGGAGTTCGACCTGTCCCTGCAGAACGCCAAGATTGCAACGCTGGGCGAACGCGTGGAAGACGTGTTCTTCATCACCGACGCCAACAATCATCCGCTGTCCGATCCACAATTGTGCCGCCAGTTGCAGGATGCAATCGTCAAGCAACTGAGTGTCAACTCAGAGCAAGGCGGCGATTTGCGGATCAGCATATGAACATTCGCTCCTACGAATCGACTCAACGCAGCTCATTGAGGAACACGTTCCATGAATAACGCCATGCAACTGCTTCAGCCTTACCCTTTCGAGAAGCTGCGCGCCTTGCTGGCCGGCGTAACGCCCAATCCGGAAAAGCGTCCGGTAGCGCTGTCGATTGGCGAGCCTAAGCACCGCTCCCCCGATTTCGTCGCCAAGGCGCTGGCCGACAATCTGGATCAGATGGCGGTTTACCCGACCACGCTGGGTATTCCGGCACTGCGCGAAGCCATTGCCGGCTGGTGCAGCCGTCGATTCGGCGTACCACAGGGCTGGATCGATCCGGCGCGCAATGTACTACCGGTCAACGGCACGCGCGAAGCGCTGTTCGCCTTCACCCAGACCGTGGTCAATCGCAGCGATGACGGCCTGGTGATCAGCCCGAATCCGTTCTACCAGATCTATGAAGGCGCTGCGTTTCTGGCCGGAGCCCAGCCACACTACCTGCCATGCCTGAGCGAGAACGGTTTCAATCCCGATTTCGATGCGGTCAGCCCGGACATCTGGAAGCGTTGTCAGATCCTCTTTCTGTGCTCGCCGGGCAACCCGACCGGGGCACTGATTCCGGTTGAAACCCTGAAAAAGCTCATTGCCCTGGCTGACGAACATGACTTCGTCATTGCTGCGGACGAGTGCTACAGCGAGCTGTACTTCGACGAGCAGAGCCCGCCGCCGGGCCTGCTCAGCGCCTGCGTCGAGCTGGGCCGCAAGGATTTCAAACGCTGCGTGGTCTTCCACAGCCTGTCCAAGCGCTCCAACCTGCCGGGCCTGCGCTCCGGTTTTGTGGCGGGTGACGCGGAGATCCTCAAGGCTTTCCTGCTGTATCGGACTTATCACGGCTGCGCCATGCCGGTTCAGACTCAACTGGCCAGCATCGCGGCCTGGAATGATGAGGAGCACGTACGCGCCAACCGTGATCTGTACCGCGAGAAGTTCGCTGCGGTGCTCGACATCCTGAGTCCGGTGCTCGACGTTCAGCGCCCGGACGGCGGCTTTTACCTGTGGCCGAATGTTGGCACCGATGACGCTGCATTTTGCCGCGATCTGTTCGTCGATCAGCACGTCACCGCAGTACCGGGCTCGTACCTTTCCCGCGAAGTGTATGGCGTCAACCCTGGCGCAGGCCGGGTGCGTCTGGCGCTGGTGGCACCGTTGGCCGAATGCATAGAAGCGGCCGAACGTATCCGCGCCTTCCTGAGCAAGTAAAAGCCAAACCCAAAAAGATCGCCCCGCCGCATGCAATGTGCGGCGGGGTAATTAGTTACCACCTCCCGCCCCGTGCGTGAACGTACTCTCAACCTTCATTTTTCATGCTTCCAGACACGAAGCGAACAACCATGAAGGCCAATCTCATGCCCGCATCCACTGCTCCCAAAGGCTTAAAACTGCCCGCATCCTGCTGCATGCGCAGCGCTGGAAATCACCAGGCTTCGTATGAAGCAGCGATTCGCGAAAACCCCGCTAACGCGGAAACCACCCCTGCTTACCAATCGGAAACCGGCAACAACACCGGCCAGTCAAGGCACCAGGCGCGCCTGCTGGTTTCGTTCAGCAAATACTGGGCTCGCGGGCGAACCCTGAAAGTTCTTTTCCTCAAGAACCCTCCAGCCACCCTCACAGCGCCCATCGTAGAAGCGGCAAGCAAATGGCTGCCGCACATAAACCTGAAATTCGAGTTCGTGACGGACGGAGCGAGCGATATCCGAATTGGCTTCAATGAACATTTGAACTGGAGCGCCATAGGCACCGACACCCTGCTGGCCGAGCCTGATGAGTCGACCATGGAGTTCAACCTCAAAGAACTGTACACGGCGGATCTGAAACCCATGCCGGACCTGACGCGCATCGTGCTGCATGAATTCGGACACGCGCTCGGTGCGGTTCACGAGCATCAGCATCCGCAGGCAAACATCCCCTGGAACGAACCGCTGGTGCGCTCACTGCTTTCGCAAACCGGATTAAGTGAAGAAGAGATCAATACCAATTTTTTCGACAGGTACGAGGCCGCCGACTTCCACCACTCGGCTTACGACCGTGACTCGATCATGCATTTCGATATCCCCAACGGCCTGACCCTCGGCGACTTCGAGATCATCAATGTGGGCAAGACGCTCAGCAGCAATGACATCGCCGTGATGGGCGCTATCTATGCGGACCGTGGCAACTCGAAATTTGAAACGCCCTGACGGAGAGCGTCCGGGCACGTGTTGATCATGCGGCAATCAACAGCGCGCCATACGTTTCCAACGTGTGGCGTGGCCGCCCGAAAAAAGTGCTGACTACTCTCGGGTTCGCAGTTTTTCAGCCACCCAGCCGACCGCCCAACTGACCGGATCATGAGACTGCATGGGCAGCAACGGCTTTCCTTCGCGGGCAGCCAGCCGGCCCTGGGCTTCGGCTTCACCGTGAATCCAGAGGGTACTTTGCTTGAATCCCTCGGCACGTTGACGCTCCCTGTAATAACGCTGCCGGACAAGCGCTTCCTGACGCTTCTTCTCTTGCTCAGACATAACGCACCCAAACTTCAAATGACGGGTAATAATTGCCCGCAGCAGCCAGCGACTCAAGCAGGAGCGGGTGAAGTTTTCTTAATGATGGTTATCCTTATTATCTAATTTCCGTTCAGTAACCGTACTGGCGCTGTCACGACACTGAACGGACTGACGTGGCATAATAGCCGGCTGAATTGCGAGGAGAAGACGTGGGGAGTATCGAGCAAGATCAGCCACCCCACCTTAAACAATGACTTACACTCTATTTGGCATCAAAGCCTGCGACACGATGAAAAAGGCTCGTACCTGGCTCGACGAGCATTCGGCGAGCTACGAATTTCACGACTACAAGACCCAGGGCATCGACCGTGAGCACCTCGAGCAGTGGTGCAATGAACATGGATGGCAGGTTGTGCTGAACCGCGCAGGCACGACCTTTCGCAAGCTCGAAGACGGACAAAAGGCCGATCTCGACCAGGCGAAAGCCATAGAACTGATGCTCGCGCAGCCGTCCATGATCAAGCGTCCAGTGCTTGATCTGGGCGATAAAACCCTGATCGGCTTCAAGCCTGACCTGTATGCAGCGGCTTTACAGTAAGCCAGAGCGCTACTGAAAGCCCCTTGATAAAGCCACGAGGTATTTACATGTCCACCACCCTGTTCAGCCTGGCCTTCGGCGTCGGCACCCAAAATCGTCAAGGCGCATGGCTTGAAGTATTTTATGCTCAGCCTCTGATCAATCCTTCTGCGGAACTGGTCGCGGCTATCGCACCGGTTCTGGGCTACACCGGCGGCAACCAGGCAATCACCTTCAATGTCGACATGGCCTACAAGCTGGCCGAAGCGGCCAAATCCGTGGACGCGACTCAAGCCGCACTGCTGACTCGTCTGGCCGAAAGCCAGAAGCCGCTGGTCGCGACCCTGCTGGCCGAAGACGCCACACTGACGTCGACTCCCGAGGCGTACCTCAAGCTGCATCTGCTGTCGCACCGCCTGGTCAAGCCGCACGGTCTGAACCTGGCAGGCATCTTCCCCCTGCTGCCAAACGTGGCCTGGACCAGCCAGGGCGCGGTCGATCTGGTCGAGCTGGCCGAGCGTCAACTCGAAGCACGCCTCAAGGGCGAGCTGCTGGAAGTATTCTCGGTCGACAAATTCCCGAAAATGACCGATTACGTCGTGCCGAGCGGCGTTCGTATCGCTGACAGCGCTCGCGTGCGTCTGGGCGCCTATATCGGCGAAGGCACGACCGTCATGCACGAAGGCTTCGTCAACTTCAATGGCGGCACCGAAGGCCCGGGCATGATCGAAGGCCGCGTTTCCGCTGGCGTATTCGTCGGCAAGGGCTCGGATCTGGGCGGCGGCTGCTCGACCATGGGCACGCTGTCCGGTGGTGGCAACATCATCATCAAGGTCGGTGAAGGCTGCCTGATCGGTGCCAACGCCGGCATCGGCATCCCGCTGGGTGATCGCAACACCGTGGAGTCGGGCCTGTACGTGACCGCAGGTACCAAGGTCGCGCTGCTCGACGAAAACAATGAGCTGGTCAAGATCGTCAAGGCCCGCGAGCTGGCGGGTCAGACCGACCTGTTGTTCCGTCGCAACTCTCAGACCGGCGCGGTGGAATGCAAAACCCACAAGTCGGCCGTCGAGCTGAACGAAGCACTGCACGCTCATAACTGATGCTGTGTGCGGGTTCAAGGCTGACGGCTTTGAACCCGCCTGCACACGCGGGACGAACAATGCCCCTCTTCTCTCCCTGGCGCGGCGACTTCCCCGCCATCGCCGCTCTGCAACGGCAAGGCCAGACCTATCTGGACAACGCCGCCACGACGCAAAAGCCTCAGGCGCTTATCGACGCCCTGACTCATTACTACGCCAACGGTGCCGCCAATGTGCATCGTGCCCAGCATCTGCCCGGCGCGCACGCCACTCAAGCGTTCGAGGCCAGCCGTGGCAAGGTCGCTCACTGGCTGAATGCCGGCGAGAACGGCCAGATCATCTTCACCCACGGCGCAACGTCTGCGCTGAACCTGCTGGCCTACGGGCTGGAACATGAATTCGCGGCGGGCGACGAAATCGCCATCAGTGCGCTGGAGCATCACGCCAATCTGCTGCCATGGCAGCAACTGGCTCAGCGACGCGGCCTGAAACTGGTGGTTCTGCCGCTGGACATCGATGGCGTGATCGACTGCGACGCGGCAGCCAACCTGATCGGACCGCGCACGCGCCTGCTCGCAGTCACCCAGCTCTCCAACGTGCTCGGCACCTGGCAACCCCTCGCCCGTCTTATCGCACTGGCCAAGACCCAAGGCGCGCTCACCGTCGTGGACGGCTCGCAGGGCGTGGTGCACGGACGCCATGATGTACAGGCGCTGGGCTGCGATTTTTATGTGTTTTCCAGCCACAAACTGTATGGCCCGGAAGGGCTCGGCGTGCTTTACGGACGCAACGAAGCGCTGCCCAGCCTCGCGCATTGGCAGTTCGGCGGCGAGATGGTGCTGACGGCCGATTATCAACACGCGAAATTTCGTCCGGCACCCCTGGGTTTCGAGGCGGGCACCCCGCCCATTGCCAGTGTGATCGGTCTGGGCGCTACCCTGAGTTACCTGGACAGTCTCGATCATCAGGCGGTTGCAGAGCATGAAGCCAGACTGCACCGTCGCCTGCTCGAGGGCCTGCAGCAGCGGGACGGCATTCAGGTCCTGGGCTCGCCGGATCTGGCACTGGTCAGCTTCGTCGTCGATGGCGTTCACAATGCTGATGTGGCCCACCTGCTGACCGAGCAGGGCATTGCCGTGCGCGCCGGCCATCACTGCGCGATGCCGCTGTTCAAGACCCTTGGCCTGCCCGGCGCGATTCGCGTGTCACTGGCGCTGTACAACGATTCGGACGATCTGCTGCAGTTCTTCAGCGCACTGGATCAGGCACTGGAGCTGCTTCGATGAGCCTGCCGCCCTTGGCGCAAACTGCGCTCGACAGTTTTTCCCGGCCGCAAGGCTGGGAACAGCGCGCCCGCCTGCTGATGCAATGGGGTGATCAACTTACGCCGCTGAGTGACGAAGAAAGGACCGACGACAATCTGGTACACGGTTGTGAAAGCAAGGTCTGGCTGACCGGCGCAGTCAGCGACAACGCCTGGCTGTTTCGGGCCGGCAGCGACGCGCGACTGATACGCGGCCTGGTGGCGCTGCTGCTGGCGCGTGTCAACGGCCTTTCGGAACAAGAGCTGGCAGCCGTGGATTTACCTGACTGGTTCAATCAGTTGGGCCTCGCCCGCCAGCTATCACCCTCGCGCAGCAACGGCCTCAATGCCGTACTGCAGAAGATGCGTCAGCTGACTGAAGCCTGATCGGGTGTTACAAGCGCTGGCTTGATCCGCTCCGAAGGCCGTCGCGTGCCCGCTACCAGTTTGTCCACCGCACGGGTGGCGGCAATCATGCCAAAGGTCGCGGTCACCATCATCACGGCACCGAAACCACCGGCGCAATCGAGCTTTACGCCCTCGCCGACGAATTTCTTTTCCAGACAAATACTGCCATCCGGCTTGGGGTAGCGCAGTTGTTCAGTGGAAAACACGCAAGGCACGCTGTAGTGACGGTTCGGCGTGCGTGAAAAACCATAATCCCGACGCAGGGTCGAGCGCACCTTGGAGGCCAACGGGTCATTGAAGGTGCGGTTGAGGTCGGCGATCTGAATCAACGTCGGGTCGATCTGCCCGCCCGCCCCGCCGGTGGTGACCATCTGAATCTTGCGTCGTTTGCACCATGAAATCAGCGCAGCCTTGGCGTTGACGCTGTCGATACAGTCGATCACGAAGTCCATGTCCGGGGTAATGCACTCGGCCATGGTGTCGCGGGTCACGAAATCAGCCACGGCGTGCACGATGCAATCGGGGTTGATCGCGCGGATACGCTCAGCCATCACCTCGACCTTCGGCCGACCGACCGTGCTGCCCAGTGCATGCAACTGGCGGTTGCTGTTACTGACACAGACATCGTCCATGTCGAACAGCGAAATCTCGCCCACGCCACTGCGCGCCATCGCTTCCGCCGCCCAGGAGCCCACGCCGCCGATACCCACCACGGCCACATGAGCCGCGCGCAAGCGTGCCAGCCCCTCGACGCCATATAGACGGGCGATGCCAGCGAACCGTGGATCTTCTGCACTCATGACCAATACCTCAAAAACCGGCGCGCATTATAGGGGTTTGTCGACGACAAGACACCTGACTTGTTCCCGGCAGGCAAGGTCCTTGTCCGTTGACGAGCTGACCCCAGAGATTCAAGGGAAGTAAAAAACAATGATGTTAGAACGCAATCAACGCCCACTGCCTAAACGCCATTCCGTTTTTGGAAACGCCCGGGGAAAAGAGTCTAAGCATTGCAAACGGCAATGAACGAGGACGACTAAGGTTAATCAACGCGAAGGGAACTCGCGGCACCGGCGCACAAGCATGGAGCACATTGCAGACATGGATGACAATCTATCCAAGGGAAACATATGGCCAGCCCATTCATTAACAACAATGGCCAGCGAGGTTCCGGACTGGCCTGAAAATATCCCGGGGGTCTCATACAGCCCTTTTCGTCCTGGGCAGAGTCCGTACACGCACCTCTATCCGACCCGCGAGCAAATCACCGAAGACCTGCTGCTGATCCGGCCTTTTACCCGGCACATAAGAACCTATTCAGTGGAGGGTACGCTGGCCTGTATTCCCGAGATCGCCGAGGCATTGGGCATGAGCGTCACACTGGGCGTATGGATCACCTAGGACGAGAAACATAATGACCGGGACTTGCTGACCGGCGTAGACCTGGCCAATCGATTCTCCAGCGTTCAGCGCTTACTCATCGGGCATGAAGCACTGCTGCGCAACGATGTCACCGTCGATCAACTGACTGCCTATATGAACACTGCACGACGCTATGTCGATGTTCCGGTTTCGACCTCGGAAGGATGGAAGCAATGGCACGAGACGCCTGAACTGGCCGAACATGCAGACTTCATAGCCGCTCATATACTGCCGTTCAAAGAGGCTGTGCCGGTGACCGAAGCAAGCGCACTAGTACTTGCGCGGGCTGACGAACTGAAGCTGATGTTTCCCGACAAACCGCTGATCATTTCCGAAGTTGGCTGGCCCGGCAAAGGCAACTTCAGAAGGCGTATAACAACGTATCGTGCAGAACAGTCGATCTATCTGCGTCATCAGCTCGCTCTGCTCGAACAGCACGGCCACGACTACTTTGTCATGGAAGCGTTCGATCAGCCGTGGAAAACCTCGGAAGGTTTGCCAGGGCCGCACTGGGGCCTGTTTGATGCACAGCGCAAGATGAAGCTGCAACTGAAGGGTCCTGTGAAAACACGCGCCAGTTGGCAGTCGGAAATCCCGAGAGTAATAGCCGGTTTGCGGCCTGACGCCTGGCGAACAACAGCGGTAATGTGCGCCGTGGCGTACGCCGTGCTGGTCTGGGTCGGTATGAGTTACGCGCAGCCGTTATCCGCATGGATAGCCCTGCCCATTGCTCTGGCATGGGCCACCGGCATAATGATCGTCGTGGGCACACAGGGTTACGAGTTTCTGGAGTCGTTCTGGGGAGCGGAAAATCCGCGATCCTTTCCGCCAACACGTGCCTATCCAGGCCCGTGGCCCAAGGTTTCCATACATGTACCCTGCTACAACGAACCTCCGGACATGGTGAAGCTGACTCTCGACGCATTACAAAAACTGGATTATCCGGACTTTGAAGTGCTGGTAATCGATAACAACACCCAAGACCCGAACGTCTGGAAACCCGTCCAGGCGTACTGTCGACAACTGGGAGCTCACTTCCGGTTCTTTCATGTCAATCCGCTAAGCGGCTTCAAGGCCGGCGCACTGAATTACCTGCTGGAATACACGGCCGAGGACGCCGGAATAGTCGCAGCCATCGACGCCGACTATTGCGTGCATCGGCACTGGCTCAAACATATGGTGTCGCACTTTGCGGACCCGGATATAGCCGTCATCCAGGTACCTCAGGATTATCGTGACGGGGACGAGAGTCTGTTCAAACGTTATTGCGAGGCCGAGTATCGCGTTTTCTTCAATATCGGCATGGTGATCCGCAACGACCACGACGCAATCATTCAGCACGGCACCATGACCCTGATTCGCAAATCCGTACTGCAGCGGCTGCGCTGGGCAGAATGGTGTATCTGCGAGGATGCTGAACTGGGATTGAGAATACTGGAGCACGGCTTTTCTACCGGCTATGCCGCCATCAGTTACGGCAAAGGGTTGATGCCCGACACTTTCATGGACTTTAAAAAACAGCGCTACCGCTGGACCTATGGTGCCATGCAGATATTCAAGCGGCATGCAGCAAGTTTGCTGGCGGGAACCGGTACCGCGTTGACGCCTGTCCAGCGTTATTACTTTATCGCCGGGTGGGTGCCGTGGATGGCAGGCGGCGTCAATTACTTCCTGGCACTGGCCGTGCTGTTGTGGTCGATGGCAATGATCGTTGAGCCCGACCTGCTTGAACCGTTACCCTGGTTGTTTTCGGCCTCATTATTGCTGATGTTCGTTTTGGGAATATTCAAGGCGTTTACCCTCTACCAGCGGCTGGCCAATACAGACATCAAAGACGCACTGGCAGCGATGCTGGCGAGCACGGCGCTCTATTCCGTCATAGGCAAAGCCGTGTTGTCAGCACTGTTCACATCAGGATTGCCGTTTTTTCGCACGCCCAAGCAGACTGCACGCACCCGGTTCGGCCAAGCCGTAAGGGAAGCCGCAGAAGATGTGTGCATGATGGTGCTCTGGTGGGCTGCGATCATACTTCTCTGCATCCGAAAAGAGACCATCGATCCAGACCTGGGTTTCTGGATAGCCATGCTTTTCGCACAATCAGTCCCTTATCTGGCAGCCATTACCATGGCAATCCTGTCCACTCGCGCAACCCGCCCGGCCCCATCCACTGCCTGACATATCCAGCGGGCACGATAAACGACGGCCTCAGGTCGTCGTTTTGCTTTAAGATATCCGCCTTTTCGCGCCCAAAGTCTTGCTACCGGAGTTCTGTACATGACGGCCCCAGCCGACCTCTCGCCCACCCTCCAACTCGCCTGCGATCTGATCCGCCGTCCGTCAGTGACGCCGGTCGATGCCGATTGCCAGACCGTGATGATGCAGCGCCTGGGCGATGCCGGCTTCAAGCTGGAGCCGATGCGTATCGAAGACGTCGACAACTTCTGGGCCACCCACGGCACCACCGACGGCCCGGTACTGTGTTTCGCCGGTCATACCGACGTGGTTCCGACCGGTCCGCTGCAGAACTGGCAGAACGATCCATTCGATGCGTTGATCGACGAGCACGGCATGCTTTGCGGGCGTGGCGCGGCAGACATGAAAGGCAGTCTGGCGGCGATGCTGGTGGCGGCCGAGCGCTTTGTCGCCGATCACCCTGATCACAAGGGCTCGGTGGCATTTCTGATCACCAGCGACGAAGAAGGCCCGGCGCATCACGGCACCAAAGCCGTGGTCGAGCGCCTCGCAGCGCGTAATGAGCGTCTGGACTGGTGCATCGTCGGCGAGCCGTCGAGCACCACGCTGGTCGGCGATGTGGTCAAGAATGGTCGACGCGGTTCGCTGGGGGCTACACTGACGGTGCGCGGCAAACAGGGCCATGTGGCTTACCCGCATCTGGCCAAGAACCCGATTCACCTGGCCGCGCCGGCCCTGGCCGAACTGGCCGCCGAGCATTGGGACCACGGCAACGACTTCTTCCCGCCGACCAGCTTCCAGATCTCCAACCTGAACGCCGGAACCGGCGCCACCAACGTCATCCCCGGAGATCTGGTGGCGGTCTTCAACTTCCGTTTTTCCACCGAGTCGACCGTCGAAGGCCTGCAGCAGCGCGTTGCCGATATCCTCGACAGGCATGAACTGGACTGGCACGTGGACTGGGCGTTGTCCGGCCTGCCGTTCCTCACCGAGCCGGGCGCGTTGCTGGACGCCGTGTCTTCCAGCATCAAAAGCGTCACCGGCCGTGAGACTAAAGCCTCGACCAGCGGCGGAACCTCCGACGGTCGTTTCATCGCCACACTCGGCACCCAAGTGGTCGAGCTGGGGCCGGTCAACGCAACGATCCATCAGGTCAACGAACGTATTCTGGCCAGCGACCTCGATGTGCTGACCGAGATCTACTACCAGACTCTGGTCAAGTTGCTCGCCTGATGCTGACCTGCCCGATCTGCTCAGCGCCGCTCAGCACTGCCGACAACGGCGTGGTGTGCCCGGCCAGTCATCGCTTCGACCGAGCCCGTCAGGGCTATCTGAACCTGTTGCCGGTGCAGCACAAGAACAGCCGCGACCCTGGCGACAATCAGGCCATGGTCGAGGCGCGACGCGACTTTCTCAATGCCGGGCACTACGCTCCGGTAGCCCGGCGTCTGGCTGAACTGGCCGCCGAGCGATCCCCCGCGCACTGGCTGGACATCGGCTGTGGCGAAGGCTATTACACCGCGCAGATTGCCGAAGCCTTGCCCCATGCCGATGGCTATGCGCTGGACATCTCCCGCGAAGCGGTCAAGCGTGCCTGCCGTCGTGACCCGACGCTGACCTGGATGGTCGCCAGCATGGCCCGTGTGCCACTTCCGGATGCCAGTTGCCAGTTTCTGGCCAGCGTGTTCAGCCCGCTGGACTGGCAGGAAGCCAAGCGCCTGCTGACCCCAGGCGGCGGACTGATGCGGGTCGGCCCGACCAATGAGCATCTGATGGAACTGCGTCAGCGGCTCTATGATGAAGTGCGCGATTATGCCGACGACAAGCACCTGTCGCTGGTGCCGCAAGGCATGCAGCTGCAACACAGCGAAACCCTGCGCTATACGCTGAAGCTGATCGACGGCCAGTCCCGCGCCGATCTGCTGGCCATGACACCGCACGGCTGGCGCGCCAGCGCTGAACGTCGCGCAGCGGTCATCGAGCAACCAGGACCTTTCAAGGTCACCGTTTCCATGCGCTACGATTATTTCGTGCTGCAATAAGCATTCAACAGAGGCCCCCATGCGCCAACCCGATATCGAGATTTACCTGAAAGACGAAGACGTCGATCACAAGGCAATCGCCCAGTGGCTCGGCGACGCGCTGGGCTCCTGCAGCGAATGGAAGCAGAAAGGCCAGACCTGGAAATGCACAGCGGGCACTGTCGCCGTGACCTGGCTGCCCAGAGCGGTCGGCAAATGGAACAGCCTGCACCTGGACAGCGATCAGACCCCGTGGGAAGACGACATCGCCTGTGCTCGCGCCGCATTCAAGGCCTTGAACGTCGAAGTACGTTGCGCCCCAGGCACCTGGGTTGAAGAAGAAAGCGACGAGACGGCCGACCGCTGGATACGCGTCAGTGCCGACGGCGAGGAAGAGATTACCTGGCGAACCTCGTAGGACTATTCGCCGCGACGTTCCGGATGCGTGACGTCGCGAGGCGAACCCGGCTCGGCAAACGGTCATTCAGACGTGACCCGTTCAGCCGGGCACAGCGGCGCTTTTGCCGATCGCTTCGGGATACGTCACACTGGCGCCCATCCAGGGCAGCCGCCCGCCCCTCACTCAGCAGAAGCCGTATGACCCGCTCTCCATTCCGTCGTCTTGTGTTCGGCACCCTGCGCCGGTTGTTGTATCTCTGGGTTCGCTCGGAAACCATCAATCAATCGTCTTTCACGCTGAATCTGGACCGCAGTCGCCCGGTGTTCTATGCACTGCAATCGCCGTCAATCAGCGATCTGGCAGTGATCGATACAGAATGCCGCAAGGCCGGTCTGCCTCGTCCGGTGCTGTCGGTGGCGGTGGGTAACCTGATTGAGCCCGCCGCATTCTTTTACCTGACACCCTCCCCCGACTGGCTCGGTCGCCAGGACAAGCGTGGTGCGCCCCCGACGCTGGAGCGTGTGGTCGCAGCCGTCAGCCAGAACCCCGGCGAAGACGCGCAGATCATTCCGGTCAGCGTGTTCTGGGGCCAGTCACCTGACCGTGAATCCAGTGCCTGGAAGCTGCTGTTTGCCGACAGCTGGGCGGTGACCGGTCGGTTACGCCGTCTGGTGAGCATTCTGATTCTGGGCCGCAAGACCCGCGTGCAGTTTTCCGCGCCAATTCACATGCGCGAACTGGTGGGTGAAAACAAAGGTTACGAGCTGACGCTGCGCATGACCCAACGTCTGCTGCGCGTGCACTTTCGCAACCTGAAAAGCGCCGTGATCGGCCCGGACGTTTCGCACCGGCGCACGGTGGTCAAAGGTCTGCTGGACGAGCCGCTGGTCAAGCAGGCTATCATCGAAGAAGCCGAGCGTGAACACATCACTCAGGACAAGGCCCGGGAACGGGCGCTGAGCTACGGCAACGAGATCGCCTCGGACTACACCTATTCGGTGATCCGTTTCATGGAGGTGGTGCTCAGCTGGTTCTGGAACAAGATCTACGACGGCATCAAGGTCAGCCACATCGAAGGCGTTCAGGAAGTTGCGCCGGGACATGAGGTCATTTATGTGCCTTGCCACCGCAGCCATATCGATTATCTGCTGCTGTCTTACCTGCTGTTTCGCAACGGCCTCACGCCGCCGCACATCGCCGCCGGCATCAACCTGAATATGCCTGTGGTCGGCGGCCTGCTGCGACGTGGCGGGGCATTTTTCATGCGCCGCACGTTCAAGGGCAACCCGCTGTACACGGCGGTGTTCACCGAGTACCTGCATACGCTGTTCATAAAGGGCTTTCCGGTCGAATACTTTGTCGAAGGCGGCCGTTCACGCACCGGGCGCATGCTGCAACCGAAAACCGGCATGCTCGCCATCACCCTGCGCAGCTTCCTGCGCAACTCGCGGATGCCCATCGTCTTCATCCCGGTGTATATCGGCTACGAGCGTGTGCTGGAAGGCCGTACTTACCTGGGCGAACTGCGCGGGGCAACCAAGAAGAAAGAGTCGATCTTCGATATCTTCAAAGTCATTGGCGCGCTGAAGCAGCGCTTCGGCCAGGTCTCGGTGAACTTCGGTGCGCCGATCAAACTGGCCGAGTTCCTCGATGGCGAACAACCGGACTGGCGCGAACAGCAGCTGGACCCGCAATTTCGCCCCGAATGGCTGAGCGAGACCACGCACCGCCTAGGTGAGCGTGTGGCCCAGCACCTGAACGAAGCCGCTGCCGTCAACCCGATGAACCTGGTTGCCGTGGCGTTATTGTCGACGCAAAGACTGGCGCTGGACGATCAGGCCATGGAGCGGGTTCTCGACCTGTACCTGACCTTGCTACGCGCCGTTCCGTACTCCCCGCACACGACACTGCCGGAAGGTGATGGCCGTTCGCTGATCGAGCACGTAAAAGGCATGGACCTGCTCGCCGAACAAAAAGACGCGCTGGGCAAAATTCTGTACCTGAACGAACAGAATGCGGTGTTGATGACCTACTACCGCAACAACGTCCTGCACATCTTCGCCCTGCCCTCGCTGCTGGCAAGCTTTTTCCAGAGCTCGTCGCGCATGACCCGCGAACAGATTCTGCGCTACACACGTGCACTGTACCCGTTCCTGCAATCGGAACTGTTCATTCGCTGGCCGCTGAACGAGCTGGATGAGGTGGTCGATCAATGGCTGGCTGCGTTCGTGGAACAAGGTCTGTTGCGCTTCAAAAAGGACGCCTACGTGCGCCCGGAGCCCAGCTCGCGCGAGTTCGTCTTGCTGACGCTGTTGTCGCGCGCCATCGCCCAGACGCTGCAGCGCTTCTACATGGCGATTGCCTTGTTGCTCAACAGCGGGCAGAACACGCTGAGCCCCGAGCAGCTCGAAGACCTGTGCACGGTCATGGCCCAGCGCCTGTCGATTCTGCACGGCCTCAATGCACCGGAGTTCTTCGACAAGAGCCTGTTCCGACACTTCATCCAGACCCTGCTGGACCTGGGCGTGCTGCGCAAGGACAGTGCCGGCAAGCTGAGCTATCACCCGATGCTGGGCGAACTGGCGGAAGGGGCGGCCAAGCGGGTATTGCCTGCCGAAATCCGTCTTTCGATTCGGCAAGTGGCCTTGCACAGCAATGAAGAGGAGCAGGACGTAGGAAGCGATCAAGAGAAAACGTAGGGCTTTTCCGTAACCTGGCAGGGACATTCAGACAGCTGTTTTCTGCTCTCTGGCCCCTGCTAGGGTTTGGTCTGTACCAATGACTGGTACTTAATCAAATAAGGAAATTGAAATGTCCAGCGAACCCCTAGTAAGCCTTCAGGGTGAAGTTTATTACCTGCCACGTATTGCGTTGCCAACGGGCTGCAAGCTGATTGTCGCCCTGAGTGACATCAGCCTTGCTGACGCACCGGCCCATGTCATCGATGTCAGCGAAACAGAGATTACTCACCAGGTGCCGCTGCCGTTTAAACTGAGCTACGCCGCCGACCGCTATCCCGTGCAGGGCCACAGCTATGCCCTGTCGGCACGAATCGAACACAACGGCACGCTGGTATGGATCAACGACACCGTTCATTCGGTCGAGCTGACCAAAGAAGACCAGAAAGGCCTGCTGATCAAGGTCATTCAGGCAGCCGGCTAATCCGTTCAACACTGATTGCTCCCTTCAACGGCGCGCCTCAACGCGCCGTTGTCGTGTCACAAGGCTTCATCCTCCTCGACATCAGTTGACGTCCATCGCTCACGGGTGCGAGTGCCTGTCGCGACTTCCTGATACGCTTGATCACGCACCGCACCATTATCGATCCGGGTTCAGGTCAGAACCCACTTCAACAAGGACGCTCTCATGCCTCGTTTTTCGTTCTCCCTGGCCGGCCTGTGCGCTGGCCTTCTGCTGTCGGCCAACGTCTTCGCCCTGTCACTGAGCGACCTCTCGCAATCGGACGCAACCGGTGGGCTCAAGGATGCCCTGACTCAGGGCGCACAAGTTGCTGTCAAACAGCTCGGCGTTCCCGGCGGTTTCAGCAAAAATGAAGAGGTGCGCATCGAGTTGCCGGGCAAACTCGGCCAGATCGCGAAAAAGATGAAAATGCTCGGCATGGGCGCTCAGGTCGATCAGCTGGAAACCAGCATGAACCAGGCCGCCGAAGCCGCCGTGCCTCAAGCTCAGGCGCTGCTTGTAGATGCCGTGAAAAAGATGAGCGTTACCGACGCCAAGGCCATTCTCAGCGGTGGCAAGGACTCGGCCACCCAGTACCTGAGCAGCACCAGCCGCGAGCAGATCCGCGCCAAGTTCCTGCCTATCGTCAAGAAGTCCACCGATCAGGTCGGTCTGGCGCAGAAGTACAACGCCTTTGCCGGCAAAGCGGCGGCGCTTGGCGCGCTTGACAGCAAAAGTGCAAATCTTGAAGGCTACGTGACCGAACAAGCGCTGAACGGGCTGTTTGAAATGATCGCCAAACAGGAAGAAAGCATTCGCGCCAACCCTGCTGCTGCCGCTACAGGTCTGGCGAAGAAGGTCTTTGGCGCGCTTTGAGTGTGGGGTTTGCGCCTGTATTCACAGGCGCATCTGCGTTTGATTCGGGCTCAGGCCGTCGACGATAGGCGCTATGCACCGCTCTCGTCTGTGGCTGCCTTGGGCTTCAAGGCCTTCTTCGGGTAGATGTCGTAGCGGCTGGATTTGCCGTCCAGCGCATAACCCGGCTTGAGGCCGTCGATGCAGGGGGCCTTGCGCGGGCGTTTGACCACCACGCGGTGGGTGGCAAGCGCCAGCGCTGCTTCAAGCAACGCAGGCGCATCCATGTCATCACCGACCAGCGGCCGGAACAGACGCATTTCCTTTTTCACCAGCGCGGTCTTTTCCCGGTGCGGGAACATCGGGTCCAGGTAAATCACCTGGGGCGGCTCCCCTGTCCAGGCGCGGATGATGTCGATCGAGTTGCCGGTCAACAGGCGCATCCTGGCAATGATGGAGCCGACGTCACGATCACCGCGCCCGCGGGCCAGACCGTCCTCCAGCAATGCAGCGATAATCGGCTGACGCTCGATCAGGCTCATGTCGCAGCCCAGACTTGCCAGCACGAACGCATCCTTGCCAAGACCTGCCGTTGCGTCCAGCACGCTGGGGCGAACGCCTGGCTGAATACCGACCGCCTTGGCAATCATCTGCCCGGTTCCGCCGCCGAACAGCCGCCGGTGAGCCACCGCGCCCTCGACAAAATCGACACGTACGGCGCCCGGTGCATCGTCGCCCAACTGCTGCAATTGCAGCCCGCCGTCAGTCAGTTGCAGTGCAAAATCAGCGTGCGCATCGCTCAACGGCAGGCCCAGGCGCCGCGCCCACTGCGCCGCCTGCTCCTGTTCGCCAACGGCCAGGGCTTCGACCCGGATACGACTGCCTGCTTGCTGCTCAATCATTGCGCTTACACACTCAAAAATTGTTAATGATCGGCAAACTCTGCCGATAACCAAGTATCCGGCATTTTGCCAGACCCAAGGCCAGTACTGATCGCTATGTCAGAGATTGTTCAATCATCCATCGGCTATTTGTCGCACTCAGGCGACTTTAGCGTACGCAACAGCCGCACACTGGGTGGTGTGACGCAGCTGTGGTCGGATGCATTTGCCCGAGCGATGGCGGATCAGGTCAGTGAAAGCGCTTCAGTACCCGTGCACCCGACGGCTGTCGAGGTGGATGTAGAAACCGGCGAACCGGTCGCTGGCGCAAAAACCCTGAGCAAGATCGTCGAACAACGTACCTGCCCGGTCACCGACACCGAGGTCAAGCCTCCAGAGCCGCTGTTCCTGCCGATTGCCGAGTTCGACCTTGATCTGCTGCCTCCGCCTGCCGAGCCGTTCAGCATGGCTGAAATGATCGAACAGCAACGCCATCTGGAATTCGAGAGTCACTGGGTACGCCCTACCGTTCTGAACCCTTATGACGATAGCGTCAACCCAGGCCCTGGCCCGCAGCCACGCCCGCTGCATCTGCCGATTGCCGAATTCGAATGGGAACTGGCCGACAAGCCTGCCCAGCCGCTGGATGAGCAGACCATTGCCGCCCAACAACGCCAGTTCGACTACGAGAATGGCTGGGCACGTCCGCTGATCCTGCAAAACCTGCGGATGGCGGCATAAGCCCCGAACGCTTACCTGCACACCGACCAGCGCCCCATGTCGACGTGAAAATGATCGCGATGTGCCGCGTTGTACTCCGGCCCGAGCACCGTACTGAAGTTTTTGCAGGCACCGTCACGTAACAGCCTCAGAAAACGCCCCTTGTCCCCCTCGTCGCCCCAATCCTTGAGCACACCGATGCGCTGACCGTCTGCCAGGCGAAAACCTGCCATGTCCAGCGCATTGGCCGTGGCGTGCTGGCTGAGCCGAGCATTGGCGCGGTTGTAGATGTTGCGGCAGGCAAAGCTGCCCAAGTGATCGATCCGCGCTACGCGCTGGCCGAAAACGGCCTGAGCGGCAGGTTGCAAT
Organism: Pseudomonas sp. B20; assembly: GCF_020515755.1. NCBI lineage: Bacteria > Pseudomonadati > Pseudomonadota > Gammaproteobacteria > Pseudomonadales > Pseudomonadaceae > Pseudomonas > Pseudomonas sp. B20. Next base: position 61,633 of record NZ_JAHPJG010000003.1, read on the forward strand.
GTGTGGATATCAAACAGCGCATAGGCGACCGCCAACGGGCAACTGGCCAGAAAGCTGCTGCTCAGCGCCACGTCTCCCCCCTGAATACACAGGGTATTTTGCAGAGGGCAACGAGCAGAAGGATCACTGTCGGCCTGGCGACTGAAACGCAACCCAGACGAACCCAGCACCTGATCGCACAGTGCGGGATCGTTCTGCAATCGCGACAGCTTGTAAGCCGTCAGAAAGTTGGGCTCGGCCCGCACATCCAGTGGCGCCCATGGGTTCCAGCGCTCGGGGACATCGACCCAGCCACGCCAGACCGCGAACGCAGCCATTGCACAGAGCAGCAGGAATACCAGCAGCACGCGCATGCTCAACCCTTGGACCGGGCAACAGGTGCGAATCGGATGAAGCGTTTACAAACAGGGGCAAAACAGCGCAGTTGCGAATCCATAAGCGGACTCTCCACAAGGTCGGACTTCATCAGCCCACACCTGGAAGACCTCAGAGCAAGCCCAACTGTTCCACCTGAGGCCCGCGATCCAGCTCGAACAATGCCGGCAAGCCAGGCAATCGCGCCATCAGTTGCTGATGAAAACGCAAGGCCTGTTCGGCAGCCCTGATGTTGTCAGGGGTGTGCAGGAACACATAAGGCGTGCGCCCCTCTTCGATCCACACGGCGACCTTTTCCACCCACTGCAGCAGAGACTGATCGTTGGCCTCCAGGTCAGGACCGCCGATGAAGCGCACTTGGGGAAACAGGGTCAGCGCAGCCGGACGAGGCGGCACCTTGGGCTTTTTCGATTGGGCGTGCAGGACTGCAGGATCACTCGATACACAGCTGAACAACGCCCGGGAATCAAGGCAGATGCGCTCGACGCCTCGGTCCAGCAACAGGCGATTGAGCATGCGCTCTTCGTCACCCTTCATGAAAAACGCCATATTGCGCACTTCCACGGCCAGCGGCACATTGAGCTCATCGAGAAAACCGGCCAGCTCGGCCAGACGCTGCGGCGTGAAGCTGGCGGGCAACTGCAGCCAGAACGGCGCGATGCGCCCGCCCAGCGGCGCAAGCAGGCGAATGAATTCCTCAGCGGCGCCCACCTGCTCACGAAGATCGCCGTTGTGGCTGATGTCTTTATGGAATTTGGCGGTGAAACGAAAATCGTCGGGCATTATTTCTGCCCAGCGCTGCACCGTGGTAGCGGCGGGACGAGCATAGAACGTGGTGTTGCCTTCGACAGCGTTGAATACCTGAGTGTAGAGATTCAGGAAATCATTGGGGCGGGCATCTTCGGGGTACAGCGATTCTCGCCAGGCGTTTTCACTCCATGACGGACAACCGACGTAGTAAGGCAGGCGAGACACAATCAGACGTGCAGATCGAGCCCCGATACTTCAAGGTCCCAATCGACAAAACTGGCAGTGGCCATATAGCTGGCCAGCGCGTGGGCGACACGAGAGCTCATGGAGCGCGGGAAAATGATGTCTTGCGGACGCGCAGGCACGTTGGCAGTGCTGCCAATCGTTGAATCACCCGTTTCACGGCGAGCGCGCGCTGGAGGCGGCGGCAACTCGGCATCAACTACGACTTCCTCAAAAGAACCTTCGACGGTCGAAGGCGTTTTCTGCGGCTTTCGCTTGATGGGGTACGAGCGTGATGAGGTTCCGTCTATGCGCATCGATTAAGTACTCGGCGTCGATAGTGGCAATTTAGCGTTACTGCCTTGTAGTTCGCAAATTGCGTAACGATAACTAGACCACATATCTTGCAACTTGTTATCGCCAAATGAGATTAAAGACCATTCAGACGATAAACGGTAGATGGCAAACTGACATTTTCCAGCACTGGCTGACCGGTTGGCGATGACTGAAAGGCATTTTCCCGAAACGCGGCAGCCTTTTGTGCAAGCTCTGCCCCATTCAGTCAACGTGCCTTCGGCGTAGCCACCTTGTCACGCAGGTAAACCGGCTGAGCATCATCTGCAGGCAGGGCTTCGCCGCGATGCCAGGCAAAGGTCGCCAGCGTCAACAGATCCTGCGCGTGGGGCAGCATGGCTGCATCCTGGCCCACCAGGCTGACCGGCATACGCTCTGCGTAGCCCCAGCCCGTACCGGCACCAAACCATTGCCCGCCGGCATGCGCAGGCAACGCGGCCAATTCGGGCGCCATCACAGCTTCTTCGCCCAACAGACGCATCTCGCCAGCGGTCTCGTGATAGCAGCCCCAGTACACCTCGTCCATGCGTGCATCGATGGCCGATGCCACCTGCGATACGCCGTGCTCGCGATGGGCGCGCTGCGCCAGTACGGCGAGGTTCGACACCGGCAGCACCGGACGTTCCAGGGCGAATGCCAGGCCTTGCACGACGCCGATGGCAATGCGCACGCCGGTGAACGCACCGGGACCGCGCCCGAAAGCAATGGCGTCCAGCGCCGACATGGCAATGCCCGCCTCGGCCATCAGGCTTTTGATCATCGGCAGCAGCCGTTGGGCGTGCAGGCGCGGGATCACCTCGTAGTGGCTCAGCACCTTGCCGTCATGCAGCAAAGCGACCGAGCAGGCTTCAGTGGCGGTGTCCAGGGCCAGCAAGGTGGTCATCGGTGTTTCCGTCGTGGTCAATGTGAAAAAGTGCAGCAGTATAAATGACAAATGGCCCGCAAGCGGGCCATTTATTGTTCAGCCTGCAAGCCTCAGCTCAAGGCTTTCAGTACTTTTGCAGTGATGTCCTCAACCGAGCCGACGCCCGGAATATGGCTGCACTTGGGCTTGCCGTTCTTCGCTTCCAGCTTGCTGTAGAACTCGACCAGCGGCTTGGTCTGGGCGTGATACACCGACAGGCGATGACGCACGGTCTCTTCGACGTCATCCTTGCGCTGCAGCAGCGGTTCGCCGGTCACATCATCGATACCTTCAACCTTCGGCGGATTGAAAATAGTGTGGTAGATGCGCCCGGAACCTTCGTGAACCCGGCGGCCGGACATGCGCTTGACGATTTCTTCGTCATCGACGGCGATTTCCAGCACATGGTCGATTTCCAGACCGGCTTTCAACAGGGCTTCAGCCTGTGGAATGGTGCGCGGGAAGCCATCGAACAGCACGCCGTTCGCGCAGTCCGGCTCGGCCAGACGGTCCTTGATCAGGCCGATGATCAGGTCATCGGAAACCAGACCGCCCGAATCCATGACGCTCTTGGCCTTCAGGCCCAGCTCGGTTTCAGCCTTGACTGCAGCGCGCAGCATGTCGCCTGTCGAAACCTGCGGGATGCCGAACTTTTCAGTGATGAATTTTGCCTGAGTACCTTTACCGGCCCCGGGAGCTCCCAGCAGAATCACGCGCATCGTCATGCTCCTCAAATTTTTTATAGTGAAATCATCGGATTCGCCTCGGGGGCCAATCTAAAAAATGAATCAGGCCAATAGGCCGAAAGGCTGATCAAGATACACAGCAGACCGAGGCCGCACAAGCCGCCGAAAGTCGCAGTAAGCGCAGGCATACCGCCTTGTCAGCCTTGATTTCAGAGTGATATGACCTGTATCAAGGTTTACGGCAGGCCAGCCTGCAAATCCGGCGCTGGCCATCGCCGGACCGAAAAGGCCCGACGATGACATCAGCCTGATCCATCAGCCCGTGTTGCGCAGACCGGCAGCAATCCCCGCTACAGACACCAGCAGCGCCAGTTCCAGAGGACTGTCCAGACTGGCTTCACGATTACGCGAGCGCGACAGCAGCTCTGCCTGGAGCAAATGCAGCGGGTCAAGGTAGGTGTTGCGCAGGCTTATGAATTCCAGCGTTTCAGGGCTATGCGCCAGCAGTTGCGTCTGCCCGGTCAACCCCAGAACCACATTGCACGCCTGCGACAATAGGTCGCGTAAATGTGCGCCCAAATGTTGCAGCTCGGCGCTGACCAGACGTTCGTCGTAGAGTCGGGCGATGTCCGCATCGGCTTTGGCGAGGACCATTTCCAGCATGTCGATGCGCGTTCTGAAGAACGGCCACTGTTCACGCATCTGTGCCAGCACCTCGCCCTCGCCGCGCTCCAGCGCCTTGCTCAGTGCAGCTTCCCAGCCCAGCCAGGCGGGCAGCATCAGACGCGTCTGCGTCCAGGCGAAGATCCACGGAATGGCACGAAGACTCTCTACACCGCCCTCGCGGCGCTTGGCCGGACGGCTGCCGAGTGGCAAACGCCCCAGCTCCTGCTCGGGTGTCGCCTGGCGGAAATACTCGACGAATTCCGGGTTCTCGCGCACCACCGCGCGGTAGGCGCTGACCCCGTCGCCGGCCATCTGGTCCATCATCGTCCGCCACGCCGGTTGTGGAGGTGGCGGCGGCAACAGGGTCGCTTCCAGCACGGCGGCCAGATAAAGATTGAGGTTCTGCTCGGCGATGTCCGGCAGACCGAATTTGAAACGAATCATTTCACCTTGCTCGGTGGTCCGGAAGCGTCCGGCCACAGAACCCGGTGGCTGCGACAGGATCGCCGCGTGCGCCGGACCGCCGCCACGACCGACTGTACCGCCGCGGCCGTGGAACAGCAGCAATTCAACCTGCTGCTCGCGGCAGATCTCCACCAGTCTTTCCTGGGCACGATACTGCGCCCAGGCCGCCGCCGTCGTGCCGGCATCCTTGGCCGAGTCGGAATAGCCGATCATCACCTCTTGCGGGCCGTGCAGACGCGAGCGATAGCCCGGCAGCCCGAGCAGCGTCTCGATCACCGGTCCGGCGTTGTCCAGGTCGGCCAGGGTTTCGAACAGCGGTACCACACGCATGGGCCGCTGCAGCCCGGACTCCTTGAGCAGCAGTTGCACGGCCAGCACATCCGAGGCCGAGCCGGCCATCGAGATCACATAAGACCCCAGCGACGCCGCCGGAGCGGCCGCCACCTCCCGGCAGGTTGCCAGCACCTCTGCGGTATCGGCTGCCGGCTTGAAGTAGCTCGGCAGCAGCGGCCTGCGGTTATTCAATTCACGCAACAGAAAGTCGATACGGGTCTGCTCATCCCACTCTTCGTAGCGACCCAGCCCCAGATAGTCAGTGATTTCGGTCATCGCTGCGCAGTGACGGCTGGAATCCTGGCGAACATCCAGACGCACCAGAAACAGACCGAATGTGACGGCCCGACGCAGGCAATCCAGAAGCGGCCCGTCGGCGATCACACCCATGCCGCATTCGTGCAGCGACTGGAAACACAGCATCAACGGGTCGAGCAGTTCACGGTTGTCTTGCAGCACCGCTTCCGGCTCAGGCAGGGTTTCGCTCAGCGAGGCATTGGCCCAGTTGCGCGTCGCACGCAGGCGCTCGCGCAGGCGTTTGAGTTCCGCCCGATAAGGTTCGGCGCTGTCACCCACGCTGGCACGCAGAGCATCGCTGGCCTGCTGCATCGACAGTTCTGCGGCGAGATTGTCCACGTCACGCAAATACAGGTCAGCCGCCATCCAGCGCGCCAGCAACAGCACTTCGCGGGTGACCGCGGCCGTGACATTCGGGTTGCCGTCACGATCACCACCCATCCAGGAAGCAAAACGGATCGGCGCGGCTTCCAGGGGCAGATGCAGGCCGGTAGCTGCATGCAGCGCATGGTCAGCCTTGCGCAGGTAGTTTGGAATGGCGTGCCAGAGCGAGTGTTCAATGACCGCGAAACCCCATTTGGCTTCATCGACCGGGGTGGGTCGGATGCGCCGGATCTCTTCGGTGTGCCAGGCCTCGGCAATCAGCCGCTGCAGGCGCGAAGTAATCTGTGTGCGCTCGATACTGTTGAGATCGCGATGATCGAGTGCGGCCAGCTGCGCAGCGATGGCGTCGTATTTCTGGATCAGCGTGCGACGTGCTACCTCGGTCGGGTGCGCAGTCAGCACCAGTTCGATTTCCAGCTTGCTCAGCTGACGTGCCAGGGCGTCGGGTGAGTGGCCTTCGGCCTTGAGACGATCGAGCAGCTCGGGCAGTACTCGCGACTCGAACGGCAGCGGCTGTTTATCATCGCGGCGGTGCATGAGCTGATACTGCTCGGCAATATTGGCCAGGTTGAGAAACTGGTTGAAGGCACGCGCAACCGGCAGCAGCTCGTCATCACCCAGCCCGTCGACGCTGGAACTAAGCTGCTCGGCACCTTCCGCGGAACCGCGTCTGCCCGCTTTGGCGCCTTTGCGAATACGCTCGATCTTGTCGAGAAATTCAGCGCCTCGCTGTTCACGAATGGTATTCCCCAACAGCTCACCCAACAGGTGAACGTCTTCGCGCAGACGCGCATCGATATCGGCCATCGTTCCTCTCCCGTTTTTTATCTGGGCTCAGTTGCGTACCCGCTCGGCAGCACGGGCGTACGTGAATTCAAATCCGCTGTGCCAACAGTGCACCAAAAGCCTGCAATTGGACAAATGCTTCAGCAAAAACCTGAACGCCATCAGGGTTATTGAACGTCGTTCGACGCGCCTTCATATGATGACCAACATATTGGCACTCGTCTGAATGCCTCTGAAAAATCCTGACCGCTCAGTAGATATTTATCTGAACTATTCAAAAACCGCGAAGGTCGGAACCATTAACCATTACAGGAAAGCCCGAAAGGCAGTAGGCGGTTGTACAACCTGATGCCCGGACTTGATGCAACGACTGTCATGGATAACCACGTTGGAGTCAGACATTGGAGTTGATCAACATGAACACCCTAACTGCCAAAACCAAGTTCAAAGGCCTGCGCGGTCTCAAGCTGGCTGCGCTGGCACTCGGTAGCACCTTTATCCTGGCCGGTTGTGCCGGTAACCCGCCCTCCGAGCAGTACGCGGTTTCGCAATCGGCCGTCAACAGCGCTGTCAGCGCTGGTGGTACCGAGTTCGCGGCGGTAGAAATGAAGTCGGCTCAGGACAAGCTCAAAGCTGCTGATCTGGCCATGCAGGATCACAAATACGATGAAGCACGCCGTCTGGCTGAACAAGCCGAGTGGGACGCTCGCGTAGCAGAACGTAAATCCCAGGCCGCCAAAGCTGCCAAGGCCGTGCAGGACGCTCGTCAAGGCGTCAACGAACTCCGTGAAGAAGGCCTGCGCCAAGTGCAGTGATTGCCCTGCACACCCTTCTGTTTTCATGAATTCGTAACTGATTAAAGGACGACCCTATTATGCGCAAACAATTGATGATCCCTGCTCTGCTGGCCATGAGCGTTGCTCTGGCAGCCTGTGCAACCAAGCCGAACCCTAACCTGGAACAGGCTCGCAGCAACTTCACCGCGCTGCAGACCAACCCTCAGGCCACTCAGGTCGCAGCCCTTGAAACCAAGGACGCCAGCGAATGGCTGACCAAGGCAGAACAGGCCTTCCGTAACGATGACGACGTACAGAAAGTCGACCAACTGTCGTACCTGACCAACCAGCGTATCGAGCTGGCCAAGCAGACCATCGCCCTGCGCACCTCTGAAGCAGCGCTGCAAAACGCTTCTGCCGACCGCGCCAAGGCCCGTCTGGAAGCGCGCGACGCGCAGATCGCCGCACTGAAAAACAGCCTGAACGCCAAGCAGACCGAACGCGGTACGCTGGTGACTTTCGGTGACGTGCTGTTCGACTACAACAAGGCCGAACTGAAGCCAACCGCCCAGGGCGACATCGGCAAGCTGGCTGGCTTCCTGCAGGAAAACCCTGACCGTAAAGTGATTGTCGAAGGCTACACCGACAGCACCGGTTCGGCTTCCTACAACCAGTCGCTGTCCGAGCGTCGCGCCAACTCGGTGCGCATGGCTCTGGTACGCATGGGTGTAGACCCGGCGCGCGTTGTGACCATGGGTTATGGCAAGGAATACCCGGTTGCTGACAACTCCAGCAACTCGGGCCGCGCCATGAACCGTCGTGTGGAAGTCACCATCTCCAACGACAACCAGCCTGTTGCACCACGCTCTTCGATGAAATAAGCGACTGAGCTGCTGCACAGAAGCCCCGCCTGCGCATACAGGCGGGGCTTTTTCATGGGCGAGGGTTTTTGCGGCGGTCTTATTGCCGGGGCGTTTGCTGGCCAAGGCAACGCACTGCCTGCCTGCGATCATCGATCAATACGCCCGACAGACCTTTTCGCGACGTATCGAACAACACCAGTACGCCATCAACGCACTGCGCCACCTCGGCGGCTGGCGTGGCAGCGACCTTGTAATCCTCGCCGGGGACGGTTTTGAGCAGGGTGAATTCACCGAGCAGCAGTGCATCCTCGGGCTTTGCGAAGTGCAGGTAGCCGTAAAACCACAGACAGCCCACCGTGCCGATGACTGCACCAATGGCGCTGAGGATCATGCCGTTGAGATTACGCTCGCGACTCATGGCGCTGGCGGTGTTGCAGGGGTCGGGTAGTTGGGCACTTCCGCAAGGCGGCGCAGGCCGTTGAAATGCGTCGGGTCGTCCAGATAACGCAGCATCACCTGACGCCAGAGAGGGTCTGCGAACGTCTGCACGTGTTCACCCCGGGTCAATTGCAAGACGCGCGGAGGCGGCGCGGCCTTGTACAGCTCGATGCCGTTGGCGAGCGGCACCAGCGTGTCGTCCATGCTGTGAAAGATCAGCATCGGTGTGCCGGCCAGTTTTGGCAGGCCGTTGACCGCGCTGTCGGCCTCCGGGATAAACCAGGACAGGGGCGTTTTCAATGGCCAGGTCAGCCACGATTTGCTCAGCGAGTTTCGCGCGACGCTGCGGTAGCTGGCCGGCACGCTGTCCAGCACCAATGCCTTGATCCGCGAGCGCTCTTGCGGGTGTTCGGACAGGTAATGCACCGCCAGCGCCCCACCAATGCTTTGCCCCAGCACCACAAGCGGTTTGCCTTGCACTTGCGGCGCAGTGTTCAACCAGTCGAAAGCGGCCTGAACGTCCTCGTAGACCGCTGGCAGGCTTGGCTCGCCCTGCGACTCGCCATAGCCCCGGTAATCCAGCATCAACACTTGATAACCCTGCTCGGGCAACCACCAGACGCCACCCAGATGCCAGGACAGGTTGCCACCGTTGCCGTGCAGATGCAGCACCGTGCCCTTCACCGGCACGCCTTCCTTGGCGGGCAGCCACCAGCCATGCAGGCGCGTACCGTCGGCAGCCGTGAGGTTCACGTCCTGATACTGCAGGCGCGCCTTGTCAGGGGTGAACGGAACACCCTGCTCGGGGTAGAACAACATCGAACTGCAACCGGTGAGCGCAAGGACCAGGGTGAAGATGCCGAGCAGTTTCAAATGAGCTTTCCTTGTTGTTTTCATCGCCACATCACTGCTGTGCTGGCGCGAGACTCAGATTCTCGTTCCCATGTTCCGCGAGCATTGGCCGATAGGCATAATCATGAGCTTTCGGAGAATGTACCTCTCCTTCGCGAACAAGTTCGCTCCTACGGCCTTCGGCCAGAGTCAAAAACAGGCTGGCGTACAGCGAAGATCGCTGCCTACAAAATATTCGAGTAATCCGCTTCGATGCGGTCCAGGCTCAGGTGGTTTAGGAAGTTGGAGAAGCACATCCAGGCCGACAGGGCGTTCATGTCACGGAACTGCTCGGGCAGGTACTTGGGTGCAACCACCAGCCCTTCGTCCACCAGTTGGCGCAGGGTACGCATGTCTTCCAGCGTGGTCTTGCCGCAGAACAGCAGCGGTACCTGTTCGAGCTTGCCCTTGCGCACGGCAAGCTGAATGTAGTTGTAGACCATGATGAAGCCCTTCAGGTAGGACAGGTCCTTGGTGAACGGCAGGCCGTTGGGCACCGAGCCGCGGAAGACGCGACTGGCATTGCCGTAGCTCTCGGACATGCCAAAGCCCTGCTCCTGGTAAAACTCGAACACCTGCAGAAAATCGGCCCCCTGCTCGGCCATGTGAATGGCGCGCGTGCGATTGGTCAGCTTGCGCAGGCGGCTGGGATAGGATGCAAAGGCGATGACTTCCATGAGAATCGCCAGGCCTTCCTGCGTCACCGTCGAAGATGGCGGACCTTTGGACAGGAACGTACAGATCGGCTGGTTTTGCCCGTTCAGCGTGGTGCCCACGTGCACCAGTCCTTCGTGCACTTCCAGCGCGCGTACATCGCGTTCGTTGAACATCGCGTCGGTGCGGATCTTGATGTAGTCGGCACCGGCAGCCGCATCGGCGACGATCCCGTCGGATTCGAAAACCCGGATGGTCTCCTCGGCCTCACCGAACACGCGGTTCAAACGCGATTGCAGCAGCGAAACAGCGTCCTTGGCGGTGAGCGTTTTCGGCTCGTCCTTCAGGTCGCCGCGTCCGGCAATGTTGTTCAGGTAATCCGAGAGCATCAAGCCAAGATCGGCCAGCGTCGGATCACCCGCATGGAAAGCGTCGGATGCCGCGCCGTACAATTCCTGAGAAATCAGCCCGAAGTCGGACGTGCCGCGTGCTTCAAGCATACGCACCACCATGCGGTACTCACGGCACATGCGGCGCATGATCTGCCCGACCGGGTTGAACTGCCCCAGTTGACGCGTGACGTCGCGCTCGATGTTCTGGAACTCTTGCTTCAAGGCGGAAGAGTCGAAACCCAGCGGACGGTTTTCGTAATAAGCGCGGTCCACGGCAGGCAGCGCCTTGCCCTTGGCGGCCAGAAACTCCTTGCGGACGTTCTCATCCCATTTAACTGCATCCAGAATGCGAATCGGCGTCTGTGCAACGACGATCCGATCCGATAAAGCACGAATAGTCTGTTGATACTCGTCCACCGGTACTCCTTGGCTGGCTGTCACGCTACTGCTTGGCGGCGCGGAACAACACGCCACCGCTGGAAAATATCGAAACTGGCAGGCTCGTCAAACCGTCTGAGCAGCCGATCCGGGCACTCGCGCAGCAGTATAGTCACCCTCGAAGCGGCTGCGGCGTCCCCAGCACCAGACGCATCTGCCGGGTCAGGATACAGAGCATTTCTTCGTCCGCCTGACGCTGCGGCCCATGCAGCAGGCCTTGATACTCAATGCGACGAATAAGCCCCGTCAACACCTGAGCATCCTGATAGGGCTGCAGGGAACCGATCACCTGAAAGAACTGACAACTGCCTTGCAGCAAAATTTCCTGGTGGGCCATGACCAATGGCGTCAGGCGCGGGTTGATCAGTGCTTCGTGGTAGAACGCCTGCTCGGCAATCAGATAGTCACGCCGGGTCAGCAGTTGATGGCGGATATGCTCCATCACCATACGCGCGATGTCGTCCGCCAGACGAAAACGGTCGGTCGGACTCCCGGAACTGCGGCTCATCATCTCGCGCAGAATGCCTTCGGTGTTCTGCCACAGCCGCGCCAGATAGTCAGCGCTGCGCTGTACATACTGGGCGAAGGCATCGGTCAGCAGATCATCGATATCCTTGAAGTAATAGGTGGTTGCCGACAGCGGCACACTGGCTTCAGCGGCCACTGCGCGATGGCGCACGGCGCGTACGCCATCACGCACCACGATACGCATGGCGGCATCGAGAATGACCTGCCTGCGCTGCTCACTGCCCTCGCGCGCAGCCTTGCGGCCCTGATACTTGACGCTTTTGGCCACCGCGCTGGCTACTCCGGCGGCCCCTTCTCTGGCAATCGTCACGACAGCTTCCTTATAAGTCGCTCTGAAATGAGTCGATCTGAAAAACACTTAAAAAAAAGCCGCCCAATGAAGGCGGCTGTTTTTCCACTGCTTACGCTTGCGGGCGCATGTGCGGAAAGAGGATCACGTCGCGGATCGACGGAGAGTCGGTGAGCAACATCACCAACCGGTCGATACCGATCCCCTCGCCTGCGGTAGGCGGCATACCGTACTCCAGCGCACGGACGAAGTCGGCGTCGTAGTGCATGGCTTCGTCGTCACCGGCATCCTTGTCGGCCACCTGCGCCTGGAAGCGTTCGGCCTGGTCTTCGGCGTCGTTGAGCTCGGAGTAGGCGTTGGCAATTTCGCGACCGCCGATGAACAGCTCGAAACGGTCGGTAACGTTCGGGTTTTCGTCATTGCGACGCGCCAGCGGCGACACTTCGAACGGGTACTGGGTAATGAAGTGCGGCTGTTCCAGCTTGTGCTCGACCAGCTCTTCGAAAATCATCACCTGCAATTTGCCCAGACCTTCGAAGCCCAGCACCTTGGCACCGGCCTTTTTCGCAATGGCGCGCGCCTTGTCGATGTCCTGCAGGTCGGCAGCGGTCAGCTCAGGGTTGTACTTGAGGATCGAGTCGAACACAGAGAGACGCACGAACGGTTCGCCGAAGTGGAACACCTTGTCGCCATAAGGCACGTCGGTGGTGCCCAGCACCAGTTGCGCCAGTTCGCGGAACAGTTCCTCGGTAAGGTCCATGTTGTCTTCGTAATCGGCGTAGGCCTGGTAGAACTCGAGCATGGTGAACTCGGGGTTGTGCCGGGTCGAAACACCTTCGTTACGGAAGTTGCGATTGATCTCGAAGACCTTCTCGAAGCCACCGACCACCAGACGCTTGAGGTACAGCTCCGGCGCGATACGCAGGAACATTTCCATGTCCAGCGCGTTGTGGTGGGTTTCGAACGGCTTGGCCGCCGCACCGCCGGGAATGGTCTGCAGCATCGGCGTTTCGACTTCGAGGAAGTCGCGCTTCATCAGGAAGCTGCGGATGTGAGCGATGACCTGCGAGCGCACGCGGAAGGTTTCGCGCACTTCCTCGTTGACGATCAGGTCGACGTAACGCTGACGGTAGCGCTGTTCGGTGTCGGTCAGGCCGTGATGCTTGTCGGGCAGCGGACGCAACGACTTGGTCAGCAGGCGAACGCTGGTCATCTCTACGTACAAATCGCCCTTGCCGGAGCGTGCCAGCGTACCTTCGGCAGCGATGATGTCGCCCAGGTCCCAGGTTTTCACCTCGGCCAGGGTTTCTTCAGGCAGGGTCTTGCGGTTGACGTAGACCTGGATGCGCCCGGTCATGTCCTGGATCACCATGAACGAGCCACGGTTGAGCATGATGCGACCGGCAACCTTGACCGGGATCGCTGCCTCTGCCAGTTCTTCCTTGGTCTTGTCGACGTACTGTTTCTGCAGGTCATTGCAGTAGCTGTCGCGGCGGAAGTCGTTGGGGAAGGCCTGACCCTTGGCACGGCCTGCTGCAAGCTTTTCCTTGCGCAAGGCGATCAGGGTGTTTTCTTCCTGTTGCAGGGCTTGCGGGTCGAGTTGTTGGTCGCTCATGTCTTTAAATATTCCATCACAGGTTCGCCCTCGCCTTGCGACGAGGGGCTTGAGGTGTCGGCTGACGGTTTACAGCCCTTGCTTGAGGCTCGCGATCAGGTATTCGTCGATATCGCCATCAAGCACCTTGTCGCAGTCGCTGCGTTCGATGTTGGTCCGCAGGTCCTTGATACGCGAGGCGTCCAGTACGTACGAACGAATCTGGTGACCCCAGCCGATATCGGACTTGGTGTCTTCGAGCGCCTGGGACGCCGCGTTACGCTTCTGCACTTCCTGCTCATACAAACGGGCCCGCAGCATTTTCATGGCGGTGTCCTTGTTCGCATGCTGGGAACGCTCGTTCTGGCAACTGACCACGGTATTGGTCGGAACGTGGGTGATACGCACCGCCGAGTCAGTGGTGTTTACGTGCTGACCACCGGCCCCGGAGGAGCGGTAGGTGTCGATGCGCAGGTCCGCCGGGTTGATGTCGATTTCGATGTTGTCATCGATTTCCGGCGAAACGAATACGGCCGAGAACGAGGTGTGGCGACGGTTGCCGGAGTCGAACGGGCTCTTGCGCACCAGACGGTGAACGCCGATCTCGGTACGCAGCCAGCCAAAGGCATATTCGCCCTTGATGTGCACGGTAGCGCCCTTGATACCGGCGACTTCACCGGCGGACAGTTCCATGATGGTGGCGTCGAAACCGCGCTTGTCGGCCCAGCGCAGGTACATGCGCAGCAGGATGTTGGCCCAGTCCTGCGCTTCGGTACCGCCGGAGCCGGCCTGGATGTCCAGGTAAGCGTTGTTGGGGTCCATGTCGCCACTGAACATGCGGCGGAATTCGAGCTTTTCCAGCGATTCGCGCAGGCGCTCGACTTCGGCGGCGACGTCATCGACGGCGGCCTGGTCTTCTTCTTCGGCAGACATCAGCAACAGGTCTTTGGCATCGGCCAGACCCGAGGACATTTCGTCCAGGGTTTCGACGATCTGCGCCAGCAGGGAGCGCTCGCGCCCAAGTTCCTGGGCGTAGGCCGGGTTGTTCCAGACGTTTGGATCTTCGAGCTCGCGGTTGACTTCGGTCAGACGATCATGTTTGTGATCGTAGTCAAAGATACCCCCGAATGGTTTCGGAGCGCTCGGACAAATCCTTGATGCTGTTTAGGATCGGGTTGATTTCCATGGTAGGCAGCACTCGCAGGCGAAATTTTCAAAGCCGACGAGTATACCCCAGGGCGGACCACGAAAGCAGCACGTCGGGCAGGCGTTGTGAGGCCTATTTTACCGATCGCAGCCGGCGTCAGCCCACCGCGACCTGATTGCGTCCGTTGTTCTTGGCCTGATAAAGCCCCTTGTCGGCATCCAGAATCAGCTGACGGCTGTGCATTCCGAGCTGTGGCGTCATGGTCGCCACACCGATACTCACCGTCAGGCTGGAGCCGGGCGCTGGCGCAATGTGCGGGATATTCATACCTGACACGCTCTGGCGCAGTTTTTCAGCCAGCAGACGCGCCCCGCCCGGTGAGGTATTGGGCAGGACCATGGCGAATTCCTCGCCCCCGTAGCGAGCCGGCAAGTCCGACGGACGACTGCAACTGTTGCGGATGGCCTTGGCGACCTGGCGCAGGGCCTCGTCGCCCTCCAGATGCCCGAAGTTGTCGTTGTAGGGCTTGAAGTAGTCGACATCGATCATCAGCAACGACAACTGGGACTGCTCGCGAATTGCCCGGCGCCACTCCAGTTCCAGGTACTCGTCGAAATGACGGCGATTAGACAGGCCCGTGAGGCCATCGGAATTCATCAGGCGCTGCAGCACCAGATTGGTGTCGAGCAGTTGCTGCTGGCTGACGCGCAGAGCCCGATAGGCCTCGTCGCGCTGCAGCAGGGTCATGTACGAGCGCGAGTGATAGCGAATACGCGCCACCAGCTCGATGTTGTCCGGCAGCTTGACCAGATAGTCGTTGGCGCCGGCCGTGAACGCCGCGCTCTTGATCAGCGGGTCTTCCTTGGTAGACAGCACGATGATCGGGATATCGCGGGTCAGCGGGTTGCTGCGGTACTCGCGAACCAGCGTCAGTCCGTCGAGGCCCGGCATCACCAGGTCCTGCAGAATCACCGTCGGCTTGATCTGCACGGCCTGGGCAATCGCCTGATGCGGGTCGGCACAAAAATGAAAGTCGATAGACTCATGGCCGGCCAGGCCGCGTCGTACGGCTTCACCAATCATGGCCTGATCGTCCACCAGAAGTACCATTGCGCTGTTTTCATCCGGCGTCTTGAGCTCATCCGTTTGCAGGTCATTCATGATCTTTCTCCTGATCGCCGACTGCCACTGAGTTCAGCACAGCAGTCATTGAGTAAATACCTCGATCAAGCGAGGTGCTATGGCGGGCAACGGACAGATTTCCACGGCAGCATCGATGGCTGCGGCAGCCTTGGGCATGCCATACACAGCAGAGCTGGCCTGATCCTGAGCGATGGTCAGAAACCCCCGCTCGCGCATGGCCTTGAGCCCCTGTGCACCGTCGCGCCCCATCCCGGTCAGCAGAACGCCGACCGCCTCACCACTCCAAAAACGGGTGACGCTCTCGAAAAACACATCAATCGAGGGTCTGTAAACTTCATTCACCGGCTCCGCCGTGTACGCCAGCGTGCCGTCCTTGAGCAATCGAATGTGATGATTGGTGCCCGCCAGCAACACCACACCCGGCTGTGGCGTTTCGCCTTCCCTGGCCAGACGTACCGGCAGGCCGGAGGCGGAGCTCAACCAGTCGGCCATACCGGCGGCGAAGACCTGATCGACATGCTGCACAAGGACGATCGCCGCCGGGAAGCTCACCGGAAGCCCCTTGAGCAGAATCTCCAGCGCCGCAGGCCCGCCTGCCGAGGAACCGATCGCGACGAGCCGGTCACGTCTCGACGGCGCGGAAACCGGTGCAGCCGCGACCCGTTCAAAACCGACACGCTGGCCGATCAGCCAGTCGATATTGAGGATCTTGCGCAGCAGGGGCGCCGCCGCCTCTTTGGGATTGGGACCACCGATGGCCGGCGTGTCCACCACATCCAGTGCGCCGTGCCCCATCGCTTCGAACACGCGGCGCATGTTCTGCTCGTGGTCGACGGTCACAATGACGATGGCGCAGGGTGTTTCGGCCATGATCCGGCGCGTGGCTTCCACGCCATCCATCACCGGCATGATCAGGTCCATCAGGATCAGATCCGGGGTCTGCTCGACGCAACACTGCACGGCGTCGGCACCATTGGACGCCACCCAGATGATCTGATGCGCGGGCTCGAAGGCCAGCGCACGGCGCAGGGCTTCGATGGCCATGGGCATATCGTTGACGATGGCAATCTTCATCCTTGCGCGTCTCCTATCAATTCGACGACAGCGTCGAGCAAGGCATCATCGTGGAAACTGGCCTTGGCCAGGTAATAATCGGCGCCAGCGTCCAGGCCGCGACGCCGGTCTTCTTCGCGGTCCTTGTAGGACACGACCATGACCGGCAAGGACTGCAAGCGGGTATCGCGGCGCAACAGAGTCACCAACTCGATACCGTCCATACGCGGCATGTCGATGTCGGTAATCAGCAGGTCGAAGTCTTCGGCGCGCAGTGCGTTCCAGCCGTCCATCCCGTCTACGGCCACCGACACCTGGTAGCCGCGACTGACCAGCAGCTTGCGCTCCAGCTCGCGCACGGTCAAAGAATCATCGACCACCAGCACGCGCTTGCGTGACACCTGGTCTGCCTGGCGATCGCGTCGATCGATGCGTTCCAGGCGGCCGGTATTCAGGAGTTTTTCCACCGAGCGCAGCATGTCTTCGACATCGATGATCAGCACCACCGAACCGTCGTCGAGCAAGGCTCCTGCCGACACGTCCTGCACCTTGCCCAGGCGCGCATCGAGCGGCATCACCACCAGCGTACGCTCACCGATGAAGCGTTCGACGGCGACGCCATAAACCGCATCGCGCTCGCGGATGACCACGACCTTGAGCGTTTCTCCGGCCTTCTGCGCAGGCGGCCGGTTCAGCAGTTGACTGGCCGAGACCAGCCCCACATGCCGCTCTTCATCCCAGAAATGCTGACGCCCTTCCAATTGCAGAATGTCGTCAGGCTGCAGGTCGCGCATACGTTCGATGTGAGCCAGCGGAAAGGCGTAGGCTTCGCCGCCCACTTCCACGACCAGGCTGCGTACCACTGAAAGCGTCAGCGGCATTTCAATTCTGAAGCGACTGCCCTCGCCCGCCCATTGCTGCAGCTCGACGCTGCCGTGCATCTGGCGAACCATATGCTGCACGGCATCGAGGCCGACACCACGGCCGGAAATCTGCGTGACCTTGTCGCGCATGCTGAAGCCCGGCAGAAACAGAAAACTCAGCAGTTCTTCCTCGCTCAACTGCGCAGCGGTTTCGGCAGGCGAAAGCTTGCGGTCAACGATACTCTGGCGCACACGTTCAAGGTCTACGCCACCGCCGTCATCGCTCAACTCAACGACCAGCAAGCCGGCCTGATGCGAGGCCTGCAGACGAATCAGACCTTCAGGGTCCTTGCCGGACGCCACGCGCTGCTCGGGCGACTCGATGCCATGGTCCACGGCGTTGCGCAACAGATGGGTCAATGGTGCATCGAGCTTTTCCAGCACATCGCGATCGACCTGCGTCTTTTCGCCTTCGATCTGCAAGCGGACCTGTTTGCCCAGCTCACGCCCCAGATCGCGGACCATGCGTGCCTGGCCGTTCAGCACATCGGCGAAAGGTCGCATGCGGCAGGCGAGTGCCGTGTCGTATAGCAACTGCGCACGTTGCGCCGACTGCCAGCCGAATTCATCCAGCTCGGCAGTGTGCCGGGCCAACACCTGTTGCGCCTGGGACAGGAGGCTGCGCGCGTCTTCCAGGGCTTTTTGCACATCGGCCGAAGGACCTTCCTCGCCAAAACTGGCACCCAGTACTTCCAGCGCACGGTCGCTGCTGCTTTGCAGGCGCTTGAGCCGCTGCATACCGGCCAGCAGCGGTTTGAGGCGCTGGGTCTCGACCAGCGATTTGCTGGACATGTCCAGCAGACCGTTAAGACGCTCGGCAGTGACTCGCAACACGCGTTCGCCACCTTCGGCCACACGCCGTTCACGCAATGGCGTGAACGGTGCTTCAGGTTCCGGCATCGGCATATCGGCTGGATGGGCGGGCGCAGACGAGTCTGCGGCCGACGGCTCGGGCACAGACTCCGGCACAACTGCCGCGCCGGACGTTTCGAACTGCAGCATCGCGCTGGCGAGCAAAGCGTCCGAGGCCGGGTCCGGCAGCGGCGTACTGACCGCACGCGCTGCGCCAGCGCCGGAAGCCAGCAACGTATTGAGCCTTTCGACGTAACTGTCGATATCAGGCTGACCAATACCGTCGCTGCCAGGCGTGGCAATACGCATCAACAGGTCGGTCCCCGACAGCAGCGCGTCGATATGCTCGGCCTGAAGCAGCAGACGCCCTTCCTGGGCGCTGACCAGACAGTCTTCCATCACATGCGCGACGCTCACGCCGAAATCGACGCCGACGATTCGCGCTGCGCCCTTGAGCGAATGAGCGGCACGCATGCAGGCTTCCAGCTGATCCGCCTGGGTCGGGTTACGTTCGAGTGCCAGCAGGCCCGCACTGAGTACCTGGGTCTGCGCGTCGGCTTCCAGCGTGAACAGTTCGAACAGCGAGGCGTCACGCATTTGATCTGGCGTCATGTGAGGCTCCGATACACCGCCGACAACAACTCATCTTCGTCCAGCCAGCGCAGGCTGCGGCCCTTCCATTGCAGCACGCCACGGGTGAAACGGGCATTGGCGTGCGTGCCGGACGCCGAAGCGGCTTCCAGCTCGCGCTCGTCAATGGCGTGAATACCGTCTACCTCGTCGACCGGCACCACCACCGGGCCGCCTTCGACGCTCACGATCAGCATACGCGGCACCACCCGCGTCGACGGGGTATTCACAACGGTGCTGTCCAGCCCCAGCAGCTCGACCAGTGAAATGCACGCTACCAGAGCGCCGCGTACATTGGCGACACCCAGCAACGCACGCGAGCGCTGGTGTGGCAGTGAATGGATGGTCTGGCTGGGGGCGACTTCCGAGAGGCAGCGCGACGCCAGCCCCAGCCACTCTTCGCCAAGCCGGAATACCAGAATCGAACGGGTCTCGAGGTCGCGCAGCAGCACCGAGCCCTGAAAATGCTCGGGCGACTCCTGGGCCAGCGAATAGCGGTCCAGCAAACGGGTGGCGGCAGCCGAATAAACCGCGCAGTTGCGGCAGTGGATGTGCTCTGCAAGCAACGGGCAGGAACGATCGCCATGAATACCGATGCGGTTCCAGCAATCATCGATATCCAGAGCCTGATCATGGGTCAGACTGGAAAAACCGGACACGCCCGCCATCAGTGGTTTCCTTGTTTATTCGCGCCACGCGCAACGCGGTCCTGCAGGCGCCGCGCGCCGGCAGTGTCACCCTGGGCAGCCAGCAATGCCGCCAGTTGGGCCAGCGATTCTGAGTGCTGCGGTTGCAGATACAGCGCCTTGCGATAGAAGCCCTGCGCCTGTGGCACACGGCCTTCCACTTCGCTGAGCAGACCCAGCCAGTAAAACACCTGCGCGACCGGCTCATGCTGTTGCAGGTAACGCTCGCATGCAGCCCGCGCCTCGGCACTTTTGCCTTCGTTGGCCAGCCCCGCAATCCTGTCGAGCAACGCCGACATCTCGCTGTTGCCCGCCGCAGCGTCTGGTTTTGCAATGGGCGCGAATGCGGCGGAGGTGCGCGGCGCAGGTCGTGGCGCGACCGCTCTGGCAGGTGCCTCGACGACAGGACGGGGCGCAACGGGTGCAGCGACCTGTTTTGGCACCGGGGCTGGCACTGCCGCATCGACAGGTGCGTGCCGGAAGGCGAACGACTGGGCGATCCCCGTCGAGCGCATGCCGATAGCGGCCAGCAGGTTGCCCTCCGCCGGACCGATGAACAGCAGGCCGTCTTCACGGGTCAGTTGTTTGAGCACCTTGAACACATGTTGCTGGGTCTGCCGATCGAAATAGATCACCAGATTGCGGCAGAAGACGATGTCATAGGCCGCTTGCGAAACGAGTTTGGGGTCGAGCAGGTTGCCCGGCTGAAAACTCACACAGGCGCGAACACTGTCAGCGATTTCAAAGCCATCAGCGACCGGATTGAAATACCGCTCGCGATAACTGATGTCGCTGCCACGAAACGAGTTTTTGCCGTAAACACCGTGCTCGGCCTTGGCAATCGAAACAGGGCTGATATCGATGGCATCGACCTTGAATTGCCTGGCATCGACCCCGGCGTCGAATAGCGCCATGGCGATGGAATATGGCTCCTCACCGGTCGAGCACGGCAGGCTGAGTATGCGCAAGGGGCGCGCACCGGCAAGGCTGGCGATACGCTCACGGGCCAGCATGCCCAAGGTGACAAACGATTCGGGATAACGAAAGAACCAGGTCTCGGGAACGATCACCGCTTCGATCAGCGCCTGCTGCTCCTGCGCCGACGAGACCAGAAGATGCCAGTAGGCATCGCTGTCAGCGCAGTGGGCGGCCGCCGCACGCTGACGCAAGGCGCGCTCGATGATCGCTTCGCCGACGGACGTCACATCCAGGCCGATACGCTCCTTGAGAAAGCTGAAGAAGCGCGAATCATCCACCTTCATTGCGCGTCCTCAAGCAATTCGAGGTCAATCGGCGGCACCGGGTACAACAACTCGCGGACCGGCTCGCTCAACAGCTCGTGGACATGAATCCACTGCAACAGGCCCTGCTCATCCTCTCGCACCGGCCCAAGGTACGGCGACAGGCGATTGTCCAGCCCGTAGGCCTTGAACTGCGCAACCGGGCAGCGCAGCGTTTCGGTCGCCTGTTCCAGAATCAGCCCGAGCAACTGCGCCGGGTGCACGTCGTCGTAGCGGTAATGCACCAGCACCATGCGCGTACTGGTACGCGAGCGCGCCGGCTGACCGGAGTTCAGCGCACTGATGTCGATCACCGGGACGATCTCGCCACGATGGGCGAAGATTCCCGCCACCCAGTGAGGTGCCCGGGCAATGGTCTTGAGCTTCACACGCGGCAGGATTTCGGCGATCTCGGTCGCGTCCAGCGCATAGCGGTCTTCGCCGATGCAAAACAGCAGAAAGAGTTTGCTGGCGGTCAGTGGCGTGCCATTGCGCCTCGGCGAGTGATCGCTCATTGATCGTTCAGACCTTGAAACGCGAAACGCCACTGCGCAGCCCGACCGCGACCTGACTCAACTCGTCGATGGCGAAACTGGCTTGACGCAGTGATTCGACGGTCTGGCTGCTGGCATCCGCCAGTTGCACCAGCGCCTGGTTGATCTGTTCGGCGCCGGTGGCCTGAGCCTGCATGCCTTCGTTGACCATCAGCACACGGGGTGCCAACGCCTGAACCTGATGGATGATCTGCGACAATTGCTCGCCGACCTGAGTGACCTCGAACATGCCGCGGCGCACCTCTTCGGAAAACTTGTCCATACCCATCACGCCAGCAGACACCGCCGACTGGATTTCCCGCACCATCTGCTCGATGTCATACGTGGCGACGGCAGTCTGGTCGGCCAAGCGACGCACCTCGGTGGCCACCACTGCAAACCCGCGACCGTATTCACCGGCCTTTTCGGCCTCGATGGCGGCATTGAGCGACAGCAGGTTGGTCTGGTCGGCGACCTTGACGATGGTGACGACGACCTGATTGATGTTGCCGGCCTTCTCGTTGAGGATCGCCAGCTTGGCGTTGACCAGATTGGCAGCGCCCATCACCTGATGCATGGTGTCTTCCATGCGTGCCAGGCCCTGCTGGCCGGAACCGGCGAGCACCGAAGCCTGGTCTGCCGCCGAAGTGACTTCGGTCATGGTCCGCACCAGGTCCCGCGAAGTGGCGGCGATTTCCCGCGACGTCGCGCCGATCTCGGTGGTGGTTGCCGCGGTCTCGGTGGCGGTAGCCTGCTGCTGGCGGGACGTTGCAGCGATCTCGGTGACCGAGGTAGTGACCTGTACCGAAGAGCGCTGCGCCTGCGCTACCAGCGCGGTGAGCTCGGAGACCATGTCGTTGAAGCCGGTCTCGACCGCATTGAACTCGTCCTTGCGCGACAGGTTCAGCCGGGTACTCAAATCGCCCTTGCGCATGACGTCCAGAATACTCACGATCATCTGCATCGGAGAGGTGATCGAGCGCATCAGCAGCAGCCCGCAGGCCGCCGCCGCCATGACCGCGATCAGCAGAGAGAGCACCATGCTGATCTTGGCACCCAGCACAGCGTTGACGATATTGGTGGTGGACTGGTCAGCCAGTTGCTTGTTGGCAACGATCAGGTCTCTGAGCTGCAGACGGCCCTCGCTCCAGACCGGATTGAGCTCGTTGTAAAACTCATCGCGAGCGCCCGCATAATCACCGCGTTCGTACTTGGCGTGAACATCGGCAAGCATGCGCGAATAGACCTCGCGGCGCTTTTCGAACACCGCGAAGCTGGCCCTGTCCGTGTCATCGAAGATGGATTTCTTGTAGCCGTCCATCTGCGACTGAAGGGCGTCTTCAAACCCCTTGAACTGGTCCTTTTCCTGCTTGGTCAGCGGCCGCCCCTGCCCTTCGGCAATCAGCTCCAGCGTGCGGATGTAACTCTCGCCCCAGGCACTGCGCACCAGGGTGCTGTAGTAGACGCCGGGCAACGCATCGAGACGCACATCTTCCTCGCTGGACTCGATGGACAACAACCGTGAATAAGATACAACGACCATCAGTAGCATGATTGCGATGATGACGGCGAAACTCGCCAGAATCCGTTGGCGCAAGGTCCAGTTCTTCACAGTCAGCCCTCAAGAGTTCAACGACGGCGTCGGGCCGTGTTCAAGAAGCGGACCGACGAACGGTCCAAACGGCGTGAGTATAGCCCAGCCGTAAAACGTTACATGGGTAATACAGAACGAAGTCACGACCGCTATCGATCGCCACTCTTTCGTCCCGCTTCATGTCTTGTCGGCCATCGCCACCACTACTTGAGCAACGGTCTTCAGAAACAGCGGGAGTACATAGATAGTTAGCACTTGCACGGCAAGTCGCGGCCGTAAGCTTTGTCGCCTGTTCATTCACGACAAGGCACTTAAATGCTGGATCTATCTCCGTCGGGCAAGGCTCCTGCACTCCCGCATCTGCAACTGATAAAAGACAAATCCCCCGAGTGGCTGCTTCAGGCCGAGCCGGCGACCCATGCAGCCTTGCGCAAGGCTTCGCGGCGCCCCGTGCAATGGCTGGCGAGCGCACGCAAGTCCAACCCTGATCAGCTCGCCGAGCTGCAGCGCCTGTACGCCGAGCACCGCGAGTACGAGCAACAGGTTCGTCCGACGCTGGATCGCCTGTCGACGCTGGAGGACTTCGCAAGGCCCCTGCTGACAGCCGCCATCAAGGATCGCTTCGGACTGCAGGTGGACGTCGCCGACACCTGGCTGTTCCATGCCAGTCGTGCGCGGGTCGACCAATCATTCAATACGGCATCCAGAGACCCGCTAACGCAGGCAAACATTGCCCTGAAGGCCGCGACCCAGAGCCTGCTCAAGGCCGCGTTGCAGAACTTCGAAGCCTGGGAAACAGTTCCAGGCGCAATGGATTCCAGTACCGGCCTCAAGGCCCAGGTGTTTTCTTCGTTTGAAATCATCGGCCCACAGATCAGCGGAAAGTCCCTGCCGCTCTCCCCGACCGGCTTTGCGGCGCTGTGCCGTGAGCTGGACCTGGGCGGCCAATATCAGGCGCATATCCAGGCCGCCTTCAGCGCGCCTTCGACCCCCGACGAAACGGCAGACGCTGCGGCATCGAGACTGCGCCAGAGCTTCATGCAACTGGAAGCATCGTCGATCAGGCTGCAGTTGCAGATTGCCTCCCTGCAACAGCAGGTCAGCCCGGGTTTGCAAGGCGCATTACTGGAGCTTCTCGACGGCAAACAGCATGTCCGACTCGATAACCGGCCGGTCAACTGCAGCGTACTGTGCCTGGGCGATATCGAACTAACCGGCCCTCTGGTGATTGGCAAGAACCGGGATATGGCCACGCAGACAGAACGGATTGTGGTGTATATCCCGGATGATCCCGTTGCGCCGCTGAAGGAGTACGACTCGGTCGAAGTGTTTATACATGCATTGCGCGAGCGGATGTTCATTGACGGCTACCTGAACTTCTTCATGCGCTTCGTACCTGCGCGCCATCGAAGTGCCTTGTTTGAAAAGTTGTCCGAACGCCTGCACCCCAAAGTCAAGAAAGGCGGCATTTTCGAGCGTCAGTGGCTGGAGCGTGAAGCCGACCGAAACGCCCGACTCGACCTGAGAGAAACGCTGTTGCAAGGTCCGCTGCCGGACAACCTGTACGAGCGCAAACGTGCTGCCCTGCGCGACGACGCACTGTTTCATGGTGTGCCTACTGCGGCACAGGACCAGAAGACCTTCGATGAGCGCGTGCAGTACTTCATGGACACCGCCTTCAATGTCCTGAACATCGCCGGCTTCGTCGTCCCGGTACTGGGCGAAGTGATGATGGCCGTTACCGCCGTTCAGCTGGCTCACGAAGTGTATGAGGGCGTGGAGAGCTGGGCCAAAGACGAGAAACAGCAGGCGTTCGCCTACCTGTTCGATGTGGTCGAGAACGTTGCGCTGATATCGGCGCTTGGCGCTGCGGCGACGGGCGCAGCAGGCATCCCGGCGGTACAGGCGCCCGAATTCGTGAACAGCCTCAAGCCTGTGGATTTGCCGGGCGGCATGACCCGCCTGTGGAAGCCTGATCTGACACCCTTTGCCCATGATATCGTCCTGCCCAAGGGGCTACAGCCCGATGCTACAGGTCTGTACACATGGCAGGGCAAACAATGGCTGCCACTTGAAGGACGCACCTATTCGGTCAGCCCTGCTGCCAAAGGCGACGGTTACCTGATCGAGCATCCGACCCGTACGGACAGCTACCAGCCCGCCTTGCGGCACAACGGCGCGGGAGCGTGGCTGCATGAGCTCGATCAGCCGCTGGAGATGGAGGGCCTGACCTTGTTTCGACGGCTGGGCTATTCCAGCGAAACGTTTTCCGACAGCACCGCCAGGCGCATCGTCAACGTCAGCAACACGCCTGAATCGGTGATGCGCGAAGCACTGACCGATCAGCGTCCTCCTCCGGCATTGCTCGAGGACACGGCGCGCCGGTTCAGGCTGGACCAAGAGATCGAGCGGTTCATCGAGCAACTGGAAGCCAACGATATAAACGCGGCGGCACCGCTTCAACTGGAGCTGTTGAGCCAGGATCGTGGCTGGCCGGGCAATCGCGCGCTGGTTCTGGTGGATGCCGAGGGCCACACGCTCCAGACATTCGCCCCGGCGTATCAGCCGGTCGCGGCTGACACCCTGCACATCACTGTACGTGCCGACCAGCCGGATACCCTGCGCCAGGTGCTGGAAAAGCTGAGTAACAGCGAAATCCGCACCCTGCTCAATGAAGAGTTCGGCGCCGGCCAGCTCGGCATGTCACCGCGACTGATCACGCTGCGGGCGCAATTGGCGGCACGCGCCCGCGCCACCCGAGGCTGGCTGTTCGAATCCCGTTACCGCGCATTGAGCGTCGCCGAGGCTGACGGCGTGCAGACCCTGCAGAAGACATTTCCAGGCCTGCCACCGTTGGTTGCCGAGGAACTGGCCAGCCACGCCTTGCCGGCAGAGCGGCTGCAACTGACGACGGAGCGCCGCGTGCCGCTGCCCGTTGCCGAAGAGGCCAGCGCCTATTTACAACAGGTAAGGCTGGCGCGGGCCTATGAGGGGCTTTATCTGACCTCGGTCTTCAGCGCCGACACCGACTGCCTTGCGTTGCACAGCCTTGAAGCCCTGCAGCAATGGCCTGCACAGGTCAGGCTGGAAGTCCGTGACCGGTATTTCGGTGGCCGGCTGATCGACAGCATCGGTGCCGAGGATGCGCCTGTGCGCAAAGTGCTGATCAAGGACGGCGATCGTTACGAGACCCGTGACGCTGACGATCAGCACCTGCATGGGCTCGACGATCTTTATTCGTCCGTGCTGCACGCCCTGCCCGATGCCGAACGCAATCAGTTGGGCTTTGCCCACACCGGCCAGGGCCAGGCGCTGGCCGCGCTGATCCAGGACAATCCCCTGCCCCGCCAGCACCTCGCGCGATGGCTGAACATGCAGGCGATCAAGCCAGGCTCGAAATCCCCCATGCGCCTGGCAGACGGCCGCCTTGGCTACCCGCTAAGCGGCAGTGGCAGGGTCGACTGGCACATGACCGACGAAAGCCTGCTGGACAAGATCCGCATGCTTGAACTGCAGGACGCGTTTCCCGAAGACATCCTCGGCCGCCTGCGCCACGCCGGTTGGGACAACAGAGCCATCGATGCGCGGCTCAACGACCTGCTGGGAGAGCAAATACAGCTGCGCGCAAGTCTCGACACCTGGGCCTATGAAACCGTGGCAATGCCTCCCATGAGTCAGGCTCACATCGGCAGTCGCGCGCGGATCAACGAAGCGATCTGGAGCCACTGGCGCCTCAACAATCTGCCCGAGATCGGACGCACGCTTGAGCCGCTGCGTCTGCAACGGGTTTCGCTGAGTGACTTTCCTCGACATCTGCCGGACTTCGTCTTCAACCGCGTGACCGCGCTGCATCTGGAAAACATCTCGGTCGAGCCCAGAGCGCGCCCGGGGGCAGTTGACCTGACGCCTGCCGGCATGAACCTGCCCCGGCAGTCGACCAACAGCATTGAACTTGGAGCCTTCCTGCAACGCTTCCCGCATACCCGCGCACTGAACCTGATCAGTGAGCCATCTGCCGGGCTGGCCCTCGAGACTTCGGTCTTTCTCAACCTGCCTCAGCAAGTGTCCCGTGTGCTGCCACAACTGACCGAACTGGGGCTGATCAACCAGGGGATTTTTCTGGATCAGACGCAGATGGACCATTTTCGCAGCATGCCTGGCCTGAGGATGCTGAACCTCAGTGGCAATCGACTGATCAGCGTGTTGCCCATGGATCTGAGCTGGCTGCACCTTGATCGGCTGGTGCTGGAGCGGGTCAGCATGCACAGCTGGCCGTCCTGGCTGACCGACATCATCCCGAACAACATCCGCGAGCTGTCGGTGGCCCACAACAACCTGACCGAACTGCCCGGCTGGATCCTCGACAATCCTCTCAGCTCTGGGCATAGGACCGTGATTGACTTGCGCGGCAACACCCTGTCCCGCCACACCGCGATGCACGCGCGTATCAATGAAGCAGTCGCCGGCAGTTCCTTCAGTTTTGTCATGGACACTCCGCTTGCCGTGCAGGCCGCTGTAAACAGGCAATTGAACGAAGGTGCCGAGTTATTCGCCGCCGTTGATCAGTGGACGCATGCCTCCAGTTCGATGGCCGTACCGAGCGAGCAGATCATCGAGTCACGCCGTCATATCGGCAGGATCCTGATCGATCACTGGCGAACCTTCAGCCTCGGGCAAATCCACAGACCCCTGCGCCTGGCAGATATTGCGTTGACCGACTTTCCGCGACAACTGCCGGATTTCTTTTATCGCCAGATACGCTATCTGCATCTGAGCAGAATCACCGGCACGGCCTCTGATCTTGATCAGCTGTTGCGCCGCATGACTGATCTGACCTCGCTGGAATTGAGCGGGCATGTCGCCCCGCTGCTGCAATTGCCGCCGGCGCTGCTTGAGCTTCGATCACTTCGTTCGCTATCGCTGATGGATCAGGGCATGCTGATCGATCAACAGCACATCGATTTCTTCGGCCGGATTGCCACGCTTGAGCGGCTGGAGCTGGACGGCAACCGGATAGGCGCCATCAGCGACCTGGCCAGCCTCAGTGGCACAGCGCTCAACTGGCTGTCATTGAACAATGTCGGAATGGTCGAATGGCCAACCTGGGTGGAGAGCATGGTTCCGGCGCAAATCAGGACACTGTTGCTGGAGGGCAATCTGATCAGCGAATTGCCAGAACACATACTCGCCAACCCCGGCAGCGAGTTTGCGCATACGGAAATAAGCCTGCTGAGCAATCCGCTTTCCGAAGACACCATGCGCCAGGCACATCTGTCAGAACGTTACGGACGCTCCTTCACCTTCGACATGAACCTGCCGCCCGAACTCAGTGCGATGGACTGGACGGAACACCACGACTCGGATTCATCGGTGGCAGAGTACCTGTCGTCAGAGGACAGCCGCGCATCGACACCGGAACCCGCCACCGTCGAGCCCTGGCTGGACGACAGCAACCCGTTGAGCGCCGGGCGGCGTGAGATTTGGGAGCAGCTGGAAGCCCGTGGGGATACCCGTAACCTGCTCGACCTGATCAATTCACTGCGTCACAGCGCCGATTATCGCAACATCGCCAGCCGTACAGCGCTGCGCGAGCGCGTCTGGCGAGTATTGCTCTCCGTGAGTCAGGACCCTCAACTTGGACAGACCCTCAACGCCATCGCCGAAGAGCCGCTCAGGCTGTTTCGTGACAACAATACCTGCCCGGACGGCATCCTTCTGGAGTTCAACCAGATGGAAGTGCTGGTGTTTATCCGGCAGTCGTTGCAGGACGTCGTGGCGGAGCAGCGTGGTGCCCTGTTGTACCGGCTGACCGTGCGGCTTTATCGCCTGTCGGAACTGGATGCCGCAGCCCGCGAACAGACCGGCAGCCGTGATGAAGCCGAGGTACGTCTGGCCTACCGCACGCACTGGGCCAGCGCGCTGGACTTGCCCGTGGCGCCGGAAGGCATGCTGTACCAGGCCCACGCAGCCATCAGGCCGGGGGAATTCGACACGGCACTGCTTCGCGTGCAAAACGGCGAACGCGGCGAGCCCTTCCTGCATTTTGCCCAGCAGCAGGATTACTGGATCAGTTACCTGCGCGAAACCCACGCTGGACGCTTCGAAGCACTCGAAGGCGCCTACAGGACCGAACTGAACCAACTCACCGACGAATTCGAGCAACGCAATATCAGCCTCGAAGACCCGGAGTACGAAGGACGGATTCTAGAGTTCGAAGCCAGATTCAAGGAACAGCAGACAGCGCTGATCAGGGAGCTGACCAACGCTGAAGGAATGGAACATCACTGATTGAGCGGGAGCGCCAGTTTACTGAGCGTTCCGCACCTGGCCCTCAAGCTCGGTCTTGAGGCCGGGTTCCAGTTTCAACTCACGCGCCAACTCATCAAGGTAGGCGCGCTCCATGAAGTGCTCTTCATCCACCAGCATCACGCTGGCGATGTACATCTCTGCCGCCATTTCCGGTGTGGTCGCGGCACGGGCCACCTCGGCCGGGTCCAGCGGTTTGTTCAGCTCGGCGTGAAGCCACTGCTGAAGCGTCTGATCGTTGTTCAGCTTGGTGAACTCACCCTCGATCAGTTCGCGCTCACGCTCATCGACATGACCATCGGCCTTTGCCGCGGCGACCAGTGCGCGCAGGATTGCCTGGCTGTGCTGCTCGGCTTCAGCCTCGGGCAGCCGGTCGATGGTTTGCGGTTCGCGCTGAGCGGCGAGCCCCTGACTGGCCTGCCAGTTGTTGTAAGCCTTGTAGGCCAGTACGCCCAGCGCTGCCAGGCCTCCGTAGGTCAACACCTTGCCGCCCATCCCGCGTGAGCGTTTGCCGCGCAGAAGGCTCATGGCACCTGCGGCCAGCGCACCACCACCGGCGCCAGATAGCAGGCTGCCCAGTCCATTCTGGGAAACGCCCTGCCCTTTGCCACCGCCAAGCAGGCTGC
Source organism: Pseudomonas sp. B20 (assembly GCF_020515755.1). Taxonomy (NCBI): domain Bacteria; kingdom Pseudomonadati; phylum Pseudomonadota; class Gammaproteobacteria; order Pseudomonadales; family Pseudomonadaceae; genus Pseudomonas; species Pseudomonas sp. B20. The sequence continues at coordinate 91,491 of NZ_JAHPJG010000003.1, forward strand.
CGAGACCATTGATCAATGAATCGCTGCCCGACGATTGCTTGCCGGATTTGCCTTTGTTCTTGTCCTGCAACATGCTTTGTCCGGACTTGAGCAATTGATCGAGTAAACCACGCGTGTTCACAGAGAGCCTCCTACAAGGTTTGTCAGATAATTCATTGACCAACAACTTGAAGAGAAGTCGCTGTCTGGCTATTACCGGTGTGCTTCCGGATGTTACGGGTGTAAACCCTACCCGTTCGTCAATCTGCCCCGTGCAACGGCGAAATGCGTGCAACCCGCACCTGTGGCAAAGAGTCAATAATGTACAGGCTGCAGGTAAAAGCAGGTACGCAGACCCTCTCCTGAATTGACCAGGCAAAGACCCACATTCATACGAATACCATTGCACTTCCATGCAGATTTTCAGGAGCTTGTCTGACGTGACATCGCCCACTGGTTTCCCGACCGCCAACGGCAAAGCCGCCGGGATTATTCGATCCATGGACTGGAGCCAGACACCACTCGGACCGATCGAGCAATGGCCGGTGTCGCTGAAAAACACCCTGAATCTGATCCTCAATTCCCCGGAATCCATGTACCTGCTCTGGGGGCCGGAACTGGTGTTTTTCCACAATGACGCTTACACCCCGATCCTCGGACCGCGCAAGGACCACGCCATCGGTGCGCTGATCCCGGATCTGTGGGCGGACGTCTGGGATCAAGTCGCGCCGCTGGTGATCGATGCGTTCGCCGGCAAGCCCTGCCGCTACACGAACATGCCGCTGACCATGGCGCGCTACGGCGAGGTCGAGCAGACATGGTGGTCATTCTCGTTTTCACCGGTAATCGACGAGCACGGTGTGGTGGTTGGCATGTTCTGCCTCACCAACGAAACCACTGCGCACGTGCTCAATCAGCAGGCGCTGCAGGAAAGCGAGCGCAAACGCCTGAAACTGATCGATGACCTGGTCAACCTGGAACGACAGCAGACCGCCAGACTTGAACAACGCACGCTGGAGCTGGACACGTTTTGGGAGATATCTCCTGACCCGCTGGCGATACTCGATTTCAACGGCATCTTTCTGCGCGTAAACCCGGCCTGGACAGCGCTGCTGGGCCACCCGGAACATGAGCTGCTGGGTACTTCCATCATGACCCTGCTGCATCCGGATGACGTCAGAAACACCCAGAATGCCCTGAAACACACCATCAACCACGTACTGCCGCTGTTTGAAAATCGTTATCAGCATGTCGACGGCAGCTACCACTGGTTCGGCTGGACCGCTGCACCCGGCAATGGAATCATTTTTGCGCTGGGCAAGCACCTGACCCATGAAAAGGACCGCATCAAGGCCCTGCGTATTGCCGAAGAGGCCTTGATTCAGTCGCAGAAAATGGAAGCGGTCGGGCAATTGACCGGCGGGCTGGCCCATGACTTCAACAACCTGCTGATGGGCGTCACCGGCAACATGGAGCTGCTGCTGTCGAGGATCAGACAGGAACGCTTCACAGAGCTGGACCGCTACATCAACGCCGCACTGGAAGGCTCGCGACGCGCGGCCTCCCTGACACATCGGCTGCTGGCATTCTCGCGTCGTCAGACACTGGCCCCCAAGGCCACGGACATCGATCTTCTGGTCGCGGGCATGGACGAGCTGATCCGGCGCACCGTGGGCCCGGCCATCGACATGCAGGTCAATGCCTCACGCGGGCTGTGGGCGACCCTGGTTGATCCGCATCAACTGGAAAACTCGCTGCTCAACCTGTGCATCAACGCCAAGGACGCCATGCCCGATGGCGGAAAACTGCTGATCCAGACAGGCAACCGTCACTTGACTGCAGTCACGGCGACCAAGTATCAATTGCCCGCAGGCCGCTATGTGGAACTGTCCGTCAGCGACACCGGCACGGGCATGAGCAACGACGTCATGGTGCGAGCCTTCGACCCGTTCTTCACCACCAAACCGACAGGCATGGGCACCGGGCTGGGGCTGTCGATGATTTACGGGTTTGCACGGCAGTCAGGTGGCGGCGTCTACATTACGTCAAAGGTTGGCGAGGGTTCGAAAGTCAGCATTCTGCTGCCGATGCACGAAGGTGAAGCTGAAGCGGTGGCCTTCGATGACAGCCCGCTGCAAGTCCCCGCCTCCAGCACCGGCGACGAAACCATTCTGGTCGTTGATGACGAGCCCGCCGCGCGCTTGCTCATTGTGGAGTTGCTTGAAGACCTTGGCTACGTCGTTTTGCAGGCTGAACGAGGCGCCGATGCGCTGACCATTCTGCAGTCCAAAGCGGCCATCGACCTGCTGATTACCGATGTCGGTCTGCCGGGCGGCATGAATGGCCGTCAGGTTGCAGATGCGGCGCGGGATGTCAGGCCTGATCTGAAAATACTGTTCGTGACCGGTTATGCTGAAAACGCCGCGTTGGCGCATGACACGCTTGAGCCGGGCATGCACGTGCTGCCCAAGCCGTTTGCGATTGCCGAACTGATCGGCCGCGTCACCGAGCTGCTGGAAGGCGAGTAATAAAAAAGAGCGCCATACGGCGCTCATTTTTTGGATGGTGCTTTCGATGAACCCACTGGCGATCAGTCGCGCAGGTCAGACTCATGAATCGGCTGATCACGGTGCGTCGCGCGTTGATACTGCGCAGGCCAGGTTGCCAGGCGGCCACCCAGGTCTTCATCGGCGCGCAGTGGCCAGTACGGATCACGCAGCAGCTCACGCGCCAGCAGAATGATGTCGGCCTGCCCGGTGCGCAGAATATGTTCTGCCTGCGCCGGATCGGTAATCATGCCCACCGTGCCTGTCGCGATGTCAGACTCCTTGCGAACCCGCTCGGCGAAGCGCGTCTGATAGCCAGGGCCGACCGGAATTTCCGCGTTGGCTGACGTACCGCCCGACGATACATCGATCAGATCGGTGCCGAGTGCTTTCAATCGACGCGCCAGCTCGACCGTTTCATCGGCGTTCCAGCCGTCTTCCACCCAGTCAGTGGCGGACACACGAACGAACAATGGCAGCTCTGCAGGCCACACCGCACGCACAGCTTCGGTGACTTGCAGGGTCAGGCGGATGCGGTTCTCGAATGAGCCGCCATACTCGTCGGTGCGCTGGTTGCTCAGAGGCGACAGGAACTGATGCAGCAAATAACCATGGGCGGCGTGGATTTCTACCACTTTGAAGCCCGCCTCCAAGGCACGCCGCGCGGAATCGACAAACGCCTTGATCAACTCCTGAATCTGCGTCTCACTCAATTGCACAGGGGCGGTGTGCTGCGGATCGAAGGCAATCGCCGAAGGCCCGACCGGGGTCCAGCCGCCTTCATTCAGGGAAATACTGCCGTGCTTGCCAAGCCACGGGCGCCAGGTGCTGGCCTTGCGACCGGCATGCGCCAGCTGGACGCCGGCAACCGCGCCCTGAGCGTTGATAAAGCGAGTGATGCGTTGCAGCGGTTCGATCTGTTCGTCGTTCCACAGCCCGAGGTCTTCGGGAGTGATGCGCCCGTCCGGCGTTACCGCCATCGCTTCGGTGATGACCAGGCCGGCACCGCCGACGGCGCGGCTTCCCAGGTGAACCAGGTGCCAGTCATTGGCCAGGCCGTCGACACTGGAATACTGGCACATCGGCGACACTGCAATGCGATTGCGGAGGGTCAATTGGCGCAGGGTATAGGGTTCAAGCAGCAGGCTCATGGCAACCTCTCGTAATGAAAATTCAGGTGCCCAAGCACTGTTCATTCACAGAACAGGTTTGGCAGACCGTGTAGTGTCGACAACCCGGTAGCGAGAGGGGTTCCTGCTATCGTCAGCGTGGTGCGATATGCACCACCATCAGTTGCACGGTTTCATTACCACGAAACTCGTTGAGGTCGAGTTTGTAGGCCAGCTCGACCCAGCGGATATTCGGGTTGGGCCAGATATCGCGGTCGACGCCGAACGCAATGCCATCGAGCTTGACGCTGCCGCACTCGGTCCTGAGCACCATCTTCAAGTGACGCTCGCCCACCACACGCTGCTCGACCAGTTGAAACACGCCGTGGAACAAGGGCTCGGGGAAGTGCTGCCCCCAGGGACCGGCATTGCGCAGCGCGCGGGCCAGTTCCAGGTGAAATTCCTCGACAGCCAGCGAGCCGTCGGACAGCAGACGCCCGGTCAGGTCCTGCTCGTCGAGCTGACGACGCACCTCCTGATCGAACGCTTCGGCAAACGCCGGGAAGTTCTCTTCCGGCAGCGAGAGGCCTGCCGCCATCGCGTGACCGCCAAACTTGCTGATCAGATGCGGATGACTGGCCGCCACGGCGTCCAGCGCATCGCGAATGTGAAACCCCGGTACCGAACGGGCCGAACCTTTGAGCACGCCCTCCCCGGCGCTGGCGAACGCGATGGTGGGACGGTGGTAACGTTCCTTGAGCCGCGAAGCGAGGATGCCTATGACACCCTGGTGCCACTCGGCATCGAACAGGCACAAGCCGAACGGCATCGACTCCAGCGGCAAGTCCTTGAGCTGGGCGAGCGCTTCACGCTGCATGCCCTGCTCGATGGATTTGCGATCCTGGTTCAACTCATCCAGTTGCACGGCCATTTCCCGCGCCAGTGTCGGGTCGTCGCAAAGCAGGCATTCGATGCCCAGGCTCATGTCATCCAGGCGCCCTGCCGCGTTCAGGCGTGGCCCGAGAATGAACCCCAGGTCGGTGGAGGTGATGCGCGAAGGTTCACGGCGGGCAACTTCCAGAATGGCGCGCAACCCCGGTCGGGCACGGCCGGCACGGATGCGCATCAGCCCCTGATGGACCAGAATGCGGTTGTTGGCATCCAGCGGCACCACATCGGCCACGCTGCCCAACGCAACCAGATCCAGAAGCTCGCCCAGATTGGGCTGGGCACGCTGATTGCTCTCGAACCAGCCGGTCTCGCGCAGACGCGCACGCAAGGCCATCAGTACATAGAAAATGACCCCGACACCGGCCAGCGATTTGCTGGGGAAGGTGCAGCCTGGCTGGTTCGGGTTGACGATGGCGTCTGCGGCAGGAAGCTCATGACCAGGCAAATGGTGATCGGTCACCAGTACCTGCAAGCCGGCCGCCTTGGCCGCTGCCACGCCCTCGACGCTCGAAATGCCGTTATCCACGGTGATCAACAGCTGAGGTTCGCGCTGCAGCGCCACTTCGACGATTTCCGGCGTCAGGCCGTAGCCGTATTCGAACCGGTTGGGCACCAGATAATCCACATGCGCCGCACCCAGCAGACGCAAGCCCAGCACGCCCACAGTGCTGGCGGTCGCGCCATCGGCGTCGAAATCGCCGACGATCAACATACGCTGGCCCTCGCGCAGCGCAGTGACCAGCAGGTCTACTGCCGCATCGATCCCCTTGAGTTGCTGATAAGGGATCAGCCGCGCCAGGCTTTTGTCCAGTTCGGCCTCGCAGGCCACACCTCGTGCTGCGTACAGACGAGTGAGCAAGGGCGGCAGGTCGCCAAGGAACGGCAAGGTGTCGGGCAATAGACGAGGTTCGATGCGCATGCGGGTCAGCTGATTCTCTTTGCAGTGTCGATGAATGTGATTTCGATCGGAACCGGCGGCTGTCAGCCACGCTCGCCCGCAAGCCATTGCAACTGGACTTCATGCTGGCCGCGGTCGTCAGTGACGAACACCGTCCCTTCACTGATCATCACATCCCACTTGATGACCCGCGGCATGTCCTTGGCCAGCACTTCCAGCACTTCCTGCGGGACGGCGGCGATATTGACGTTTTTCAGGTTCTTGATCGCCGGGATGACCTTGCCTTCCCAGACGCGCAGGCTGCCATAGGCCAGCAGACTGGTGCGTTCGGTACGACGCGAGCACCAGGTCAGTCGATCGGCGTCCGGCTGCCCCACTTCGATCCAGTGCAGAACGCGGTCATCCAGGCTTTTTTCCCACAGAGCGGGTTCGTCGACATCAGACAGGCCGCGACCGAACGACAACTGTTCGTTGTACCAGAAGGCATAGGCCAGCAGACGCACGGTCATGCGCTCTTCGGTTTCCGAAGGATGGCGGGCAATGGTCTGCTTGACGCTCTCGTAGACGCCGCGATCAAGGTCGGTGAGGTTGAGTTCGAATTTGTAGGTCGTGGACGGCTGGGCCATGAACGGGCTTCTAGAGTCTGGAGGGAAGACGGCAAGTCTACCCGATGCCGGGCCTGTGAACGAACTTGCTCGCGCAAGGATGTGCTTGCCCCCCATTTTCAGGACGAACAAAAATCGATAGTTTGAAACAAATTTCTGATACATATCTGTGCTACAGACGATCTGCAGCGAGCACCCGGACTCCCAACCGGGGCACCTGAATGTGACGCCACTGGCGCAGCGCCATTCAAAGAGCTGCCAACCCTACCTCAGACCGTTGAACCCTTTTCGAGGATGACACCCGCGAATGCCCCTTCCTGCCTCGTACTGTACAACGGCTCGATTGATGCTCGCCCTGTCGCTGGCTGCCATGCCGTGTGTCAGCCAGGCCAGGGAGACGCTGACCTGGCTGATGCGCGACATCCCCCCTTCGACGATTTTTTCCGGCGCCATGCGCGGGCAAGGTGCAATTGATCAACTGATGCCATTGCTGACCGCGCAAATGCCCGAATACGATCACGTGCTGATGCGGGTCAACCGCGCCAGGGCTCTGCAGATGCTGAGCGACGACACGTCTCTCAGTTGTGATCCCACCATGCTGTGGACGGCAGAAAGAGCCAGAACCCTGCTTTTTTCCATACCGATCGGCGCGGTACTGAGCAGCGGCCTGATTGTGCGCAAGGAGGAAATGTCGAAGTTCGAGCCCTACGTCGCGGACGGAAAAATCGACGTCGCGGCCTTGATGGCCAGCCGGACGATCAAATTGGGCATCGTTGCCGAACGCAGCTATGGAGAAATGATCGACCACACGTTGCACGACGTCGATGAAGATGTCCTCGTGCCGCACTACGGTAACGATGCCGTCGGCAGCCTGCTGCAAATGGAGCGTCTGGGGCGTCTGCAAGCCTTTATCAGCTTCTGGCCGGAAGCGCGCTATCAGGCCATGCAACAAGGCATAAGGCCGGAGGAACTGGCCTTCTTGCCGATCAAGGGCAATCCTGCATACCAGTTCGTCTATGTCAGCTGCAGCAACTCGCCCGACGGCGAGCAGGCCATTGCACTGATCAACCGCGAGATGCGCGTGCTGCGCGAAACCCGCCTGATGGGCTTTTATGCGCAGTGGCTGGAACCTGCGCAACGGGCCAGCTACCTGGAGGACGTCAAGGCACTGCTGGACAAGGAATGACCGGACAAAAGAAACCCCGGGCAGAGGGGGACCTGCTCGGGGTAAACATGACCATTGTGGTCAGTACGTCAGCCCTTGATCACCGGAGCACAATGATCAAACCTGACGTAATGGATAGGAGTGCAGCGAACCCGTCAGGTTCCAGTATCGGAGACGTCTGTTAAGCAACTGTTAAGCAAATGATGGGGTGCCGACAAAGGTGCCGCTGATCGCAGCATTGCGCATGGCAGCAATGACGCAGGGTTCGATTCGACCCTCGGCAACCATCAGATCGCGCCGCAGACCGTCTACCACGTCGGTGAGCTGACGCTTGTCGCTCAGTTGATCAGCGCCGAATGCGCGCTCGATCACACTGGTGCCCGCCTTGTCTTTCAGAGTCACCAGACGTTCGCCCCGAGAGCCGGCCGGGCCAATACTGGCCTGATAGGGAGCCAGCGCTTCGCTTAGCAGTAAGCTGATATTTTCCATCCGGATCACCACTCAACAGTTTGAATGCAAAGGTGCTAACCAATGACCATCGGCGACAGCAGAAAGTTCTTTCTATCGCCGGATCGCAGCACCTGTCTGTCATTTCGAGCATGCCTGTTGAATGTGACAAGGAAAAAACCGGACGCCAATGACAACAGAAAGTGAGCTTGTAGGAAGAATCCAACATAATTCCGCTACGCGTCCTACAAGGTGCCTATGCTGTTGATCACTGCGTTAAACACCTCCATCGCGTGCAATACCCGTATAGCCTTTTTCACGGAGCCACCTCTTGAGCGATTCCGCTGATCGCCCGTTGCGGGTCATCGTGGCTGATGACCACCCGATTTTTCTCATCGGCCTGCGGGTCGTACTGGAACAGGACAACCTGGCCAGCGTCGTCGCCGAGGCCTGCAATCCGGACGAACTGCTCCAGGCACTCGAACGCCACGCCTGCGATGTGCTGGTGACTGACTTCATGATGCCCGTCGAACGGCAGAACGATGGCCTGCGTCTGCTGCAGCGCATCCGCCGGGACTTTCCGGCGCTGCCGGTGATCGTTGTCACGACCCTGAGCAATGCCGGACTGTTTCAGTCCATGCTTGACCTGGATGTCCGGGGTCTGTTGAGCAAGGCCAGCCTTGCCGGAGAGCTGCCTGCTGCCATCAAGGGGGTCAGGCGCGGTGAGCTTTTTGTCGCCGATTCGGTTCGCAGCGTGCTGAGCGAAGCCCGTCAGCATGGGCCCGACGCGCTGCTGCCGGCAGATCGCTTGTCGCCAAGGGAGCTGGAAGTGTTACGCCTGCTCTCGGCGGGCCATACGGTTGGCCAGATCGCGGCGCAACTCAATCGCAGCAAACAGACCGTCAGCGCTCAGAAAGTCGCCGCCATGCGCAAGCTCGGACTGGCCAATGACGCGGCACTGTTCATTTATTTGCAGGAAAGCGGCATGTCCTGAGGCGGGCCTTCTCTGGAAACGGCTTGCAGGTCGCCGCCATCACGCTCGGCGACCCAGCGCATGAACGCCGAGGCCGGCATCGGACGGGCGATGAAATACCCTTGAATGGCGGGATCGCCCAGCGCCAGCAGACTGTGGACGTCTTCAATCGTCTCGACACCTTCAACCACGACCGACATCGACAGCCGCTGTGCCATGAGCAAGGCACCGGCCACCACCGCCGATTTACGCGCGTCGTCGGCCATGCCGCGCACGAACTCGGTCGGTATTTTCAGCTCGCTGAAAGGTAATTGCAGAAGCCGGTCGATATTCGAAGCGCCCATGCCAAAGTCATCGATGGACAACTTGCAACCCTGCATGCACAACCTCAACAGGCCTTCGAGCTGCCAGGTTTCCGGACGCGCGGCGTCCTGCTCGAGAATTTCCAGGGTCAGCGCGGTGGCCGGTACGCCATGACGGGCAAGCGCTTGCGTGATCTGCTCGGCGAAATCCAGCTGTTGCAGCACTTGTGGGTCAATGTTGACGGCGACCGACAGCGGCTCGCCCTGCTCGCGCATGGCCTGCGCAGAGAACTGCAGGGCCTGATCCAGCACCCGCCAGGTCAACGCCACGGTCAGCCCTTCAGCCTCGATGGCCTCGATGAATCGCCCGGGTGCCAGCAGGCCATACACCGGATGCTGCCAGCGAACCAACGCTTCGGCCCCCAACAACTCGCCCTGCAGACTGACCTTGGGTTGAAAATAGGTGGTCCATTGTTCGGCAATGGACGCCACGTCTATCGGTCCGCTGCCTGTCGGGTCAAACAATTCGATGGCGGAAAGAGCTCTGAACGCGCTGCCCGGCGATGTCTGCTCTATACAGTCCGAGCGGCCAGGCCCATATGCCTCGAGCAACTCGTACAACGCCCCTGCGGAGGCCGGTTTCTGCACATAGCCTAGAACGTTCAGGCCTTGGGCGAGCGCCAGTTGCGCAGCCCCTTCCAGCACGCAGGCGGCATAACAGCTGACAATGATCAGCGCTCGCGCCAGGCCGTTCTCAGCCATGAAGCGGATCAGTTCCAGACCATCAGGCCCTTCCATCTGCAAGTCGCAGATCGCGATGTCGACAGGGCCGCGGCTTTGCAGGGAAAGCCTGGCAACCTCGACGCTGTCGGCCACCAGCACATCGAACACCTGATTGGCGTTAAGCATCTGATGCAGAGCCATCAGCTGGAAGGGATGGTCTTCGAGAATCAGAACCTTGAGTGAGTGCACGATCACGCCTGCGGAGTCAGAGCCATCGGCCCGGGATAACATTAACTGTAGCTCGTCCAGGGCACCGGCCCCATAGGACATGTCCTAAACCCGTCACACGTTGTCGGCAGGATTCAACCGCCTGGCACCGCCGTCTCGGGCACGACTACCAGTTGCAATTCGATATCAGCGCGCAGACCGGTCATGGCCAACTCCAGTGCCTGCCAGCGGTCGGCCAGACTGGCTGTGCTCTGCAGCCGGACACTGTCGTCCAGCGCGGCACAGGCCTTGGCGAGCGGCACTGCGTTGACCAGACTCGCCGCGCCCTTGAGCCGATGCAGACAGGCGCTCAGGGTCTTCCAGTCATTGGCCGACACAGCGGGCTCCAGCAAAGCGTGCTCATGCCTCAGGTTCTTCCATAACTCGCCCAGCAACCGTTGCATCTGTTGCGGGTTGGCCTGAGTCATGGTTTGCAGCGTGCCGATGTCGAACGTCGGCTCACGTACCCGATCCGCCAACTCCTGGGCCAGACGCGCCAGTGACAGCGGCTTGATCAGCAGGCCGTCCATACCTGCCTGCTCGCAACGTGCCGCCTCGTCACTCATCGCGTTGGCGGTACAGCCGATCACCGGGCAGCGCTGACGCTGCTCTTTCTCTTCGATCTGGCGAATGGCCTGGGTCAATGCGTAGCCGCTGATACCCGGCATGTTGCAGTCGGTGATGACCGCATCGAACGCCCCTTCACACCAGCTCGACAGGGCCGCCTTGCCGTCTTCGACCGCCGTTACCTGATGGCCAAGAAACTCCAGCTGCCGGGTCAGTACCAGACGATTGGCGGACATGTCATCGACCACCAGCAGATGAAGGCTACGCGTGTCGACAGGCGTATCGGTCACCTCGTCCGCGGGCAAAACCGGCTCGCTCACCCTGGTCAACGGCAGGTCGATGGTGACCAGGGTGCCCTTGCCCGGCTCGCTGTACAGGCTGATGTCGCCCTTCATCAGCTCCACCAGTTGCCGGGTGATACTCAGCCCTAGCCCGCTGCCTCCGTAGTGTGCGGCCGTGTCATCGCTTGCCTGGGTGAAAGGTTGAAATACCTGCTGCTGACGCTGCGGATCGATACCTTCGCCGCTGTCCTGAATACCGATGCGCACACGCGTGGACTCAGGCGAGTCATGGGTCACATCGAGCATCATGACCACCGCACCTTGCCGGGTGAACTTCAAAGCGTTGCCCAGCACGTTGTGCAGCACCTGGCGCAATCTCAAGGGATCCAGCCAGTAGTCGCCCCGCGCCTGCGCGGAGAATTCCAGGCGTAGTTCCACACCCTTTTCCCCAGCCTGCGCGGAAAAAAGCTCCATCACACCGTCGAACAGCTCTTGCAAGGAGGTGACAGCCAGTGACAACTGCATGCCGCCCGCTTCGATTCTGGCCAGATCAAGACTTTCGCCAATCAGCGCGACCAGCTCCGTAGCCGAGCGGTGGGCCACTTGCAGGCCCTGCGATGGAATCTTGCCCAGGCGCAAGGCCTGTTCGCATTCCAGCTCCAGCAAGCCGGTGATTGCCCCCATCGGCGTGCGAATTTCATGGCTCATGCTGGCCAGGAAAGCGCTTTTTGCCTCGTTGGCCTGAGCGGCCAGTCGCATGGCTTCCTGAAGCTGCTGTTCCAGTTGCTTGCGCTCGGTGATATCGATCCAGCCGCCGAGCAGCCCCTGCAACTGTCCATCGGCGGCGAAGAAAGGCACCGTCCATTGCCAGACGTCCATACGTTTGCCCGGCAGTTCGATGGTGCGATCGGAAAACACCGGCTGATGATTTTCCAGCAGATTGAGGTAATCGGTGTGCATCTGCTCGGCCAACGCACGCGGGATCAGATTGACGTCAGTGAGGCGTCGGCCATTCATCTGTTCGAAACTGATGCCCAGACTCTGCTCGTAGCTGCGGTTGCAGGAAATCAGGCGCCCCTTGAGATCGCGCACATAAATCGGATTGGGGATACCGTCGAGCAGAGCATGTTTGAAGGCCAGTTGATCATTGAGCTGTCTTTGCGCCCTCTGGCGCTGGCGAATCTGCACCTTGAGGCGACTGCTCCAGGTCAGCGACACCAACCCGGTCAGCAACGCCAGGCACACTACCCAGAATACCCACTGCGGTATGCGCCCCCAGAGCGATGGCTGAGGCAGCGCCGATCCCAGCCACTTCAGGCGGATCGAACGCAACTCGGCCACCGGGAACTCTTCCAGCGCCTTGTTCAGAATCCCCAGCAGTTCGGGCTGGGTCTTGATCACTGAAAATCTGTCGGGCGACCACTGGCCTTCGACACTTCTGGCGACCTTCAGTTGTCCGGAGGGAAACAGGTAAGCCCCCACTTCATTCTGAATGGTCGCGTCGGCAGCGCCGCTTTCCACCAGCGCACGGGCCTGATCGTAGGTGTCCACCAGTCGCAGCTGGATCAAGGGATGCTCGCGCCTGATCAGGTCCTCGAGCGCATGCCTGGCCGGAAGGGCCAGTACTTTCCCGGCCAGACTGTCCAGCGATATGCGCGACGAGCGGTCGGAGCGCACCACGAACATCCAGCTATTGCCGCCGAACGAATAGGTAAAATCCAGAAACCGTCGGCGCTCGGTGTTTTCCGCGAGCGTCGTGTTCATGTCGGACTGACCGGCGCGCAGCATGTCGATAGTCTGCTGTGTGGAGGATGATTCCTGATGGACGAACTGCAATCCGGTCATGCGCGAGATGCGTGACAGCACATCTGCGTTCAACCCCACCCAGTGGCCGTTCTTGTCTTTGTAGATATACGGTGGGTGCTGCACGGTCGCGATGGTCACACTCGGATGCTTGAGCAACCAGCGTCGCTCGGCACTGGTAAGGCGAATGCGCTGCCCTTCCACGTCAGCGCCCAGCCCCATGGTCCAGCGCCCGAGCACTTCACGACTGGTCGAAGATGCAATGCTGTCCAGGGCCCGATTGATGAAGGTCAGCAAGCGCTGCTCGTCATCACGCACCGCAAAGGAAAACCCCACCGGAGGCAAACGACTTTCGAATTTGATCTGCAAACCGAGATAGGGCCGCAGCGCGGTGTAGGCACGGACTATGACTTCGTTGCCGATGAACACGTCCACTTCACCCTGGCTCAGGGCTTCCAGAGCACTGTAGAGGTTAGGCGCGATAATGATCTGACTGTCAGGATAAACGCGGTGCAGCACGTCCGAATCGGCATACCCATCAAGCAGCACGACTTTCTTGCCGGCCAGGTTCGACGACAGGCTCAGATCGTTGCCGCGGCCAACGGCTACCGACCGATCGGGCATGTATTCGGTTGAGAACGACAGCCCTTTCACACCGCGCTCGAAACCATTGGCACTGGTCAGCAGGTCTATCTTGCCGTCGCGCAGCGCCTCGATAGCCTCGTCACGCTTGGCATACCCGGTGACCTGCACCGGAAGGTTCAACTGGTCGCTGACCAGCCCCAGGTAATCGGCACTGATGCCCTGATAACGGTTGCGGTCACTGGTGATATCGATCGGCTCGTAGTCTGCGATCGCAATGCCGACCCGAAGTACCTTGCGCTGGTCGAGCCAGGTCCGGTCCTGATCTTCGAGGTTCAGATCCGCTGAAGCCACAAAAGGGGCTGTCAGTGAAAACGGCAAGCTTTGCGCCGCATTGGCTGCCCCGGCAAAAATCAGCGCCAGCAACACCCATACCCTGCGCCATGCGCGGTACCTCGATGTACTGCCTGCCTCCCTGACTACGCTCTGCATACTTGCCTGCTTCACTACGAATGACCCAACTCTATGGTTCGAAAAACCAGCGAAGTTTGGCACGTAGAAACAGAAAGGCCCGCCAGATGGCGGGCCTAAAGTTGTTACACGACGCTTCTGTCAGAGCGGTTTTCCGCGATTGCCGTGCTGGCTGACAAACGCCTGTATGGCTTTCAGGTCATTTGGCAGAACAGTGCAGCGCTCGTCCCGCTCGAACAAATCAGACAAATGTGCAGGTAGTTCAAGCGTTTTTCCTACACCGGCTTTTTCCACCGCCTCCGGGAACTTGACCGGATGCGCCGTGCCCAGAATCACCATCGGCGTGTCCAGACTGCGGCGGCATTCGCGCGCAGCCTTCACCCCGATAGCGGTATGCGGGTCAAGCAACTCGCCGGTGCTGGCGAATACTTCGGCGATGGTCGCGCAGGTGTCCTCGTCACTGACCGCCAGCGAATCGAACAGTTTGCGGGTTTCGGTCCAGCGCTCTTCCTCGACGCTGAAACCGCCACCCTGGCGGAACGTGCTCATCAACTCGGCAATGGCAGCGCCGTTGCGACCGTGCATGTCGAACAGCAGGCGCTCGAAGTTGGACGACACCATGATGTCCATGGAAGGCGACAGCGTGGCGTGCAGGGTTTCCTTGACGTACTGATTGCCGCTCATGAAGCGGTGCAGGATGTCGTTGCGGTTGGTGGCGACGATCAACTGGTTGATCGGCAGCCCCATGTTGCGCGCCAGATAGCCGGCAAAGATATCGCCGAAATTACCGGTCGGCACCGAGAACGACACCGAACGCGCAGGTCCGCCCAACTGCAGTGACGCGTGGAAGTAGTACACGATCTGAGCCATGATCCGCGCCCAGTTGATCGAGTTGACCGCAACCAGCGGTGTGCCCTTCAGGAAGCTCTGGTCAGCGAAGCTGGCCTTGACCATTTCCTGGCAGTCGTCGAAGTTGCCTTCGACTGCGATGTTATGGATGTTGTCGCCGAAGATGGTGGTCATCTGCCGACGCTGTACATCCGATACCCGGTTATTCGGGTGCAGGATGAAGATGTCGACGTTGTCGCAGCGACGGCAGCCTTCGATGGCCGCAGAACCGGTGTCGCCCGAGGTCGCGCCGATGATCACGACACGCTGGCCACGCTTGGCCAGAATGTAGTCGAGCAGGCGGCCAAGCAGTTGCAGTGCGAAGTCCTTGAACGCCAGCGTCGGACCATGGAACAGTTCGAGTACCCACTCGTTGCCATGCAGCTGGCGCAGCGGCGCGACAGCGCTGTGGGCAAACACGCCGTAGGTCTCTTCGAGAATCTTTTTGAAGTCGGCATCCGGGATGCTGCCAGCCACGAAGGGGCGCATCACCCGAAAGGCCAGTTCGTGATAAGGCAGACCTGCCCAGGAAGCGATCTCTTCCTGCGTGAAGCGCGGCAGGTTTTCCGGCACGTAGAGGCCGCCATCGCTGGCCAGACCAGTCAACAGCACGTCTTCGAAATTCAGGGCCGGCGCCTGGCCGCGAGTACTGATATAGCGCATGGGATCAAACCTTTGGTCTGGGCTGAAAACCAGGGCTCCGAGGCTGCAAGGTCGAAACGATCGGCTTGCGGCCTGGAGCTGACAGCTTGCAGTTGATGTTAATTAAGGTGCTCGACGCGGATACGAACCACCGGGCCAACGACGTCCTGCAGGGCTTCCAGGGCTTGAATGGCGTCATTGATACCCTGCTCCACCACCCGGTGAGTCAACAGGATCATCGGCACCAGGCCATCGTGTTCTTCGACATCCTTTTGCATGATCGATTCGATGTTGATGCCGCGCTCGGACAGGATGCTCGCGACCTGAGCCAGCACGCCCGGGTGATCCTTGGCCTGAATGCGCAGGTAGTAGGCGCTCTCGCAGGCTTCGATCGGCAGGATCGGGTGGGCAGACAACGAATCGGGCTGGAAGGCCAGATGAGGGACCCGGTTTTCCGGGTCGGAGGTCATCGCACGGACCACATCGACCAGATCGGCCACCACCGAAGACGCGGTAGGCTCCATGCCGGCACCTGCGCCGTAGAACAGCGTCGAGCCGGACGCATCGCCATTGACCATCACCGCATTCATGACGCCGTTGACGTTGGCGATCAGGCGATCGGCCGGGATGAGCGTCGGGTGTACGCGCAGTTCGATGCCTTGAGCCGTGCTGCGTGCAACGCCCAGGTGCTTGATGCGATAGCCCAGCGCTTCGGCATAGTTGACGTCTGCAGTCGTCAGCTTGGTGATGCCTTCGGTGTAGGCCTTGTCGAACTGCAGCGGAATGCCGAAGGCAATCGAGGCAAGGATGGTCAGCTTGTGCGCCGCATCGATTCCTTCCACGTCGAAGGTCGGATCGGCTTCGGCGTAGCCCAAAGCCTGAGCCTCGGCCAGAACATCGGCAAAGGTACGGCCCTTCTCGCGCATTTCGGTGAGGATGAAGTTGCCGGTGCCGTTGATGATGCCGGCAACCCAGTTGATACGGTTCGCCGACAGGCCTTCACGAATGGCCTTGATGACCGGGATGCCACCGGCAACAGCTGCTTCAAAAGCGACGATCACGCCCTTCTCACGCGCCTTGGCGAAAATTTCGTTGCCATGCACCGCGATCAGCGCCTTGTTGGCGGTCACCACGTGCTTGCCGTTTTCGATGGCCTTGAGCACCAGTTCGCGGGCGACGGTATAGCCGCCGATCAGTTCCACGACGATGTCGATTTCAGGGTTGGTCGCAATGGCAAACACATCGCTGGTGGTCGGCGTACGGGTAATCTGGCAATTGGGATTTGGTGTACGAACCGCAATTTGCGCAACTTCGATTCCACGTCCGGCACGGCGGGCAATCTCCTCGGCGTTACGCTGAAGTACGTTGAAAGTACCGCCACCGACAGTACCCAGCCCACATATGCCTACTTTGACCGGTTTCACTGATGATCTCCCCGAAAAACAGCCGAACCTGAATCGGCTGTGGAAAAAACTGCCGCATGGCGCCATGCGGCTGAAATTTTGACGACACTCCGGCTACTTGCGCCCTGTCTGCACAAGGCGCGTCTGAAAACACCGGCTTATTTGGCGCCCAGTGCCAGCTTGGCAACCTGAGCTGCAGGCTGATAACCCGGAATCACCTGACCGTCGGCCAGGACAATCGCAGGCGTGCCGTTGACGCCGATCGACTGGCCGAGCTCATATTGCTTGCTGACCGGATTGTCGCATTTGGCGGCCTTGATGTCCTTGCCATCGACCATGCGGTCCATCGCGCCTTTGCGGTCCTTGGAACACCAGACGGCCTGCAACTGCTCGTCACCCGGAGAGCCAAGCCCCTGACGCGGGAATGCCAGGTAACGGACTTCGACACCCATCTTGTTCAACTGACCCACTTCTTCGTGCAGCTTGTGGCAATACGGGCAGGTCGTGTCGGTGAATACCGTGATGTGCGACTTGGTCTCGCCCACCGCCGGATAGATCACCATCTCGGAAGCAGGAATGGCGTTGATGGTCTTGGAAATGGCCAGACGCTCGGTCTTCTCGGTCAGGTTGACCGGCTTGCCGTTCTGCACTTGAAACAGATAGCCCTGCATCACGAACTGACCGTCGGCGCTGGCGTACAGGACGCGGCCGCCCTTGAGCTTCACTTCATAAAGGCCATTGAGCGGGCTCGGCGAGATGCTCTCGACCGGCAGTTGCAATTCCAGTGAGTCGAGCGTCTTGCGGATAGCCTGATCGGGGGCTGCATCAGCCAGGGCAGACATACTGAAGGTGCCGGCCAGCATTAAAGCTGCGGCAGCGAAAATCTGTGGCAAACGCATGAAAACTCCTATGACGGCGGACAGGCTGGCAACTGTCGAAAAAAGGCGTGCCAGCCTTGATAGGCGAAACCGGCAAAGCCTACCACATAAGGCTCGCGGGGCCGACTCGGAGCGACATAAGAAGCTTCGCAAAATACGTCGCGAATCAACCCCGAGGATGATGCCTGGCATGCAATTCCTGCAACCGCGCTCGCGCCACATGGGTGTAGATCTGCGTCGTCGAGAGATCACTGTGCCCGAGCAACATCTGCACCACGCGCAAGTCAGCGCCGTGGTTGAGCAGATGGGTGGCGAAGGCATGGCGCAGGGTGTGCGGCGACAGGGATTTTCCGATGCCCGCAACAGTCGCCTGATGCTTGATACGATGCCAGAAGGTCTGGCGGGTCATCTGGTCGCCGCGGGTGCTGGGGAACAGTACGTCGCTGGGCTTTCCGCCCAGCAACTCGTCGCGGGCACCGCGCAGGTAACGCTCGACCCAGACGATGGACTCTTCGCCCATGGGCACCAGTCGCTCCTTGCTGCCTTTGCCCATCACGCGCAGCACGCCCTGACGCAGATTGACCTGCTCCAGGGTCAGGCTGATCAATTCGGTCACGCGCAGACCGCAGGCATACAGCACCTCAAGCATGGCGCGGTCCCGCTCGCCGATGGGCTCGCTCAGGTCGGGAGCAGCAAGCAATGCTTCGACGTCAGCTTCTGAAAGCGATTTGGGCAACGGTTTGCCCAACTGAGGCATGTCGATCTGCAGGGTGGGATCGACGGAAATCAGCTTCTCGCGCAACAGATAGCGGTAGAAACCACGTGCGCCGGACAGAAAACGCGCCGTGGAGCGCGGCTTGTAGGCATTTTCAACGCGCCACGCAAGATGATCGAGGATGACTTCACGCCCGGCACTGATCAGATCAACGTTGCGCTCCTGCAGCCAGCCGTTGAACAGCGCCAGATCACTGCGGTAAGCATCCCGGGTGTTGTCGGACAGGCCCTTTTCGAGCCAGAGCGCGTCCAGAAACCGGTCAATCAGCGGGTGGTCGATGGCAGCCATATTCACTCAGTGCGTGTGTCGGTAAACAAGGGGTGAATCATCAAACAGCAGACAGCAAAAAGGCAGCCCTGAGGCTGCCTTTTTTATGCATCGAAAAACTGTATCAGGACAGTTTTTCCTTGATGCGCGCTGCTTTACCGGACAGGTCACGCAGGTAGTACAGTTTGGCCTTGCGAACGTCACCGCGACGTTTCACAGCCATGCTGTCGATTTGCGGGCTGTACGTCTGGAAAGTACGCTCAACGCCAACACCGTTGGAGATTTTACGAACAGTGAAAGCACTGTTCACGCCACGGTTACGCTTGGCAATTACAACGCCTTCGAATGCTTGCAGACGAGCGCGGTCGCCTTCCTTCACTTTAACCTGGACGACGATGGTGTCGCCTGGTGCAAAGGTAGGGATCTCTTTGGTCATCTGCTCTGCTTCGAGGGCAAGAATGATTTTGTTAGTCATGCTGGTGCTCCTAAGGTAATCCGTCTGGATCGACCATCGATACGTTAACTATCGTCCCGCTCGCGGATGTATTCCGCCAGCAGCTTCTTCTCTTCTCCAGAAAGCGAGCGGCTTTCCAGAAGATCAGCGCGTCGTTCATAGGTCCGCCCAAGGGACTGCTGTAAACGCCAACGCCGGATGTGCGCGTGATTACCACTTAGCAACACGTCGGGAACACGCTGATCCGCATACACCTCAGGTCGGGTGTAATGCGGGCAATCCAGCAGACCGTCCGTGAAGGAATCTTCCTCCGCGGAGTCCACATGCCCTAAAGCTCCAGGCAGCAGCCGCGTAACCGCGTCAATCAGGACCATCGCCGGCAGCTCGCCACCGGAAAGAACATAGTCACCAATCGACCACTCTTCATCGACATGAGCATCAATAAAACGCTCGTCAATGCCTTCATAACGACCGGCGATGAGGATAATCGCTTCCTCCTGCGCCAGTTCGCGTACCGCAGACTGATTCAGTTGGCGGCCTTGTGGCGACAGGTAAATCACCTTCGCCGCATCCCCTGCCGCTTGCCTGGCCTGAACCAGAGCATCTTCAAGGGGCTTGATCTTCATCACCATGCCCGGACCACCGCCAAATGGGCGATCATCCACAGTGTGATGGCGATCAGTGGTGTAATCCCGCGGATTCCAACAAGTGAGCTGCAACAGCCCTTGTTTCACCGCACGGCTGGTAATGCCGTATTCGCTGATGGCGGAAAACATCTCGGGAAACAGACTGATGACTTCTATGCGCAGGCTGGCCATGGCATTCAGAAGTCCGCGTCCCAATCCACCTTCATCTCGCCAGCAGCCATATCGATTGCCAACACGCATTGCTCTGTATAGGGCAACAGGCGTTCACGATCATCCAGGCTACCCGCGCAGGGCTTTACAACCATTACATCGTTCGAACCGGTTTCGAGCAGGTGATCGATTTTCCCGAGCAATTGCCCGAGTTGGTCGATGACCTTGAGGCCTTCAAGCTGGTACCAGTAGTACTCGCCATCGTCCAGATCAGGGAACAGGTTACGCGGCACGCAGATTTCGTAACCGGACAGAAGACGGGCTTCTTCACGATCATCGAGACCCTTGAGCTTTGTGACCAGAAACTTGCTTTGCAAGCGTCCGCTGACCAGCTCCACCTGTTTATCAACGCTGCCTTCGCGCCGAAGCGTCCAGGTTTTGTAGTCCAACAGGTTTCCAATCGGATCAGTAAAGGAATAAACCTTCACTTCGCCGCGAACGCCATGAACCGAGTAAATCTTGCCAATGACGATCAGATCGTCGGCAGATGCAGGCGTCGCGCTCATAAGACTCAGGCCGCGGCCTTGGTCTTGTTGTGCTCTTTGAGCAGCTGGGCAACGCGCTCGGAAGTTTGTGCACCCACGCTCAACCAGTAGTTGACGCGTTCTTCGTTAACGGACAGACGGATTTCCTGACCACGGGCAACAGGGTTGAAGAAACCAACCTGTTCCTTGTGGGAACCGTCACGAGCATTGCGGCTGTCGGTTACGGTCAGGTGGTAAAACGGGCGCTTTTTGGAGCCGCCAAGGGCAAGACGGATGGTTAGCATTGAACATCGTTCCTGTAGTCGGTGCTGCAAATCTAAGATGCACAGCGGGCATAGGTGCCCGAAAGGCCGCATATTCTAAGGAATATCCCGACTTTTGCAAATGTCTTTTTCCGGCGCCTATCGGCATGCCTTCCAGATTTGCGAGGGAGCTGTCGGTATGACAGCCGGCAAAAGCCCACATAGTGCGGGCTGACTGGGGGTCGCCCCCCAGATGGGACGCGTGCAAAGCGTCTTGCACGCGACGCAATTACATTTTTGGCATGCCGCCGCCGGGGAGCATTCCACCCATGCCGCGCATCATTTTGGCCATTCCGCCCTTGGCGGAGAACTTCTTCATCATCTTCTGCATCTGCTTGTGCTGCTTGATCAGACGCCCGATGTCCTGAACCTGAGTGCCCGAACCCATCGCAATGCGGCGCTTGCGCGAACCACTCACCAGATCCGGATCACGGCGCTCGGCAGGGGTCATCGAGTTGATGATGGCTTCCATCTGCTTGAACTGTTTTTCCGCTGCGCCCTGGGCGTTGCCCATCTGCGACAGGTTGACGCCGCCGATGCTCGGCAGTTTGTCCATCAGGCCACCAAGGCCACCCATGTTCTTCATCTGCTGCAGCTGGTCGCGGAAGTCTTCGAGGTCGAAGCCTTTGCCCTTCTTGAGCTTTTTCGCCAGCTTGTCGGCCTTGTCCTTGTCGAGGGTCTGTTCGGCCTGCTCGATAAGGCTGAGCACATCGCCCATGCCGAGGATGCGCGACGCGATGCGGTCCGGGTGAAACGGCTCCAGCGCCTCGCTCTTCTCGCCCATACCGATGAACTTGATCGGCTTGCCGGTAATGGCACGCACCGACAGCGCCGCACCACCGCGGGCATCACCGTCGACCTTGGTGAGGATCACGCCGGTCAGCGGCAATGCATCACCGAAGGCCTTGGCGGTATTGGCCGCATCCTGGCCGGTCATGGCATCGACCACGAACAGCGTCTCGGCCGGTTTGACCGCTGCATGCAGCGCCTGGATCTCGCCCATCATCTCGATATCGACGTGCAGACGACCGGCGGTGTCGACGATGACCACGTCAATGAACTTGAGCCTGGCTTCTTTAATGGCCGCCTGGGCGATGTCCACCGGCTTCTGGCTGATGTCGGAGGCGAAGAACGTCACGCCGATGTCGTTGGCCAGGGTTTCGAGCTGTTTGATGGCTGCGGGACGATAAACGTCGACCGACACCACCATCACGGTTTTCTTCTTGCGCTCTTTAAGGAAGCGCGCCAGTTTGCCGGCAGTGGTGGTCTTGCCCGCGCCCTGCAAACCCGCCATCAGGATGACGGCAGGTGGCGTGACATTGAGCACCAGGTCTTCGTTGGCCGCGCCCATCAGGCTTTCGAGTTCGGCCTGGACGATCTTCACGAACGCCTGACCCGGGGTCAGGCTGCGCGACACCTCGGTGCCGACGGCGCGTTCCTTGACGTTATTGACGAAGTCTTTGACCACCGGCAAGGCGACGTCGGCTTCGAGCAACGCCATACGCACTTCGCGCAAGGTATCTTTGATGTTGTCCTCGTTCAGCTTGGCCTTGCCAGTAACATGGCGCAGCGTCTGCGAGAGGCGGTCAGTCAGATTTTCAAACATGCGCGATCCTTTCAGGCTCTCGTCGAACCCCGGTTGATGCGGCCCGGCCCGTAATGCAGAAATGGCGCTCGGCGAGCCTGCGGCTTGAGCAGGTCGCAGATTATAGCGAAGACTCCGTCGCACGGACACCACGCAGACTGCTTCTGTGGTCTTTCGTGATTTACCGGTTCTATGCCAAACTCAGCGTCTTTTCAGGCCCGTCCATCAGGATCTATGTCCCCTTTGCCACCCAGCCTGCTTCCCAGCCTCGCCGCCGCCATCATTTATGCCGCTGCGACCGTCTATCAGAGCCTGCGCCTGAGCCAGGCCGTCAAGCCCGACAAGCGGCTGCTTTGCCTGCTCGGTACACTGGCGGTCATCGCACATGCCACTGGTCTGTTTTCCCAACTGACGCACTCGGTCGGCCTTGGCCTGGACTTTTTCAACTCCGCCAGCCTTATCGCGGCTTCGGTGATCGTCGTCACCCTGATCGCCACGTCGCGCATCCCGGTGGAAAACCTGCTGGTGCTGTTGTTCCCGCTGGGCATGGTCACCGTACTGCTTGCCCAGTTCGCCCCTAGCGGCACCGTGCAGCCGATCATGGAAGAGCCGGGCATCCTCAGCCACATCCTGCTGTCACTGCTGGCTTACGGGATGTTTACCATTGCTGCATTCCAGGCGCTGCTGCTGCTGTTGCAGGATTACCGCCTCAAGCACAAGCACCCTTCCGGGTTGATCAAGAACTTCCCGCCGCTGCAAACCATGGAAAGCCTGCTGTTCGGTTTCCTGTGGGCTGGCTGGTCATTGCTCTCGCTGTCGCTGATTTCCGGCTGGCTGTTCGTCGAAAACCTGTTTGCCCAGCACCTGGTGCACAAGACCCTGCTCGCCTGTCTGGCCTGGATCGTGTTCAGTGTGCTGCTGTGGGGGCGTAACCGCCTTGGATGGCGTGGGCACAAGGCTATTCGCTGGACGCTGGGCGGTTTCTGCCTGCTGATGCTCGCCTATTTCGGCAGCAAGCTGGTACGCGAATTCATCCTGCACATCTGACGGGCCCTGATCATGGATAATCTGCCCCTGGGCCCGTTGCTCGGTGTCCTCGCCCTACTGCTGCTGTGGGCCGGCCTGCTGACCGCGGTCGAAGCCGCTCATCATCAGGTCAAGGCGATGCGCGCCGCCAGTCGCCCGGAAAAGTCGGCTCCGCTCCCAGAGCTGGCGTTCAACCTGAACAGCCTGATTCTGGGCAATACCCTGATCAGGGTACTGATCACTGTCATTGCGACGCTTATCGCCGCCAATTACTGGTTCTACAACGGCCCGACCGTGGCCTGGCTCGTTACCGTGAGCATCATGCTGGTGTTCGCCGAATACATGCCGCGCCGCCTGGCGAACCGCCATCCCGTCTCGACACTGCTGCTGGGCAACGGTGTGCTGCGCATCCCGATGAAGATCATCTGGCCGCTGGCCTACGTGTTCAATGTTCTGGCCAAGACTCTGCTGCGTCCCTTCCTGTCTCGCGCCGTACAACAGCAGGATCAGGCTTTCGAAGACGACACGCAAAATACCCCGCGCAGTGATGCTGCCCAGGAATATTCGCCGCGCGCCAGCGTGCTGTCAGGCATTCGTGCGCTGGACAGCATTACGGTCAACGACATTCTGATCCCGCGCAACGAAGTGGATGGCGTCAACCTTGATGACCCCATGGAAATGATCATCGAACGCCTGATCATTTCACGGCACACGCGCCTGCCGGTCTATCACAACGACATCAATCAGGTGCAAGGCGTCATCAATACCCGTGACATCAGCCACCTGCTGCCCAAGGGCACGTTGACCAAGGAGCAGTTGCTGGCGGTCTGCTACGAGCCTTATTTCGTGCCGGAAAGCACCCCGTTGCAGTTGCAGTTGCTGAACTTCCACAAACAGCAACGGCGTCTCGGCGTGGTGGTGGATGAATACGGGGAAGTACTGGGCATCGTCACCCTCGAGGATATTCTCGAGGAAATTGTCGGCGAGTTCGAAAGCGAACAGCGACTGGATAACCCGCACGTCAAACAACAGGACGACGGGCGCCTGGAAGTCGAAGGCGCAGCGTCCATTCGCGACTTGAACAAGAGCCTTGGCTGGCACCTGCCTTCAGACGGCCCGAAAACTGTCAACGGGTTGGTTACCGAGGCACTGGAAACCATCCCGGACGCTCCAGTGTGCTTGAAGATAGGGCCTTACCGACTGGAAATCCTCGAGACCGAGGACAACCGCGTCAAGCGAGTCGCCATGTGGCAGAACACGCTGGTCCGCACCTTCAAATAGATATCTGCTTTCAAATAGATCCCCGCTCTACCCTTGCCTCTCGACCCATTCGGGTTACTCTGCTCGACGCTGCACCCACAATCACAATAAATGCATGCTTGCCGGAATACGGTCGTTGCCGACCGGCAAGTCGACTGTCAGGGAATCCGCATGACCAGCACCCCGCTCTCTCGCGAAGATCACGACGCGCCCGCAAAGCCGGTGAATTCAACGACCCGCGTCGCTACGGCCAGCTTCATCGGCACAGCCATCGAGTTCTACGACTTTTACGTTTATGCCACCGCCGCCGCTCTGGTGATCGGCCCGGTATTTTTCCCGCAGACCTCGGGCACCGCCCAGATGCTGTCGTCATTTCTGACCTTCGGCATCGCCTTTCTCGCTCGCCCTCTGGGGTCGGCGCTGTTCGGTCACTTCGGCGACCGGATCGGGCGCAAGTCGACGCTGGTGGCCTCGCTGCTGTTGATGGGGATCTGCACCACACTGATCGGCGTATTGCCTGGTTACGCGACGATCGGGGCATGGGCGCCGATTCTGCTATGTGTGCTGCGCTTCGGTCAGGGGCTTGGCCTGGGTGGCGAATGGGGTGGCGCGGCGCTGCTGGCGACCGAGAATGCCCCGAAAGGCAAGCGCGCCTGGTTCGGCATGTTTCCGCAACTGGGCCCTTCGATCGGCTTTCTCGCCGCCAACGGCCTGTTTCTGGCGCTGGCCATGACCCTGGATGACGAGCAGTTCCGCTCATGGGGCTGGCGGATTCCATTTCTGCTCAGTGCCGTACTGGTCATGGTCGGGCTGTACGTGCGACTGAAGCTGGAAGAGACGCCCGTCTTCGCCAAGGCCATGGCTCGCCACCAACGGGTCAGCCTGCCAATCGTGGAAACCTTCAGCCAGCACTGGAAACCCATGCTGCTCGGTGCAGCGTCGATGGTGGTCTGCTACGCGCTGTTTTATATCTCGACGGTGTTTTCGTTGAGCTACGGCGTGGCCACTCTGGGCTATACCCGTGAGACATTCCTGGGGCTGCTGTGCTTTGCCGTGCTTTTCATGGCGGCGGCCACACCACTGGCCGCATTGGCGAGCGATCGCTTCGGGCGCAAGCCGGTGTTGATTGCGGGTGGCGTGCTGGCGATCCTGTCAGGTTTCACCATGGAGCCGCTGTTGACCCACGGCAGCACCTGGGCTGTGGCGCTGTTTCTGTGCATCGAACTGTTTCTGATGGGCATCACGTTCGCGCCGATGGGCGCGCTGCTACCGGAGCTGTTCCCGACACAGGTTCGCTACACCGGGGCATCGGCGGCCTACAACCTGGGAGGAATCGTCGGAGCGTCGGTCGCCCCCTTCTTCGCCCAGAAACTGGTGGCGATGGGCGGCCTGAGCTGGGTGGGCGGGTATGTGTCTGCAGCAGCGCTGATCAGCGTGCTGGCGGTGTTGAGCCTGAAGGAGACGAGAGATAGGGAGCTTTGAGCTGCAAGCTGCAAGCTGCAAGCCTCAAGAAAAAGCGTGGTGCTCTTTCTTGTAGCTTGAGGCTTGCAGCTACCAACCTACAACTCGACGACTACCGCACTGGATGCCCGGGTCGCCTTGGCACGAGCGGCTTCGATGGACTCGTCACGCGCCAGGGCAACGCCCATGCGCCGCTGACCGTTGACTTCCGGCTTGCCGAACAGACGCAATGCAGTATCAGGCTCGGCCAGTGCAGCGCCGAGGTTGGCGAAAGCGGTTTGCGTGGACTGGCCTTCGACCAGAATCACTGCCGAAGCCGAAGGGCCGAACTGACGGATCAACGGAATGGGCAGGCCAAGAATCGCCCGCGCGTGCAGGGCAAACTGCGACAGGTCCTGAGAAATCAGCGTCACCAGACCGGTGTCGTGCGGGCGCGGCGAGACTTCGCTGAACCACACCTGATCACCCTTGATGAAAAGTTCGACGCCAAACATCCCGCGCCCACCCAATGCCTCGGTCACCGCCTTGGCAACACGCTCGGACTCTGCCAGCGCAACCGGGCTCATGGCCTGCGGCTGCCAGGATTCCTGATAGTCGCCCTTTTCCTGACGATGCCCAACCGGCGCGCAGAACGTGGTGCCACCGATGTGACGCACGGTCAGCAGGGTAATTTCGTAATCGAAGTCGATGAACCCTTCAACGATGACGCGCCCCTTGCCAGCACGACCGCCCTCTTGCGCGTAATCCCAGGCTTTCTGTACGTCATCGGTGCTCTTGAGCAGGCTCTGCCCTTTGCCCGAAGAACTCATGACCGGCTTGACCACGCAAGGGAAACCGAGGTCTTCGACCGCCTTGCTGTACGCCTCGAAAGTGTCGGCAAAGTGGTAATGCGAGGTCGGCAGCTTCAGCTCTTCGGCTGCCAGACGACGAATGCCTTCGCGGTTCATGGTCAGTTGCGCGGCGCGTGCAGTCGGGATCACGGTGAAGCCTTCGGCCTCAAGCTCGACCAGCGTCGCGGTGGCGATGGCTTCGATTTCCGGAACGATGAAATGCGGCTTTTCGGCCTCGATGACTGCGCGCAGTGCCGCACCGTCGAGCATGTTGATAACATGGCTGCGATGCGCGACCTGCATGGCCGGCGCGTTCTCGTAACGGTCAACAGCGATCACTTCAACGCCAAGGCGCTGCAGCTCGATCACGACTTCCTTGCCCAGTTCGCCGCTGCCGCAGAACAGTACGCGCGTCGCAGTGGGCGACAGTGGAGTTCCGATTTGAGTCATCTCAGGTCCTCGTGAAGCAGATGTCGAGGGCTGCCCGCCGTATGCAAGCAACCGCTGTGGAGAAAGGCGCGCAATTTACCACGAAGCCCCGGCAAATGGGCGCTCAGCCTGGACACGCACTGTTGCGCGCCCGCCAGGCCATGATCATCCAGACAATGGTAACGCCGGCGAACTTCGATGCCAGCGCGGTGAGCACGACCGGTGCCGTCAGGGCGTCGATCATGCCGAAGAAGATAAAGGTATCCAGCGGAATGCTGAGTGCCGAGCTGATCCACAACCGGTCACGTAACGGGCGCCTGGTAATGCTGAACACCAGCCAGTCAATGCATTCGGAAACCGCAAACGCCGTGGCGCTGGCCAGGGCGATGGTGGGGTCGCTGGTGACATAGGACAGGACCAGCGCCACCAGCATGGCAATGATCGCGCCGTGGCCAAAGCGAATCTGCACCATGTCCCGCAACACGAACACCAACCCGCCCCAGGCAGACCAGATCATGTCCAGATGCGGCGCACTGGAAAAGGCGAAGTTGATCAGCACGACACTGCTGATGTAGGCGATCAGGAAAAGCATGGAGGGTTTGGGCCTGTGCAAGCGAGCGGCAATGATAGCAAACGCGGACAAGAGCCGCGCCCAAGCGAAAACGAAAGCATTATTTCTGACGCAGGAAATGCATCGACTGCACCGCCCTCTTCGTTAACAAGTTCGCTCCTACAAAAGCTCGCGGATAACCTGTAGGAGCGAACTTGTTCGCGAAAGCGCTATTCCTGACGCAGGAAATGCATCGACTGCACCGCCCTCTTCGCGAACAAGTTCGCTCCTACAAAAGCTCGCGGATAACCTGCAGGAGCGAACTTGTTCGCTGCTACAAGGCCATCGGAACATCAGCGTGCTTCGCCCACTGTCCACATCAGGCCGCTGGCTCGAGCGCGCTCGTCGCACAGGCCGAGCACCACGCGGCGCTCGTCGTTGCTCATGCGGCTCCAGCGGGTGATCTCGGTGACGGTTCGCTGGCAACCGGTGCATATATCCTGCTCATCCAGTGCACAAATACTCACACACGGGGAACGGACCGGTTTTTCGATCGGGGTATCAGTACTCATCAATCTTCCTGCACCGCCAGGTCACGGGCGTAACGCTGGGCATTGTGTACGTAATGGGCTGCGCTGGCTTCCAGCATCTTCTTCTGCACATCGGTGAGTTCGCGCACCACTTTACCCGGTGACCCCATGACCAGCGAGCCATCAGGAATGACCTTGTTTTCTCCGATCAGCGAATTGGCGCCGATGATGCAGTATTTGCCGATCTTCGCGCCGTTGAGGATGACCGCATTGATGCCGATCAGGCTGTAATCGTCAACGCTGCAGCCATGCAGCATGGCGTTGTGGCCGATGGTCACGCCCTTGCCGATACTCAGCGGCGACCCCATATCGGTGTGCATCACCGTACCGTCCTGCACATTACTGTTTTCACCGATGTGAATCAGCTCGTTGTCGCCCCGCAATACCGCGTTGAACCACACACTTGCCCCCGCCTCGAGCCTGACATTGCCGATCAGCGTTGCATTGGGAGCCACCCAGCTCTGCGGATCGGTCTGGACACGGGATTCTCCCAGGCGAAATTTCATGCAGCCTCCTCGGGCGGGTCGTACTCATGGGGACGAACTATAAACAGTGACGCTTCAGGTGCCAGCGACTCAGATCGTCGACCGTTCAGGCGGATGATGCAGGCTGATTCTGGTGTCGTACAGCACGTTGACCAGCTCGACGATCATGATCGCGGTAAGCCCCCAGATCTTGTACTCGCCATAACGGTAACTGGGCACGTACCAGCTGCGGCCTTCGTAATCAATGCGGTGAGTGTGCTCACGCGTGTCCTGACGAAAGAATTCCAGCGGCACGCTGAACACTGCAGCAATCTCGCCGTCATTGGGCTGGTATTCGACGAAGTCAGGTATCACCCCTACATAAGGCGTGACCTTGATACCGTGCTTGGAGATCAGCGGGCTTAACGGCCCGATCACCTCGACCAGCCCGGGAGGCAGGCCGATTTCCTCCTCGGCTTCGCGCAACGCAGTAAAAATCAGATCGGGGTCGCCGGGGTCGCGCCGGCCACCCGGAAATGCCACCTCACCGCCATGCGTCGACAGGCCACTGGCGCGCAGGGTCAGAATCAGCTCGGGTTGCTCGCTGCGGGTAATCGGCACCAGAACAGCCGCCTCGGGGAATTGTCGATCCGAGTCGAGGGTTTCTGGCGTGTGCCTGACTACACGGCGAAGTAGCTCATCCAGCATGGGAAATCTCGATCTGTTGCCTGTCTGGCATCATGCACCAAAGCAACGCTGCGCCCAAGCCCTTGTAGGACAACTCCTGTCACACAGAGGGTTGCCGAGCCGCTGCACGACAGGCCAAGATAGCGACTGCGTTCACTATCGACTGATCCCATGAAATTTTGCAGCCAGTGCGGCAACCCTGTTATCCAGCGCATTCCCGAAGGCGACAGCCGTTTGCGCTATGTCTGCGAGCATTGCCACACCGTTCATTACCAGAACCCGAACATCGTTGCGGGCTGCCTGGTGACGCTGGGCGGCAAAGTGCTGCTGTGCCGAAGGGCCATCGAGCCGCGCCTGGGTTTCTGGACGCTGCCGGCCGGTTTCATGGAAAACGGCGAAACCATCGAGCAGGCTGCACGACGCGAAACCATGGAGGAAGCCTGCGCCACCCTGAGCGAACTGCATCTGTACACCTTGATCGACGTGCCGCATATCAATCAGGTGCATGTGTTCTATCGTGGGGAGATGGCGAATGAGGCATTCGCCGCAGGCACCGAGAGCCTGGAAGTGCAGTTATTCGACGAAGCAGACATTCCATGGTCGGACCTGGCTTTCATGACAGTCGGGCGTACCCTAGAATACTTCTTTGCGGATCGGCTTCGGCAGGCCTACCCGGTTCATACCAGCGCCCTTCCCCCGTCACGTCCGTTGCTGGACACCTGAACGCCAGGGTCGCACACAACATCGGCGCTTTTGTTAAAGAAGTATCTTCAGGGAAATCGTAATGCGCTGGTTGCTCGCACTCTTTTGCATGTCGTTCATGCCGCTTTCGCAGGCCGCATTTACTCAGACCATCGTGCCCAAGGGCAGCGAACAGAAAATCATCAATAACAAGGTCATCAATACCGAGAGTATCGCCAGCAAGCCGATCGATAAGGTGCTGGTGCTCAAGTCAGCGCGCCAATTGCAGCTGATCAGCGGTGGCGAGGCCTTGAAGACCTACCGAATCTCGCTGGGCAAGAACCCCAAGGGCACCAAGCTGCAGGAAGGCGACCAACGCACGCCGGAAGGTTTCTACTGGATCGACTGGCGTAAACCCAGCAATAACTACAACCTGTCGATGCACATTTCCTACCCGAATGTCTCGGACTCGGCACGCGCACGCTCCGAGGGCGTGAAACCGGGCAGCATGATCATGCTTCATGGCACACCGGTGGATGAAGAGTATCCGGAATGGTATTTCCACACGCTGGACTGGACCAACGGCTGCATTGCGCTGAAGAACAACGACATGCGGGAAATATGGGATCTGGTGAAAGACGGGACGATGATCGAAATTCGACCTTGAATGTGCGGCGTTGCGCATTCGCGAGCAAGCTCGCTCCCACGAGATACTCTGAACGATGTTTATCGTCCCCACGCTCCAGCGTGGTGACGCATTTCCGGACGCTCTGCGTCCGACTTCAGAACTCTGCCAGCCGCCATACTTCGTAAGCAGGCGTTTCGTAAGGATGGCTCTGCTTGAGCGCCACCACCACGTGCTGAATCAGCTCGTCAGCGACGACAAGCTCGACCTTCCACTCTTCCACCGACTCGACCACACCGCTCTGCCCGATAAATGGCTGACTGCCATCCAGCGGGCGGAACTGACCCTGGCCGAGCACTTGCCACGAGCAGTGATCGTAAGCGCCGATTCGCCCTGCACCAGCAGCGAATACGGCGTTCTTGACCTCGTCCACATGGCTCGATGGAACAAAGAAGGCGAGCTTGTACACGCGCCTTAGTTAACCCAGGCCCGCGCGTTGCGGAACATGCGCATCCAGGCACCGTCCTCGTTCCAGTCCTCGGGACGCCACGAGTTCTGCACGGCACGGAATACACGCTCCGGGTGCGGCATCATGATGGTCACACGACCGTCGAGGGTGGTCATGCCGCCGATACCGCGTGGCGAGCCATTCGGGTTGGCCGGGTAGGTTTCAGTGACCTTGCCGTGGTTATCGACAAAGCGCAGTGCCACGGTGCCGGACACGTCCGCCTCGAGCAGTGCGTCGTCATTGCGGAACTCCGCGTGCCCTTCGCCATGCGCGATAGCGATTGGCATGCGCGAACCGGCCATGCCCTGCAGGAAAATCGACGCCGACTCCTGAACCTGAACCATGGCCACGCGCGCTTCGAACTGCTCGGAGCGGTTACGCACGAAATGCGGCCAGAACTCGCTGCCCGGAATCAGCTCGTGCAGGTTGGACAGCATCTGGCAACCGTTGCACACGCCAAGCGTGAAGCTGTCGGAACGCTCGAAGAAGCCCTGGAACGCATCACGCGCACGGCTGTTGAACAATGCCGACTTGGCCCAGCCTTCGCCGGCGCCCAGTACGTCACCGTAAGAGAAGCCACCGCAGGCGACCATACCCTTGAAGTCGTTCAGGTCGACACGACCGGCCAGGATATCGCTCATGTGCACGTCGATTGCGTTGAAGCCGGCACGATCAAAGGCTGCCGCCATCTCGACCTGACCGTTGACACCCTGCTCGCGCAAAACGGCAACCTGAGGACGAACACCCGTCTTGATGTACGGCGCGGCTATATCTTCGTTGACGTCGAAGCCCAGCTTGACGGTCAGGCCCGGGTTGTCTTCTTCCAGCAGCGCATCGAATTCCTGATCCGCGCATTCGGCGTTGTCACGCAGGCGCTGGATCTGATAGCTGGTCTCGGCCCACTGACGTTGCAACAGACGGCGCTGGCCAGTGAATACCGGCTCGCCATGGAAGCTGATCGACACTTCATCGTTGTTGATCGGCTGACCGATCACCGCCACGCAGTCTTCCAGACCGGCCGCGCTGAATTGCGCCAGCACCAGTGGAGTAGCGTCCTGACGTACCTGAATGACCGCGCCCAGCTCTTCGTTGAAGAGGATCGCGCTCAGTTCGGAGACGTTGTCGGCCACACCGTCGAGGTGCAGGTTCAGACCGCAGTGACCGGCGAAAGCCATTTCCAGCGTGCTGACCAGCAAACCACCGTCGGAACGGTCGTGATAGGACAGGATATGACCGTCGGAATTGAGGCCCTGAATCACGGCGAAGAAGGCCTTGAGGTCTTCAGCATCGTCGACGTCCGGAGCGACGCGGCCGAGCTTGCCGTGAGTCTGCGCAAGAATCGAGGCGCCCATGCGGTTCTGGCCACGCCCCAGATCGATCAGAATCAGGTCGGTGATGCCCTTGTCCATGCGCAGCTCGGGCGTCAGGGTCTGACGGATGTCGACCACTGGCGCAAAGCCCGTCACGATCAATGACAGCGGCGAGGTCACGCTCTTTTCGGTGCCCTCGTCGCTCCAGCGGGTCTTCATGGACATCGAGTCCTTGCCCACTGGAATGGTGATCCCCAGTTCCGGACACAGCTCCATGCCGACCGCTTTCACGGTGTCATAAAGACGCGCGTCTTCTCCAGGGTGACCAGCCGCCGACATCCAGTTGGCCGACAGTTTGATGTCAGAAAGCTTTTCAATACGCGAGGCCGCGATGTTGGTCAGCGTTTCGCCGATCGCCATACGGCCCGACGCCGGAGCATCCAGCAACGCCAGCGGAGTCCGCTCGCCCATCGCCATGGCTTCGCCGGTGTTGACGTCGAAGCTGGTGGCGGTCACGGCGCAGTCAGCCACAGGCACCTGCCATGGACCGACCATCTGATCGCGAGCGACCAGGCCGGTAATGCTGCGGTCACCGATGGTGATCAGGAAGCTTTTGCTGGCAACTGCAGGGTGGCGTAATACGCGCTGGACACTTTCTTCGATGTCCAGTGTGCTCGGGTCGAAATCATCGCCGATCTCTTCTTCGCGTGCGACCGAACGGTGCATGCGCGGCGCCTTGCCCAGCAGGACTTCCAGCGGCATGTCTACCGGACTGTTACCGAAATGGCTGTCGGTGACGGTCAGTTGCGGCTCTGCTGTGGCTTCGCCGACAACCGCAAACGGGCAGCGCTCGCGCTCGCAGATAGCCTTGAAGCGCTCGAAATCCTCGACGCCCACGGCCAGCACGTAACGTTCCTGGGATTCGTTACTCCAGATTTCCAGCGGGGCCATGCCCGGCTCGTCATTGGGTACGTTACGCAGTTCGAAACGTCCACCGCGATCGCCATCGTTGACCAGTTCAGGGAAGGCGTTGGACAGACCACCGGCGCCGACGTCGTGGATGAAGCTGATCGGGTTACGATCGCCCAACTGCCAGCAGCGGTCGATGACTTCCTGGCAACGACGCTCCATCTCGGGGTTTTCACGCTGAACCGAAGCGAAATCCAGGTCTGCAGAGCTGGTGCCGGTCGCCATCGAGGAAGCCGCGCCGCCGCCCAGGCCGATCAGCATCGCCGGGCCACCCAGTACGATCAGCTTGGAACCTACAGTGATCTCGCCCTTCTGGACGTGATCTTCGCGGATGTTGCCCATACCCCCCGCGAGCATGATCGGTTTGTGGTAACCACGCACCTCGTCACCGTGCGGTGTGGTGATGGATTGCTCGAAGGTACGGAAATAGCCGGTCAGCGCCGGGCGACCGAACTCGTTGTTGAACGCCGCGCCACCCAGCGGGCCTTCAATCATGATGTCCAGCGCAGTCACGATGCGCTCGGGCTTGCCGTACGGCACTTCCCAAGGCTGCACGAAACCGGGGATCTGCAGGTTGGAGACGGTGAAACCGGTCAGCCCGGCCTTGGGCTTGGCACCGCGACCGGTTGCACCTTCGTCGCGAATCTCGCCGCCGGAGCCGGTCGCTGCACCAGGAAACGGCGCAATGGCGGTCGGGTGGTTGTGCGTCTCGACCTTCATCAGAATGTGCACCGGC
Source organism: Pseudomonas sp. B20 (assembly GCF_020515755.1). Lineage (NCBI taxonomy): Bacteria > Pseudomonadati > Pseudomonadota > Gammaproteobacteria > Pseudomonadales > Pseudomonadaceae > Pseudomonas > Pseudomonas sp. B20. The sequence goes on from NZ_JAHPJG010000003.1 coordinate 125,822, forward strand.
TCCTGAACCGCGCCGTACTGACGGGTTTCAGGGTCCGGGAAGAAGCGACCGGCGACGTTGCCGACGATCACCGAAGCGTTGTCCTTGTAAGCGGACAGGACGCCTTCGCTGTGCATCTGGTAGGTGTTCTTGATCATGCCGAACAGGCTTTTTTCCTGGCTCTGGCCGTCGATGTCCCAACTTGCGTTGAAGATCTTGTGGCGGCAGTGCTCGGAGTTCGCCTGGGCAAACATCATCAGCTCGATGTCGTGCGGGTTGCGCCCCAGACCGTTAAAGCTGGTGATCAGGTAATCGATTTCATCTTCGGCGAGGGCCAGGCCCAGCTCGACGTTGGCTTTTTCCAGCGCCGCGCGGCCACCACCCAGAATGTCCACGGCGGTCAGCGGCTTGGGCTGAGCGTGGCTGAACAGGTTGGCAGCCTGCTGGAGGTCGCCCAATACCAGTTGCGTCATGCGGTCGTGCAGGCTGTCGGCTATTGCCTGGGCCTCGGTCTCGCTGAACTGGCCTTCTACATAGAAGGCAATCCCGCGCTCGAGGCGCTGGATTTTGCTCAGGCCGCAATTGCGAGCGATGTCGCTGGCCTTGCTCGACCAGGGTGAAATGGTGCCAAAACGCGGCAACACCAGAAACAGACGGCCGCTCGGCTCTTGAACCGGCACGCTGGGGCCGTATTTCAGGAGACGGTCGAGAACCTGCTGTTCTTCGCTGGTCAGAACGTCGTTGACGTCAGCGAAGTGGGCGAATTCGGCGTACAAGCCACTGACAGCTGAAACTTTTTGTTTCAGTTGTTCTAGTAATTTGCTGTGGCGGAAAGCAGAAAGGGCAGGAGCACCGCGCAGGATCAACATCTTCGGGACAGCCTCGAGAAGGGGGTGTGCTTTGAGGCCGCATATTCTAGCCTAAACCGGGCATTTGATCACCCAAAACGGCGTCATCCGCTGCGCCCGAATGTCGCCCCACGCAAAAAAACTCCGGAAATGCCGGTAAAAGCCACTCGCCTATCAGACGCAAGCTTCACTGTCGAGATATGGCGCCCGGTGCGCTTTGCGTATACTGCACCGATGTTCTTCAAACCAGATTTCCGCCCACGTTGCGCCAAATGGCTCATCGCAACCGGACTCTTCCTGATGCTCGGCGCCTGTGTGGAAAAACCCACCACACTGGAGCGAGTCAAGGAGGACGGCGTACTGCGGGTGATCACCCGCAACAGCCCGGCGACTTATTTCCAGGATCGCAACGGTGAAACCGGCTTCGAATACGAGCTGGTCAAGCGCTTTGCCGAGGACCTGGGCGTCGAATTGAAGATAGAAACGGCTGACAATCTGGACGATCTTTTCGACCAGATGAACAAACCGGGCGGTCCGGTACTCGGTGCCGCCGGCCTGATCGAGACGCCAAAGCGCAAATTGCAGGCGCGTTTCTCGCATTCCTATCTGGAAGTCACCCCTCAGGTGGTCTATCGCAACGGCCAGTCGCGGCCGACCGATCCCGGCGATCTGGTGGGCAAGCGCATCGTGGTGCTCAAAGGCAGCGCGCATGCCGAGCAACTGGCGGCGCTCAAAGCGCAGAATCCCCGCATTGAATATGAAGAATCTGACGCGGTCGAGGTCGTTGATCTCCTGCGCATGGTCGACGAAGGCCAGATCGACCTGACCCTGGTCGACTCCAATGAGCTGGCAATGAACCAGGTCTACTTCCCCAACGTGCGCGTCGCCTTCGACCTGGGCGAAGCCCGTGCACAGCGCTGGGCCGTCGCGCCGGGTGAAGACAACAGCCTGCTCAACGAAATCAACGCCTACCTCGACAAGGTCGAAAAGAACGGCACGCTGCAACGCCTGAAGGACCGTTACTACGGCCACGTCGACGTACTCGGCTATGTGGGTGCCTATACCTTTGCCCAGCACCTTCAGGAACGCCTGCCCAAATACGAGAAGCACTTCCAGACATCGGCCAAGAAAGAACAGGTCGACTGGAGACTGCTGGCCGCCATCGGCTATCAGGAATCGATGTGGCAGCCGACCGTGACCTCGAAAACCGGCGTGCGCGGCCTGATGATGCTCACCCAGAACACCGCGCAAGCCATGGGCGTATCCAACAGGCTGGACGCGCGCCAAAGCATTCAGGGCGGGGCAAAGTATTTTGCCTACATCAAGGATCAGATGGACGACTCGATTAAAGAGCCGGATCGTACGTGGCTCGCTCTCGCTTCCTACAACATTGGCAGCGGCCACCTCGAAGATGCGCGCAAATTGGCCCAGAACGAGGGGCTGAATCCTGACAAATGGCTCGACGTGAAAAAAATGCTGCCGCGTCTGGCACAGAAGAAGTGGTACAGCAAAACGCGTTACGGCTATGCCCGGGGCGGTGAGCCGGTGCATTTCGTGGCCAACATTCGCCGTTATTACGACATTCTGACCTGGGTGACGCAGCCCCAGCTTGAAGGGAGTCAGGTCGCCGATGGCAATCTGCATGTTCCTGGTGTCGACAAGACTCAACCGCCCGTCCCGCCAGCTTCTCCCGTCCCCTCGTCCAGCAGCGGCACGGACGAATCTGCGCTCTAAACGTTGCCTTGGCCTTTGCCAGCGTCCTTGGCTGCCCGTCGCATTCTGAAAAACTCGCTCAACATCATCCCGCACTCCTCGCCCAGCACGCCGCCTTCGAACAGCACGCGGTGATTGAGAAATGCCTGACTGAAAAACTGCCCCTGGCTCTGTACGATGCCCGCCTTGGGCTCGAGCGCACCGTAGACCACACGCGCCACCCGTGAGTGCACGATCAGCCCCGCGCACATGCTGCACGGCTCCAGCGTTACGTAAAGCGTGCTGCCCGGCAGGCGATAATTGTCCAGCGCCTTGGCGGCGTCACGAATCGCGACCATTTCGGCATGCGCGCTGGGGTCGCTGCCGCTGATCGGGCAGTTGTAACCACGACCAATGATCTCGCCGTTCTGCACCACCACTGCCCCGACGGGCACCTCACCCAACAGCGCGCCTTGCGCGGCGAGCGCCAGCGCCTCGCGCATGAAGTGCTGATCCTTGCTGCGGTCGATGATCTGCGGTTGCCGCATCATGCCACCTCGATGGCGGCCATCAGGCCGGTTTCCATGTGATCGATCACGTGGCAATGGAACATCCATACACCGGGGTTATCGGCAACCAATGCAACCCGCGCCCGCTCGTTACGACCCAGCAAGAAGGTGTCGGTAAAGTACGGGATGATCTTGCGCCGGTTGGAGGCGATCACCTTGAAACTCATGCCGTGCAGGTGAATGGGGTGCTGATATTGAGTCATGTTCTTCAGCTCGAAGATATAGCTCTTGCCCAGCTTCAACCTGGCGATAGGCCGATCAGCGCAGGTCTTGTCGGTAATGTCCCAGGCTTCGCCATTGATCTGCCACAGGCTGGGCGGCTTGCCATTGTCGGTGTTGACCGACATCGAGCCCACCCACTCGAAGTTGAAATTGATCTTCTCGGCGTTATTCATATCAGGCTCGGCCACCGGATTGGCCGGCAGCTCGGGCGGCCACTGGCCGGGCGCGTCGTTATTGACGACTGAGCGAAACGTACCCAGGCGCACCGGACCGTTACGCAGCGAGATCTCCTCGCCCGCCGGCGGAGCCTTGATCGCCAGACAAATGCGCATGCCCGGCCCCAGCCAGTATTCGTCGCCGAAGGGACGCGGTTTCACCGGGTTGCCATCCAGCGCGTAGATCTGCGCCTCGGCGTCCGGCAGGTTGAGTCGATAGGTCACGGTATTGTCGAGATTGAGCAAGCGCACGCGAGTGATCTGCCCGGCAGGCAACTCAATTACCGCCTGCGGAATGCCGTTCAACGTTGAAAGACGCCCCGCCGTGCCCTCACGTGCCGCTTCACGCAGCACACTGAACTCGGTGAACGCACCCACTTCGTCCACATGCCAGCTTTTCAGGCTGACCGTGCGCTCATGGGCAAAACCGGTCGGCTCGCGCTCTTCGACAATCAGCGGCCCGACCAGCCCGCGGCCCAGCTCTTCGCTGCTGCTGACGTGCGGGTGATACCAGTAGCTACCCGCGTCCGGCACACGGAATTTGTAATCGAAGTATTCGCCTGGCTTGACCGGCAACTGCGACACGTAAGGCACGCCGTCCATCTCCAGCGGCAAGCGAATGCCATGCCAGTGAATGGTCGTCTCGACCGGCAACTGATTGATGAAACGCAGCCGCAGCCACTCGCCTTGGCGCACGCGCAATTCCGTGCCCGGCGCAGAACCGCCAAAGGCCCAGGCAGGCGTCTTGTGGCCAGGCACCAGTTCCACATCCAGCGGCGCGGCGATCAGCACAAAGTCCGTACCCGCTTCAGACTCGCGACGCCCCATCCAGTAACGCGAAGCCCCACCGGCGCCAAGGCCGACTACGGCCAGACCGGCGATGCCTGTAAGGATTTGACGACGGGTAAAGGACATGAACGGCGCAACCTCGAAAACGACGACTGAGCGCATCTGCGAGCAAATGCGAGGGGCGAATACGATACACCTGCATTTGCGTAAAGATAAGGGTGGATACCACGAACTGAAGCCGAGGCGTAAAAAAGCCGGGCAAGGCAGTGACGCCCGCTCCGGCTTTTTGTATCCATCAACCGCTATGCCTGACTAACCCGCGCCAGCCATTCGATATAGGCCGGCTCTGCATCAAGCAGTAGATTGGCGCGCTAATCCTCCAGCTCTGCCTGCACGCCAAACACCTTTCACACCAACGGTGCCAGGCGCGATGCAGGGCTGTTCCCGGCAGTATTTCGGCGGTGGGCTGCTGGTAAAAAGCATCAGTGGCTGCTCACACAGGCACTTCCAACGAATATTCAGACTCACCTGCAGGACTATGACAACGCCACTATCGCACTGGGCGTTATCACAACGTTTCACAACTTTTCACAACGATTTGCAGGTGATCGCAGTAAGAATCGCAGAACTCCTTTTTTCGCTTTCTTGCGGCCTTACCTTTCAAGGCTCGCCTTAACTGACGAGGCGCTCATGAACATCACGCCCAAAAACGACACGCTCCCCCGCGAAGGTCTTGCAGATTTCGAGTCGAGGCTTAAGCGCAGCATTGTCTCCGCCAAAGGCGATGAGCAGAAAAAGCCAGACCGCACCGCGACCGACAATGAGCAATGGCCGCCGATTGAGGGCACCACTGTTTCGGTCACGGACAAAGGTGACATGCGTTACGAGCGTGATGGGCAAGGTGTTGTCGTGGCGGCGTCGACCAATCCGAAGTTGTATCAGTTTCTCAAACAACTCGATGACCTGAGCCAGTCTCCGACACAAAAATCTCAGGTCGAAAAAGCCATCGCCGACGGGACCCCTATCGCAGATCGAAACACCGAGCTACCTGCTTGGGGCGATATCAAGAATTTCGAATGGCAAGGTCAGCTGGAAACAGCCGAGGTGGTCACTTACGTCAAACAGGATGGCGAGAAGGTCACTGTTTCAAAAGCACTCACACCGGAATTGTTCACTGCGGCGCAGCAAATGGGCCTCTCGCGCGTTACCGTGGAAAACCGCGTCAATAACAACGGGCGCGAAGTGGCAGATGAGAATGTCTATGTCGCGGATCACGACATCATCAAAGCCGGCACCAAGGACGAACTGGGTAACGGCGTGATCGAGTTCGAGAGCCGCGATGGCAAGCAATACGTGGTCTCCGAATATCAGAACAAGGAACTGTATGACCGGGTTGCCGACAAGAGCAGTTCCGGGGTTCAGGGCGACGTGCAGAAGATCCGTGACGAACACGGCCTGGGCAATCTCGATGAACTGGATATTCTCAGTAAACCCACAGGCGTGAAGTCCGACGAAAAAGACAAGGACTCCGAAGACCTGACCGTGGTCGAGCTGGCCACCAAAAACCTGATGGACAAGTATCAGAAGCTGGTCGATGACAAGAAAGTCGACAAAGACAGCGACGTCTACAAACTGGTCATGGCGATCCAGGCCAAGGCCGGGATGGAAAGTGGACGCACCATCACGCCTTATATCGAAGAACCCCGCGGCGCCGAGTCCTGGCGCAGGTTCGACAGCGAAGGCGAAACCCTGACAAGCGCCGATATGCAGGACATCCTCGACGGCAATAACATCGATAAAGCGTTGACGGAGCTGTTTGCCAATGGCAATGGCGAGAAGGACAAGATCGGCAAGGAATACCAGGCCGAGATGGACTCGGCCATCGAGAAAGTCAGCGGTGGCGATAAGGAAGCGTTGGCCAAGGACCTGCACGACAAGTTGGTCAGCAGGGAGTTTGTCGACTACCTCTCTGATCTGGATAAAGCCGGTAAAAAGTCCGAAGGACAATCCGATGTAGCCCGCCTGCTTTCCAGTCTGGAACTGCTCGATCCGCAATTGGCAAAAGACGCCCAGAATGAACTGCAGAAAAACAGCGTCATGGCCGAAGTCGACAAGTTGATGGCCGACCCTGGCGGCATCCCGGATGAATATAAAGAACTGGCGCTGAAGGACATTTTCTCTGCACTTAAGCAGGGAATCAAAGGTATGGCGGATATACCCCGCCGTACTCAGGAGACGATCGAGAAATTCATCAACGAGTTGCTACAAGACAAAACCAAACTCAGCGATTTTTCGGACCAGATGGTCAAGGTCAAATCAGGCGAAATGACTCAGGCGCAGCTCGAGGAAAACCTGGCAGGTAAATACGTGGGTGCCGAAGACAAGGAAGGCTTCAAGAAAGCCATCGGCAAGCTTAATCAGAGCGGCGTATTCGGCACCGCTGCGGGCTTTACCTCTCTCGGTGGCGCTATCTATATGCTGACGGCCAAGAACGGCCAACTTGCTGATGATCCACTGGAACGCCTGGCTATCGCCAAGGACTTCATCACCTTCCTGGGCTCCGGTGCGCAGTTTGAAAAGACTGGCATCTTTGATTTGATGACCCACACCAAAACTGCGGATTTGCTCGGGTTGAGCAAGAGCATCCCGGAGATCTGGGGCAAGGAAGGTTTGTGGGGCAAAAAGATTGAAACGGCGCAGGCTGCCAATAACGTGCCAGACGTTGCGGACGGTCTGGAGAACCGGCTGGCCAGCGTTTATGAGCTGGACAGCATCAGAGCAGGTAGCAGTATCGGCGACGTAATGGATCAGATTGGCCTGATCAATGAGGTCAACGACGCCGGTTCGCTTTCCGAGGACGTCAGTCGCGAACTGCTGGACGAGATCGTGACACGATCTGGCGGCACTCCACCCGCAGATTATTCGAAGTACGGCAATCTGAACGAACTGGCCGAAGATCTGAGGCTGAATATCGATCAGGATGCGGTGGTGCAGAGCATCAATTCTCAGCGCGCATCAGTCGACCTCCCCGCCCTGGATGCTGAAAGCCTGAACAATATGGCCGTCGAGGTGGAGCGTGCTGCCAGCACGCCGGTTCCGGACTCTGCTTCCGGCTCCGGTTACGCCAGCTACAGCGACTCGTTGTACGAACTCTACGACGATGCCGTGCAGCGCTTCGTCGCACAAGACATCACCCCGCCAAGCCGTGAAGCGTTTGCTGCCGGCATTGAGGACCAGCTGGAGCGCAACGGTCAGCCGGTCCCGGCGGAAAACGATCGGGTCAACCTGAGTGAAATGCTTGGCAGCGACGAGATCGATCGCGAGTCGATCAACGTGATGCTCGAAGCCGATAATCAACCAATCCCGGCTGATGACATCGTCGATAACATGCGCAACTCGGTCGGCCAGGCCGTGGCGGGTAATGCAGGGGGGGCGGGCCTGGTAGACCCACAATCTGTTGCACAAGGCGTTCAAAGTGCCGCACCGGAAGGAGCGGACAAAGTGGTGTCCGGCGTCTCTGCGCGCATTGCCGGTTCAGTGGTCAAGGTACTCGGCGTAGCACCGGACATCATGAGCATCGCCGACATCGTCATGGGCGGGATTGCCATCAAGGATGGCATCAAGTCCGGCAGCGATCTGGCAATTGCCAATGGCAGCCTGCAAATTGTTTCAGGTGTGGCGGGCACAGCCGCCGCCGGGATCGGGATCGCCGGTTTGCTCGGCCCTATTGGAGCGATCGCAGGTGCAACCGCGCCGCTATTTCTGGTGACGGCGGGCCTGGGGATCATTACCGGCATCATCAGCGTGTTCGTCGATCATCAGAAGAAACAAAAGGCCACCGACAAGGAAGGCCAGTGGTTCAAGGATCAGGCCGAACTGGGCTTCGCGCAGGACGACTGGGGCGACAAGCTTGAATACGGGCGCTACAGCTTCTACGAATACGAAGGCCGGGATGCACCCGACGATCAAAGCATATTCGACTACCAGACCGAAGAGTGGAAACACTTCCAGGAAACCCCGCAGGATCAGGGCTCGTCAATGATTCGTCTGGACGAAAGCTCGCACAAGGATAAAAACGGCATCGTCGGCGAGAACACCAACGGCTTGCCGATGGACGTTTACAACAAGGCGTACTACGACGCGCACAAGGAAGAGATCGAAACCATCCGCGAGAAGTGGGACGAATGGAACGGCAAGGACGATATCGTCAGCAAAAAGGACTTCGAGAAGATTCTGAGTGGCGGCGACGAGAAGGAAAAAGCTGCGGCCGAGTTTATTCTCAGTGACCAAGGCTTCTTCGACTTGCTGGATAACCTCTGGAAGAAAGACAAGCGCGATACGAAGATCAGCACGGATGATCTGGATACCTGGCTCAAGCTGATTGATGTGATGGATCGAACACCGGGTGAGACGGTGTTTTATGAGAAGCCCAAGTCGACTGTTTTTCCGGGCAGATGAGTTATTGATTGATGGGATGGATGTGGTGTCGCTTCTGCGGGATAAATGACTGGCCGGTGGAGGCAGTGGCTGAGACTTTCTGAAAAGACAGTCTCAGCCATGTCACGATGCAGGCGACTGTGCACTCCTCCGTATGCTCGCGGGCGCGAAAATCATGCCCTTCCAAGGCCTCACAGGTTCGTGTCATCGGCGGCAGCGTGACCTGCCCTTGATCAGTCTCGCACCAGCTTCAGCAGTCCGCCGTCATACCAGGAAAGAGCTAACGACCCGTCCTGTGCCAGGAAAAATGCCGGCGTTTCTTTATCAAAAGGACCCCAGCTTCCAGATTTGCATTCAACGCTATAGCGCACAGCTCTTTCGATGCCAAGCTTGTGGAGTTGCGGCTCCAGTTCAGCTCCAGTCATCGCCGGAAGCTTATGAAAAACAGGCCCCTTACACACATCTTCCGTAGAGTCTGTGGACGCTTTCCATGCAAGCTGGTCGTGATTGAAGTTGAGACGTCGCCCCATAAAACTCGGATCATCATCCCCCAGTGCCTGCACGCCCGAGTCTGATACCGCTACGCCTGCAACATGCCAACTGCCGTAAAGCGCGCTCTCTCCAGACTGATCGTGCTTTGGAGCATCCATATTCGCTGCGCATCCTGTCAGCGACAACAGGATCAGAAAAGATGAACTGAGAGAAAATCGGGTTTTCATGAACGGGGGTCCTTGGTTTTTGGGGATGTGAATATCGAATCTTTTTGCTGGGCGACCCCTGCGTCGATGTTGGGGCTTGGGGTGCCTTTGAGCGGATTTTCCTCGAACTTCAAGCCAGTTTCAAATGAGGTGCTTTGCGGTCGGCAAGGAGCTGAGACGTCCGTCACGACGGCAGCCTCTTACGCGAAAGTGCTCATTGGGACGTATCACCAGCGGGTAAAGTAGCGCTGATTCCTTTGCGTTCTCGGGCCGTTTGATAGATCACATAAGCCCCAACCCTGATTGATTTTTGCCCAGCATCTAGCGTGAAGTTCGAGGTGGTGATTGGCGGAAGTTCCGTTATAGCTCACCTGTTAGAAATTGAGCGCGCCCCAGACCGAAACTCCAGTCTTCGTCACTGTTGATCACTATCGAAACCATGACGTCCTCTGCTGCGATGCCACAGTTGCGCTCCAATCCTTCTGCTATCAGGGCATAAAACCGCTTTTTCATCTCTGCTGGACGCGGCCTGCTAATGGCGGTGATGACAACGACTTTGTCGGACCGCGTAAATCCAAGCCCCGTATCCTGAATGATCAGTCGATTTCTTTTGTGTTCATTCAACACCTGGTATCGGTCACGTTCAGGAACCTGGAATGCGTTCACCATCGCGTCGTGGATCGCATCCAGCAACGTCTCGATTTCCTGATCCGAACGGCCCTCTATTACATCAATTTTCAGCAATGGCATTGATTGTCTCTCTACAGGAAGGTTGTGGATTTAGACGCTGAACGCATCTCTTCCACCAGGGTTTTGATCAATTCTGCTGCAGGGAGTGCGCGTGCGAGCGGCGCCCCTTGCCCGGCCCATTGAGCGGCAAAATCATGACAGCCTTTTAGAACAGCGGCGGCGTGCAGTGCTTTGGTCACATCATAAGCCAAGGGATATTCGGCTGGGACAGGGATCTGCTGTCCAGTGCTTTCCAGGTACAAACGATTCGCCAAGCCACGGGCAGGACGGCCGGATACATAGCTGGTTACTCGAGTTTCATGGGCTCTTGCGGAGATAAGCGCTGCGCGATGCTCGGGCGTAGCTGAGGACTCCGGACACAGGATAAAGGCGGTTCCCATTTGTACCCCTGCGGCCCCTAGTGCCAATGCTGCATTAATGCTTGCGCCGTCCATGATCCCACCGGCTGCGATCACCGGTAAGCGTATGTGCGTTGTCAGCATGCGGGTCAATGGGAACAACCCAAGCTCGTTGTCCTGATTGGGCGCATCGTCGAATACGCCACGGTGCCCTCCTGCCTCATAGCCTTGCGCGACAATGGCATCTACGCCGGCCTTCTGAAGCATTTGTGCTTCTTTAAGCGTGGTGGCACAACCCAGCGTAACAATGCCAGCCTCTCGCAGCTCAGCTACCCAGGCCGAGCCGGGTGTGCCGAAGTGGAAGCTGACTACGGCGGGCCGCTCGGCTAACAGCACTTCAAGCATCACCCGGTCACTCAGAAAACTTTTATAAATTTCGCGTATTTCTTGAGGAGGCGCTGCATCGAATTCTGAAAACCATTTTGCAATATAAGCCAGCCAGGTATCGTTCTGCGTTTGGTTAAAACGGGCAGGTCTGTGGCAGAACATGTTCACGTTGAACGGTTGGTCAGTCAGTTCGCGCGTCTGTTTTATAAGGGCTCGTGCCTGATCCGGGGTGCTGGCGCCAAGGCCGATCGATCCCAGGGCTCCTGCGTTACTAACCTCGGCAGCAAGTACTGGAGTTGAAACGCCAACCATCGGCGCCTGAATAATGGGTAGTCGAACCCCTATGCTGGACCAGAAATTAGTGGTGTTCATTTAACTACCTGTCTGTCTGGAGTGGGGAAGGAAGTCGAACGGTCAGCAGTGTTGAGAGCAATAGGCCAACGCCTGCGGCGATCAGCGAAGTGTTAAACGAGCCGCTGTATGCGAACAGGCAGCTCGCTAATAACGGTCCAATGATTTGACCTATGCCGTAGGCTGCCGTCATGACAGCGATAAGATTGTGCTTAATCGTGTGTGAAACGCGTTTTGCGGCGGGCATGGCTATGGTTACGGTGCCCATGAATGTTCCGCCGACAATTATCGCGCTGCCCACGTATCCCACCACGGTAGGGGATATGACTGGCAGAATGACGCCGAACGCTTGAAGCAGAAGGTTTGCACGGAGCGCAACGTGAGTGCCAAATCTCAGGTGAAGTGTGTGCCAGAGGTAGCAGGAGGGCGCGGCTCCAAGACCGAAAATAGCCCAGATGTGAACGGGGTTCATATCTCCAAAGGCGCTTTTCACCAGCATCGGAAGGTACGTCGCCGTAATAATGTAGCCAAAACCCGCCAACCCATAGGCCGCAATTAAAGGCCACGCGCCTAACACCATATGACGCCCAGGAGCCTCACTGGCTGATGGGGCTATTAAATGGGTGGAGCGCTTATCCAGTTTCTTTATGGCAATGCCGCTTAGTACGGCGCTGCTCGCGCCCAGCGTAAGCCACAGACTATAACTGTTAAGTCCGACGCCTTGAGCAATGGCCAGAATTTCTGCTGACAAGAAGATTCCTATGCCCACACCTGAAAAGAGTATGGGGGCTCCCTCATGATGCCCCTTGTGCTGCAACAACCACTGCGATGCGGCGATCATGGACAGCGCACTGAAGAGCCCTGCCACGCCTCGAATGCTGATAATTAGCCAAGGCAGTGCGGTATAGGCCAGCGCAATCAGGCACGCCACGCTGGCGAGGATAGAGACCACTATCCACCTGCGTGAATGACCGCTTGATAAGCGCGCAGCCAGTAAAGCGCCTAACAAGTATCCGGCATAATTGGCTGATGCAGCCAAAGTGCCGTCATGCAGGCTCACTATGCCCTCGTGAACCATCACAGGATAGACGCCGGTATAAGCAAAACGTCCAAAGCCCATGCCAATGGCCATTACCATGGCCGCAGCGACCGCAGACCATAGCAAGTTCTGGTTTTGATTATTTCGTGCAGGTAACGCCTGGTTATGCATCACTCTGATCTCATTTATTGTCTTTGAGCCGAATCTGCCAAAGCAAATACGAACTCTTTAGCCACTGCCCTAGAGTTGCCTTGCAACCTCACGCCAAGGCTTGCGCGGGACCGAAAAACTCATACCGGGCCTGCTTCTCTGGTACTCCCAGATCCTTTAAGGCCCGTTTCATGAATGCCATGAATGGTTTGGGTCCCAGGAAATAAACGTCGACATCGCGGTCGGCCGGCAGCCATTGTTCAAGGTGAGTGATTAAGGGAAAGCCAATGGCGTCTGGCGTGTAGACCTCATGATCGGCTCGCTCTGCATAAACGACATGAGCCCTGAACAGCGGATAGCGTTGTTGCCAGTCTCGCAGGAGGTCTGAGAACGCATGCACCTGACCATTACGTGCATAGTGAATGAAGGTTACTGGTCGCTCCCCGGACTCCAGCGCTTGCTCGGCCATTGCCAACGTTGGCGTGATACCGACGCCGCCGCTGATAAGTATCAGTGGCTTGATATGGTCGTTAAGCGTGAAATCCCCGGAGGGAGGAAACACATCGAGGGTGCTTCCCTCTTCCACATAATCATTCAGATAAGTAGACGCGAGTCCCCCCAGCTCACGCTTGACGCTGATTCGATATCGAACACCGTTAGCCTGCTCACTCAAAGAGTAGTTACGCCGCACCTCCTTACCATCGATCATGAGCCGTACGCCGATGTACTGGCCGGCTTTATGCCGGATAACGGGCTGATGATCAGCGGGCGCAAGATAAAATGACGTAATTTCAGCGCTTTCGGCCACCTTTCTCAGGACTGTGAATGGGCGGGCACCCCGCCATCCGCCCGGTGCTGCAGCAATGGCGTCATAGGCACTCTGCTCACCGGCGATGAGGATATCTGCAAGCTGTTGATAGGCTGCGGCCCACGCTGCGATGACTTCATCTGTCGCGATTTCTGCGCCCAGCACCTCGCGGATAGCCTGCAAAAGGCAGGAGCCGACAATAGGGTAATGCTCGGGAAGGATCTGCAGCGCCACATGCTTGTTGATTATCTGGCTCGCCAACCCGCCCAGGTTTTCGAGCCTGTCGATGTTCCTGGCATACATCAGCACGCCATTGGCAAGCGCGCGGGGCTGCGACCCGTTAACTTGATGCGCTTGATTGAACAACGGACGCACTTCAGGGTGCGTGTCGAGCATGAGTTTATAAAAATAAGTGATCAACGCTTCCCCTCCGGTTTCAAGCAGAGGCACAGTTGCTTTGATGATGTCGCGCTGGGCTGAGGTCAGCATGGTGGGCTCCAGAGGGAAGGAATCTATACCCTGGTTAGAGCAACCGCCGTGCCAGGCATAAAAGCCTTGTAAAACAACAAACCGAAGGCGTATAGAGTCTTTATGACTGTGTTATTAAGACCTGATCTATGAAAAAAGATGTCATTTCGACTCATCAATTGAAGGCGTTGCATGCCCTTCTTCCGCTCTTGGGGGATTTAGCAGTAGAGCTGCCTGCCGAGCATCGTTACTACCGCGTTCTGGACGCGTTACGAGAGCTGGTCCCCTCGGATGCTGTGGCATTACTGCGCTTGGAGCAGGGCGAACTTATTCCTGTTGCCGCGCATGGCTTGGCCGGTGACGCAATGGCCCGACGCTACCGTGTCGCAAACCATCCTCGACTGAAGGCAATCATTGAAGCGCAGGGGGCCATTCTATTCCCCACAAACTGTGATTTCCCGGATCCCTATGACGGCCTGATCGGTTCAAGCGCCTTGCCCGTGCACGACTGCATGGGCTGCTCGTTGCGGATCAATGACAAAACCTGGGGGGTTCTGACCCTGGACGCCTTGACCGTGGGGCAGTTCTCCGAGCAGGATCTTCAAACCGTCGAGACCTTTGCCATGTTCGCTGCGGCGACCGTCGTAGCGGCATCCCGATTTGATGATCTATTGCGCACCGTTGCCGGAGAACGGAAACGAGCAGAAGCCTATCGACTCTCTGCACGCAGGCCCAAGCCTGAAATGATTGGGAACAGCGACAGTTTCAGGCAACTCCTCTCTGAAATCGATCTGGTCGCTTCAAGCGACCTCACGGTTTTGATTACCGGCGAAACCGGAGTAGGTAAGGAACTGGTTGCCCAGCGGTTGCACGATCTCTCGGCGCGAGCGGACAAACCGTTCATAACGGTCAATTGCGCCGCCCTTCCTGAGCACCTGATTGAAAGCGAGCTTTTCGGACACGTCAAAGGCGCCTTTTCGGGAGCCATCGAAAATCGGCTGGGTAAATTTGAAGTGGCCAGCACTGGCACACTATTTCTGGATGAGATCGGCGAGCTGCCGTTGGCCGCACAAGCCACCCTGCTTAGAGTACTTCAGGGCGGCCAGCTTCAGCGGGTCGGTTCCGACAAGCTCCATGTCGTCGATATTCGTTTGATTGCCGCCACCAACCGAGACCTGATTGAGGAAGTGCGTGCGGGTCGCTTTCGAGCAGACTTGTATCACCGACTAAGCGTCTACCCATTACGCGTCCCCTCTTTGAAAGAACGTCGGGACGACATCATGTTGCTGGCCGGAGCTTTCGCGGAAGAAAACCGCTGGAGGGTCGGCGTACCTTCGTTGCGATTTTCCGACTCTGCCCGCCAAGCATTAGTCGGCTACTCGTGGCCAGGGAATATTCGGGAGCTGGAACACCTGATGGCACGGGCGGCGCTGAAAGCAAAAAAACGGGCGGCGTCTTTGAAAAGGCAGAGTGTATTGTCGCTGGAGTTGCAGGACCTTGACCTCCTGGAATCGCCCTCCGAGAGGGTTGCGGAAAAGTCAGGCTCTATCCTTGCACAGCAGCTCCCGTCTCACGATTTCAAATCATCTGTCGACGGATACAAGAAAGCGATATTGGAAGAGGCTCTCAGGCTTTCAGAAGGCAATGTTTCTGCTGCAGCTAGAGGTCTTAATCTGGATCGCGCGAACCTGACTCGGCTCGCAGGTAGGCTGGGGGTGAGCATATTGCGTGAAAAGTAATCACATCATTCTCAAAAAGAGATCGGCCAGACCCAAAAAGCCCGCAATTAAGCGGGCTCCATGGCATTTCTTGCTAGTGGGTGCCGGACAATGCCGGACGTCCAATCATTCCCACTCAATCGTAGCCGGCGGCTTGCTCGACACGTCATAAGTAACCCGCGAGATCCCTTCGATCTCATTGATGATCCGGCCGCTCACCGTCTCCAGCAGCTCATAAGGCAGGTGCGCCCAACGAGCAGTCATGAAGTCGATGGTTTCCACCGCACGCAGCGCCACAACCCAGGCGTAACGGCGGCCGTCGCCGACGACGCCGACTGATTTGACCGGCTGGAACACGACGAACGCCTGGCTGACCTTGTGGTACCAGTCGGCCTTGCGCAGTTCTTCGATGAAGATGTGGTCGGCACGACGCAGGATGTCGGCGTATTCCTTCTTCACTTCGCCGAGGATGCGCACGCCCAGGCCTGGGCCTGGGAATGGGTGGCGGTAGACCATGTCGTAGGGCAGGCCGAGTTCGAGGCCCAGGCGGCGGACTTCGTCCTTGAACAGCTCGCGCAGTGGCTCGACCAGCTTGAGGTTCATTTCTTCCGGCAGGCCGCCCACGTTGTGGTGCGACTTGATGACGTGGGCCTTGCCGCTTTTCGCGCCAGCCGACTCGATGACGTCCGGGTAGATGGTGCCTTGCGCCAGGTACTTGATGTTGTCCAGCTTGCAGGACTCGGCATCGAACACGTCGATGAAGGTGCGGCCGATGATCTTGCGCTTCTTCTCTGGATCGCTCTCGCCTGCCAGGTTGTTCAGGAACTGCTCTTCGGCGTTGGCGCGGATTACCTTGACGCCCATGTTCTCGGCGAACATGGCCATCACTTGCTCGCCTTCATGCAGGCGCAGCAGGCCGTTGTCGACGAATACGCAGGTCAGTTGATCGCCGATGGCCTTGTGCAGCAGCGCCGCAACCACGGAGGAGTCAACGCCGCCGGACAGGCCCAGCAACACGTTGTCAGTACCGACCTGAGCGCGAACCTGAGCGATAGCGTCTTCAGCAATCTTCGATGGGGTCCACAGTGCTTCACAGCCGCAGATGTCGAGGATGAAGCGCGACAGGATGCGACCGCCCTGCTTGGTGTGGGTCACTTCCGGGTGGAACTGCACACCGTAGTAACCGCGAGCGTCGTCAGCCATACCGGCAATCGGGCAGCTCGGGGTGCTGGCCAGAATGTGGAAGTCTTCCGGCAGTTTGGTGACCTTGTCACCGTGACTCATCCATACGTCGAGGCCAAACAGGCCGTCGGCGTCGATATGGTCTTCGATACCATCAAGCAGACGGCTTTTGCCGACTACGTCAACGCGAGCGTAGCCGAACTCGCGCAGCTCGGAACCGGCAACCTTGCCGCCCAACTGCTCGGCCATGGTCTGCATGCCGTAGCAGATACCGAAAACCGGCACACCCAGGTCAAATACCGCTTGCGGGCAGCGCGGGCTGTCGGCTTCGTGTACGGACTCGGGGCCGCCGGCGAGGATCACGCCTTTTGGAGCGAATTCGCGGATCGCTTCGTCGTCCATGTCAAACGGATGCAGCTCGCAATACACGCCGATTTCGCGCACGCGGCGGGCGATCAGCTGGGTGTACTGGGAACCGAAGTCGAGGATCAGGATACGGTGGGCGTGAATGTCGAGGGCCATGGAAACTCTCTGAGCAGCTGCAAGCTATACGCTGCAAGCGGCAAGTTGTCGGAATCAATGCGGTAGTTACACTTGCGTAACTACCGCTTGTAGCTGATTGCTTGGGGCTTGAAGCTGGAGGCTTTAGCCGACGCGATAGTTCGGCGCTTCCTTGGTGATCTGCACGTCATGGACGTGGGACTCAGCCATACCGGCGCCAGTAATGCGAACGAACTCGGGCTTGGTGCGCATCTGCTCGATATCGGCACTGCCGGTGTAACCCATGGAGGAACGCAGGCCGCCCATCAACTGATGGATGATGGCCGACAACGGACCTTTATAGGCCACACGGCCTTCGATACCTTCCGGCACCAGCTTCTCGGCACCTGCGGACGAATCCTGGAAGTAGCGATCGGACGAGCCTTGCGCCTGGGACATCGCACCCAGCGAGCCCATGCCACGATAGGCCTTGTAGGAACGGCCCTGGAACAGTTCGATCTCGCCTGGCGCTTCTTCAGTACCGGCGAACATCGAGCCCATCATCACGCAGGAGGCGCCAGCCACGATGGCCTTGGACAGGTCACCGGAGAAGCGGATACCGCCGTCGGCGATCATCGGCACGCCAGTGCCTTCAAGGGCAGCGGAGACGTTGGCGATGGCGCTGATCTGCGGCACGCCGACACCGGCAACGATACGCGTGGTGCAGATGGAGCCCGGGCCGATACCGACCTTGACTGCATCGGCGCCTGCGGCAACCAGTGCCCTGGCCGCTTCGCCAGTGGCGATGTTGCCGCCGATGACCTGCACCTGAGGGAAGTTTTCCTTGACCCAGCGGACGCGGTCGATCACGCCTTTGGAGTGGCCGTGAGCGGTATCGACGACCACGACGTCAACGCCAGCCGCGACCAGTGCGGTGACACGTTCGCCGGTGTCCTTGCCAGTACCGACTGCAGCGCCGACACGCAGGCGAGCCTGATCGTCCTTGCTGGCCAGCGGGTAAGCCTTGGCTTTCTCGATGTCCTTGACGGTCATCATGCCCTTGAGCGCGAAATTGGCATCCACGATCAGGACTTTTTCAAGGCGGTGCTTGTGCAGCAGTTCGCGGACTTCGTTCTTGTCGGCGCCTTCACGCACGGTGACCAGACGCTCTTTGGGCGTCATCACTTCGCGAACAGGGACATCAAGACGGTTTTCGAAGCGTACGTCGCGGGACGTCACGATGCCGACCAAGTCACCATTGTGCAGGACCGGTACGCCGGAAATGTTGTGCATGCGGGTGAGTTCGAACAGATCGCGAACAGTGGCGTCGGCTTCGATCGTGATCGGGTCCTTGACGACACCGGCCTCGAACTTCTTGACCTTGCGCACTTCGGCAGCTTGCTGCTCGATGGTCATGTTCTTGTGGATGATACCGATACCGCCTTCCTGGGCCATGGCAATTGCCAGACGGGCCTCGGTGACTGTATCCATTGCAGCAGAGACCAAAGGTATATTCAGCTCGATGCCACGGGTCAAACGGGTTTTCAGACTGACTTCGTTAGGGAGTACCTCGGAATAACCGGGCACAAGGAGAATGTCGTCGAATGTAAGGGCTTCTTGACTGATACGCAGCATCGCGGGGGCTCCCGGGCGGGAAATTGGAAGCGCGCCATTATACCCACAGACCCCGCCCGGCTCAATGTAAACCTCAGCCTATTATCAAAGCTGTTTATAGACGCACATTAACGCAGGAGACCGGGCGATCCAGACGTTCGGCGAAGTCATCCAGAAAGGTCTGCGTGAACGACGCATCCAGCCAGTTGTTGAAGATGAAGCCGAGGTTGGAAAACCCGCAGGCGTCGAGAAAAAGAAAGCCGTTGATGTCATCTTCGTGGCGGCATTCAGGGCAAGTGAAGTTATCAGTGTGACCGGGCATCCAGTCTTCCAGGCTGTCGAACAGCGCCTCCCCCACTTCGCGGCGACACTCCGGGCAACCGGCCTCTTCGGCAAAGTCGTTCAGCGGGTTATAGATGCAGCGCTTGGTGACGATTTCCAGGCCGTTGACGACCTGCCCGAACGGCAGCGCGTCGGGATTCTTCACCACTCGCTTCGCGCCCGGTGCCACCGCGTAGGCCATCTTGTTATAGGTACGTCCGCACGTGGTCAGCTCTGGCTCGACCACATCGAGCTTGACCAGCCAGCGCAGGATCAGCCGCGCCTTGGCCTCGTGCCCGGGAAAGGTGGAGATTTGCGGGACGATGATGCTTTGGGTGTTCATAACGGAGCGTCGCTTAAAGCTGTTCGAGGCCGCAGCTTAATGGGCTGGCCATTCAGGTCAAGAAGCAATCCTGCCTTTACCGACGAGACAGACCTGTGCGCCAGACCGGCATTGCCATTATGATGCCCGACATGATCAAAGACCCTTTCGCAAGACTCGGCCTCGACCGGGAAGTCCTTACTGTCAGCCAGCTCAACGGCCGCGCCCGCGTGCTGCTGGAAGACGTGTTCAGCAGCATCTGGGTCGAGGGCGAGATCTCCAACCTCTCGCGCCCGGCATCGGGCCATGTGTACTTCACGCTGAAGGACTCTGGCGCGCAGGTACGCTGCGCGTTGTTCCGGCAGAGCGCAGCGCGGGTGCGTCAGGCGCTCAAGGACGGCTTGCAGGTCAAGGTGCGCGGCAAGGTTTCGCTGTTTGAAGGCCGTGGCGACTATCAACTGATTCTCGACACCGTGGAACCTGCCGGTGATGGTGCGTTGCGCCTGGCGTTCGATGCGCTGAAAGCCAAGCTCAGCGACGAAGGCCTGTTCAGCGCCGAGCGCAAGGTCGCTTTGCCACTGCACCCGCAACGTATCGGGATCATCAGTTCTCCGACCGGTGCGGTGATCCGCGACATCATCAGCGTGTTCCGCCGTCGCGCGCCGCGGGTCGAGCTGACCTTGATTCCCACAGCCGTTCAGGGTCGCGAGGCGATCAACCAGATTGTCCGCGCACTGAAGCTAGCCGACAGCAGGGGCTTCGATGCGCTGATCCTGGCCCGTGGCGGCGGCTCGCTGGAGGACCTGTGGTGCTTTAACGAAGAAGCCGTCGCCCGTGCCATCGACGCGTGCGTGACGCCGATCGTCAGCGCTGTCGGGCATGAAACCGATGTGTCCATCAGCGATTTTGTCGCCGACGTACGCGCACCGACGCCCTCCGCTGCCGCCGAACTGCTCGCTCCGGATTCCAGCGACCTGCATCGACGCGTCGACAACCTGCACCGGCGACTGGTCAGCCGCATGCAGGACCGCCTGATGCGCGAGCGGCTGCGTCTTGAGGGTATTTCCCGGCGTCTGCGTCACCCCGGCGAGCGCTTGCGTCAGCAGTCGCAACGGCTGGACGACCTGGACATGCGCCTGCGCCGCGCCTTCGAACAGAACATGCATCAACGTCAGCTGCGTCTGGCGCACATGCAGAGCCGCCTTGCTGCCCAGCACCCAGGCCGGACCCTGGCCTTTTTGCGCCAGCGTCTGGATGCCCTGGCCGAGCGTCTGCCGAGGGCCATTCGTGAACAGATCAAGGCACGCAAGCTACAACTGCAAAGTCAGGTGCAGACCCTAAACGTGGTCAGCCCGCTTGCCACACTGGGACGCGGTTACAGCATCCTGCTCGACGAGCGCGGCCACGCGATCCGTAACGCTGCACAGACGCAAACGGGCCAACGGCTTACCGCCAGGCTCGGCGAAGGCGAACTGCACGTGCGCGTCGAAGACAATCACCTCACACCTGTGACCCTCTCCCTTCTGGACTGACTGCCTGATGCTACGTTTTATCGCCCCGCTGTTCGCCCTGCTGTTCTGCCTCCCGGCCCACGCCGACAGTTTCATCACTCGCGCACTCGACAAGCCGGTGCCCGGCGGCGTGGCGGTTATCGATCTGGGCACCGGCGCTCAGGCACCGACCGCCACCTATCAAGGCAAACCGGTGCTGGTGGTCAAGGAACAGGGCACGCGCTGGCTGGCCATCGTCGGCATTCCGCTGACCGTCAAACCCGGCACTCAGCAAGTGACGTCCGGCGGGCGTACGCTCAACTTCACCGTTGGCAGCAAGAAATACCCGGAGCAGCACATCACGCTCAAGAACAAACGTCAGGTCAATCCCAACCCTGAAGACAACAAACGCATCGAGGGCGAACTGGCGGAGCAACTGCGCGCCTACCGCAGTTTCAGCCCAGGCACGCCAAGCAACCTGATTCTGGACAAGCCGGTCAACGGCCCGCTGTCGAGCAAGTTCGGCGTACGTCGCTTCTTCAATGGCGAAGAGCGCAACCCGCATTCGGGCCTCGACTTCGCTGTGCCGGCCGGTACGCCGATCAAATCCCCGGCAGCGGGCAAGGTCATCCTGACCGGCAATTACTTCTTCAATGGCAACACGGTATTCGTCGATCACGGGCAAGGCTTCATCAGCATGTTTTGCCACATGTCGAAGATCGACGTGAAGGTCGGCGACCTCGTCCCGCGTGGCGGAGTGGTCGGCAAAGTCGGCGCCACCGGTCGCGCAACCGGGCCGCACATGCACTGGAACGTCAGCCTCAACGATGCGCGCGTAGACCCGGCGATCTTCATCGGCGCTTTTCAACCGTAAGCCTGTTGGTGAGCGAGCGTTACGGCGCTCGCTCACCTGCCCCCTCATTGCGCACATCGCTTTCGCCCAACAACAACAACCCGCACATAAAGCTTCATATTTCGCTATAAAAAATCGCTAAAGACGCCTTTTCGAGAATTTATTCCAATCTTTTTCAAATGCTTGCCATCATCCATGCCAATGGTTACGGTTGGCCTCATGAAAACCTCTCAAACCCTTATTCTGTTGCGCCAACACCGGTGCCTCAGCCTGGTCAGCGCCCGACTGCCTGGCTAGCATGCTGTGCCTCGTCCCTGTGTTCGCAACTCCCTGTGCTATTTATCCAGAACGGCAGGCCGCCCAACCCCGGCCCCGTGAATACAAAAGGATTTCCTGATGACCATGCTCAAAGACCCGTCGAAGAAGTACCGCGCGTTCCCGACCATCGATCTGCCTGACCGCACCTGGCCTTCGAAGACCATCGATGCAGCGCCGATCTGGTGCAGCTCCGACCTGCGCGACGGCAACCAGTCGCTGATCGAGCCGATGGACGCGGCCAAGAAGCTGCGCTTCTGGAAAACCCTGGTCAGCGTTGGCGTCAAGGAAATCGAAGCATCCTTTCCATCGGCTTCGCAGACTGACTTCGACTTCGTGCGTACCCTGATCGAAGACGGCCACATCCCGGATGACACCACCATCCAGGTACTGACCCAGGCTCGCGAAGACCTGATCGCCCGCACCTTCGAATCACTGCGCGGCGCCAAAAAAGCCATCGTTCACCTGTATAACGCGACCTGCCCGTCGTTCCGCCGCATTGTCTTCAATCAGGACAAGGCCGGGGTGAAAGAGATCGCGGTCAACGCGGCCAAGCTGTTCGTCAAATATGCAGCACAACAGCCTGAAACCCAGTGGACCTTCGAGTACTCGCCGGAAACCTTCAGTGCGACCGAGCTGGAATTCGCCAAGGAAGTCTGCGATGCGGTAATCGAGGTGTGGAACCCGACGCCCGAGAACAAGGTAATCCTTAACCTCCCGGCCACCGTGGAAGTGGCGACACCCAACATTTACGCTGACCAGATCGAATGGTTCGGCCGCAACATTACCCGCCGCGACAGCGTGCTGATCAGCCTGCACACCCACAACGACCGTGGCACTGGCGTGGCCGCTACCGAACTGGGCCTGATGGCCGGCGCGGATCGTGTCGAAGGTTGCCTGTTCGGCAATGGCGAGCGGACCGGCAACGTTGATCTGGTCACCGTGGCGCTGAACCTCTACACCCAGGGCATCAATCCAGAGCTGGACTTCTCGGACATCGACGGCGTGCGCAAGGTCGTCGAAGAGTGCAACCAGATTCCTGTGCACCCACGTCATCCGTACGTTGGCGACCTGGTTCACACCGCGTTCTCCGGCTCGCACCAGGATGCGATCCGCAAGGGTTTCACCCAGCAGAAGGAAGGCGAGTTGTGGGAAGTGCCCTACCTGCCGATTGACCCGGCCGACATCGGTCGCAGCTACGAGGCGGTGATTCGCGTCAACAGCCAGTCGGGCAAAGGTGGTATCGCTTACCTGCTGGAACAGGAATATGGCATTTCCCTGCCACGCCGCATGCAGATCGAGTTCAGCCAGGTGGTCCAAGGTGAAACCGATCGTCTGGGCCTGGAGATGACGGCCGAGCAGATTCACTCGCTGTTGCGTCGTGAATACCTGCAAGCCAACGTTCCTTATGCGCTGATCAGCCATAAGTTGCAGGAAGAGAACGGCAACAGCTCGGTGGATGCCGAGGTGCATGTCGACGGTGAAACCCAGCACTGGCGTGGCAAGGGCAAGGGCGCCCTGGAAGCACTGGTCGCCGGTCTGCCATTGGCCGTGGAAATCATGGACTACAACGAGCATGCGATCGGTTCGGGTACCACCGCCAAGGCGGCCGCCTACATCGAGCTGCGCGTGAATGGCGAACGCGCCGTGCATGGTGTGGGCATCGATGAAAACATCACCACAGCGAGCTTCCGTGCCCTGTTCAGTGCCCTGAATCGTTCACTCAGCCAGACCCAGGCCAAAGCTGCCTGATTCGATAGCCGGATGGCGGACGCAGGTCCGCCATCCGCATCGTCCTCTTCCCTCCCCGCCTTACGCTGCACCAGCCTCTTGCATTCCGCGCATGACCCTGCCTGTTTCGGCATAATCTTTTTCATTTATGCTGTGGTAGCATGCTGCCCTTACTCCAGAGCGCGCCCAATCCAACAGCAATTCATATGCTGACGATGCCTGCTCGGACTTACCTGCCAGCTGCACCTTTCCTATAAAACCAAGACGACTATTGCATTGATTTCCGGACGAAAAGAATGCTCGGGCAGACCCACCGTGCATTGAAATTACCATCGGCCTCGGTACGCTGAGCTGATCCAATCACATTTGGAGCGATTATGCCCAAGGCTTCCCATCAAGATTTGCGCCGCAGCTTCCGTGCGCTCACCTCGTCGAACGCTTGCTTTCACACAGCCTCGGTGTTCGACCCCATGTCAGCGCGAATCGCAGCGGATCTGGGCTTTGAAGTAGGCATCCTCGGCGGCTCCGTGGCGTCGCTGCAAGTCCTGGCAGCCCCTGACTTCGCCCTGATCACCCTGAGCGAATTCGTTGAACAGGCCACGCGCATCGGCCGTGTCGCACAGCTCCCGGTCATCGCGGACGCAGACCATGGTTATGGCAATGCCCTTAACGTCATGCGCACCGTTGTCGAACTGGAACGTGCCGGTATTTCTGCACTGACGATCGAAGATACCCTGCTGCCGGCGCAGTTCGGACGCAAATCCACTGATCTGATTTCCACTGCAGAAGGTGTTGGCAAGATCCGCGCAGCGCTGGAAGCGCGTGTCGATCCGGAGATGTCGATTTTCGCTCGTACCAACGCGGCGATCATTCCGGTTCAGGAAGCCATCAGCCGGGTTCAGCAGTACCAGGCTGCCGGGGCTGACGGCATTACCATCGTCGGCATTCGTGACTTCGATCACCTGGCGCAGATATCCGAAGGCGTGACCGTGCCGCTGATGCTGGTGACGTACGGCAACCCGGAACTGCACGACAACGCGCGTCTTGCCGAGATGGGCGTAAGGGTCTGCGTACATGGTCACGCGGCATACTTCGCGGCGATCAAGGCCACCTATGACTGCCTGCGCGAGCAGCGTCAGATCCTGGGCAGCGAATCGAACATGAGCGCGACCGAACTGACCCACACCTATACGCAGCCTGAAGACTACGTAGAGTGGGCCCGCAAGTTCATGAACGTCAACGAGTGACAGGCAACGCTGGACGCTGCGCCGCCTGATCAGGGGCGCAAGCAGCTGAATGCCCACGCAACACTGTGCGTGGGCATGATGAGCGTCACTTCGGGCGCTCGGCAGGAGATATCACGCAGTGGTATTCACGCCACCTTCAGTCTCTAGTTGCAACAACGACGCTTGCAAGGTCTGCAAGTTGGCGCTGGTGGACGCTATCTGGCCCTGAATCGCCATGGATTTCTGCGCCTTCTCTTCCGCTGAGCCTTTACCGCTTTGAGCAGCAGCCAACTGCGCCTTCTGCTCGGCGAGTTGCTTCTGAGCATCCTTGATCTGCTGCTTTATCTGTTCGATGGTCTGATTGAGCGACGATTCGCTGGAGCCACCCACGCTGCCGCCACCACCCGCCGCACCGGCCTTGCCACCTTCGGTGGACGCCTGATCAGAGCTTTTCTCTGTTTCAGTAGTCGTGGTGGCAGCAGCAGTCGCGGCCTTGGCTGTTTCAGCCTCGGTAGGTTTGATCGCTAAGGTCAACGAGCTCGAGTAACTGTTCAGTGTGGATGTATTGATGGTAGTCATGGCGGTCTCCAGGAATTCTGGAGAGGCTATCGGCCGATCAGAAACATTCTGAAGTACTTTTACTCAATATTAAACGAATCAGCATCCAGCCCGGCTGGAAACCGTGTGCGGTAGGCATGCAAGTCTGCCGCGCCAAGCGTCGCCTTGAACACCCCGTCCGCTTCGCCCACGCTCAACAGGCTCTCGCCCTGGAAATCCAGAACCTGACTGTCACCGGTGTACGCAAAGCCCTTGCCGTCCGACCCAACGCGATTGACTGCCGCCACATAGCACAGGTTTTCAATGGCTCTGGCAGGCAGCAAGCGGTTCCAGTGCAGACGCCGCGCACCCGGCCAGTTGGCGGTGTACAGCAACAGGTCGGTGTCCTGAGCGTCACGGCTCCAGACCGGAAAGCGCAGGTCGTAGCAGATCAGCGGGCGCACGCGCCAGCCTTTGAGTTCGAACATCACCTGGCGATCACCCGGCGTGTAATGCTCGTGCTCACCGGCCATGCGAAACAGGTGGCGCTTGTCGTAATGCAGCAGCTCACCATCCGGTCGCGCCCACAGCAGGCGATTGCGATGACTGCCATCGGCAGCGCGCATCATGACGCTGCCGGTCACCACAGCGTCGATACGCTTGGCCTGAGCCAATAGCCATACCGATGTAGGCCCGGCCTCCGGCTCTGACAGGGCCTCGGACTCCATCGAGAATCCGGTGGTGAACATCTCTGGCAGGATTACCAGATCCGCGCCGCGCGCCTGATCCAGTAATGGCTCGAAATGCTCGAGATTGGCCTCGCGATCATGCCACGCCAGCGTGGTCTGGATCAGCGCGAGGTTGAGGTTCGGCAGCCCGCTTATATCGCGCATAGTTTCTCCGCCGCCAGACGTAGCGTCTCTTCCTGTTTGGCGAAGCACAGGCGGATCAGGCGCTGCCCTGCTGGCGGGCTCTGGTAGAACACAGAAATCGGAATGCTCGCCACACCATGCTCGCGGGTCATCCACAAGGCCATGTCGACGTCGTTGAGGTCGGGCCTGATCTGCGAGTAGTCGACCAACTGGAAATAAGTCCCGCCCACCGGCCGGAAGCTGAAACGCGACTCGGCCAGATGACCACAGAAAAAGTCACGCTTGGCCTGATAGAAGCCTGGCAGCTCGTCGACATGTTCCGGGTGTTCGGCCATGAAGTCGGCCAATGCGTACTGCAACGGCGTGACACCGCAGAAGCTCACATATTGGTGCACCTTGCGCAGCTCGGACGTCAGCGCAGGCGGCGCGACCACGTAACCGGTTTTCCAGCCAGTAACGTGATACGTCTTGCCGAACGAGCTGACGACGAAGGCGCGCTGATACAACGCTTCGTGGTCAAGCACACTGACATGGCGTGCGCCGTCGAACACCAGGTGTTCATAGACTTCGTCGCTGAGCAGGTAGATGTCGCGATCGGCGATCAGCGCGGCCAGCCGATCGAGCTCTGCACGGCTGATCAACGCGCCGCTGGGGTTGTGCGGGCTGTTGATGACGATCATGCGGGTACGCGGGCTCAGCGCATCGCTCAGCTTTTGCCAGTCGATGGAGAAGTCATCCAGCCCCAGTTGCACATGAACGCAGCGCCCACCGGCCAGTTCGACGGCAGGCTCGTAACTGTCATAGCAAGGGTCGAAAATGATCACTTCGTCGCCGGCGCGAATCACGCTGTGGATCGCGCAGAAAATCGCCTGCGTGGCACCCGGCGTGATGGTGATTTCGCTGTCCGGATTGACCGTACGCCCATAGCTGCGGGCGATCTTTGCCGCAACTTGCTGACGAAGCGCAGGCAGCCCGGTCATCGGTGAGTATTGGTTATGGCCTTGAGTGACGTGTCGGCAGACCGCATCACGCAGCGCCTGCGGCCCGTCGAAATCGGGAAACCCCTGGGACAGGTTGATAGCCCCGGTTTCGGCGGCCAGCTGTGACATGACGGTGAAGATAGTGGTGCCCACGTTGGGCAACTTGCTGTCGATCATGGAACCCTTTCCCTGCAATCTCCCGGCACCGGGCGGCACGGGTCAAGCAGGATAGCCCATTAAACGGCCACAAAAAAAGGCGCCGAAGCGCCTTTTTCCCGATGCTGACTCAGCGCTTGTCGCGGCGCTTCTTGTCGGCCTTCTTGTGGTGCGACATCATCCGACGCTTCTTGTTGACCTGACGGTCAGTGAGCGTGTTCTTGTTGCCTTCATATGGGTTCTCGCCGCCCTTGAACTCGATACGGATCGGCGTACCGACCAGCTTGAGCACACGCCGATAGGTGTTTTCCAGATAACGGACGTAGGACTTGGGTACCTTCTCGACCTGGTTACCGTGGATCACGATCAGCGGCGGGTTGGCACCACCCAAGTGGGCGTAGCGCAGCTTGATGCGGCGGCTGCCGACCATCGGTGGCGCATGCTCGCTGACCGCATCTTCGAGAATCTGCGTCAGGCGGCTGGTTGGCCAGCGTGTGACCGCGGACTTGAACGAGTTCTGTACCGACTGATACAGGTTGCCCACGCCCGTGCCGTGCAGCGCGGAGATGAAGTGGATGTCGGCGAAGTCGACGAAGAACAAGCGGCGCTCCAGCTCGATCTTCACGAAATCGCGTTCGCCCGGCGTCATGCCGTCCCACTTGTTCAGCGCGATGACCAGCGCACGACCCGCTTCAAGGGCGAAGCCCAGCAGGTTCAGGTCGTGGTCGACCACACCTTCGCGGGCGTCCATCACAAAGATCACCACGTTGGCGTCCTTGATGGCCTGCAGCGTCTTGACCACCGAGAACTTTTCGACTTCCTCGTGGATCTTGCCGCGCTTGCGCACACCGGCGGTGTCGATCAGCGTGTACTTCTCTTCGTTACGCTCGAAGGGAATGTAGATACTGTCACGCGTGGTGCCTGGCTCGTCATAGACGATAACCCGGTCTTCACCCAGCATACGGTTGACCAGCGTCGACTTGCCGACGTTGGGACGACCGATGATGGCGATCTTGATGCCGTCTTTCTCGCTCGGGCCGGGGATGCGCTTGGCTTCCTGACCTTCGGCGACTTCCTCGACCTCAGCGCCCTCTTCAGGCTCGTCCTCGTCCCTGGGGAATTCCCGCAGGGCGATTTCGAGCATCTGCGAGATGCCACGGCCGTGGGCACCGGCCACCGGAATGGCGTCGCCCAGACCCATCGGGCTGAACTCGGCACGCGCCAGGTTCTCGTCGATGTTGTCGATCTTGTTGGCAACCACATAGGAACGCTTGTTGCGCTTGCGCAGGTGCTCACCAATCATCTGATCAGCAGCGGTGTAGCCCGCACGGGCGTCCACCAGAAACAGCACCACATCGGCTTCTTCAATGGCCAGCAGCGACTGCTCGGCCATCTTTTCGTCCATGCCATGCTCGTCACCGGAGATACCGCCGGTGTCGATCAGAATATAGGAGCGCCCTTGCCACTTCGCCTCTCCGTATTGGCGATCACGGGTAAGACCGGACAAATCGCCGACAATGGCGTCGCGAGTCCTGGTCAGGCGGTTGAACATGGTGGACTTGCCGACGTTCGGTCGACCCACCAGGGCGATTACGGGAACCATGCGGCTCTCCACTTCGTTATTTCAGAAAATACAAAAGCCGCTGCAGGGCAGCGGCCGGAGTTCGGGGCGATGCCACAAAGGCACCGCAGCCTTGCCGAAGCAAGGGCACCCGGGGCCATTGGCCCCGGGCATGGACACTTATTGCTTGATGGTCAGGGCTTCCAGTTTGCCGCTGTTGCCATACACGTAAATCATGTCCCCAACCACCAGCGGACGCGCACGCAGGCCGTCGCTGTCGATACGTTCGCGACCGACAAAACGACCGTCCACCTGGCTCAACAGGTGCAGGTAGCCTTCCATGTCACCGACCGCTACGTAGCTGGAATACACTTCCGGCGCGCCGAGCTGGCGGCGAGCCAGTGATTCGTTGCTCCACAGTGCAGAGGACGAACGCTCGTCGATACCTTCGACAGTGCCGGAGGCCAGAGTGGCGTAGACGCTGCCAAAGCCTTGGGCGACACCCGAGTAGCTCGAAGCATCACGCTGCCAGAGCACACGACCGCTTTCCAGATCGAGACCGGCGACGCGACCCTGATAGGTAGCGACGTACAGCGTACCGCCGGACAGCAGCAGGCCGCCGTCGATATCGACGACACGATCCAGTTCCGAGCGACCTTGCGGGATGGCAACGCGCTGTTCCCAGACCGGCACGCCGTTGGTGATATCCAGCGCGACGACCTTGCCGGTCGACAGACCCGCTACGGCAAGACGGTTGGTTGCCAGTGGAGCACCGGTGCCGCGCAGGGTCAGCACCGCTGGGGTACTTTCGTAGATCCAGAGCTGCGAACCGGTCGAAGCGTCAAAACCGACGATGCGGTCATCCTGAGTCTGGACAACGACCACAGAACCGTTGGTGGCAGGCGGAGCCAGCACTTCGCTGGTGACACGAGCGCGCCACTTTTCCTCACCGGACGTGGCGTCCATGGCAATCACTTCACCCTTGAGGGTGCCGATCATTACCAGGCCGTAACCCACGCCGACTGCGCCGGAAACGGGCAGATCGAGATCTTTCTTCCAGATCACGTCGCCGGTCAGACGGTCCAGCGACACGACTTCGCCCGTGACGTCAGCCGCATAGATGCGGTCGCCATCAATGGCCGGCACGAGCATGTTATAAGTCTTGCCCTGACCGTCGCCAACGGAACGGCTCCACTGCTTGTGCAAAACCACTTCTTCTTTGAAGTCGGTCAGCTCGGCCGGAGGCAATTCCTTTTTGCTGTTGCTGCTGCAACCCGCGGCCAGAATGGCCAGAGCCAGCAATGCTGCATGTTTCCAACGAATCACGTCACGCATCCCCTTTCGCCAGATCGTCGAGCTTCATTTGCAGGCCACCCACTGCTGCGTCTTCGGACAGAGCAGATTTGGCCTTTTGGTATGCAGCATACGCCTCGTCGGTACGACCCAGCTGTACCAGCAGGTCACCCTTGAGTTCTTCACGACTGGCGAGGAAAGCCTTGTCGGCATCGCCGTCGAGCAGCTTCAGCGCGTCATCGGTCTTGTTCTGCGCAGCCAGCACGCGTGCCAGACGCTGACGGGCAATCTCGCCCAGCGTGTCGTTGGCAGGTTTGTCGGCCACGGGTTTCAGCTCGGCTGCAGCATCATCCAGCTTGCCGGCATCGACCGCCACCTTGGCGACGAACAGGCTACCGAACTGTGCGTAGGTAGTGCCACCGAATTCGCTTTTCAGTTTGCCGGAGATCTCGGCGACACGTGCAGTGTCTGCCTGGCCACTGGGCGTCAGTGCGGTTTCCAGCAATTGCTGATAAAGCATCGAGGCGCCTTGCGACTGGCTGGCCTGATACCTGTGCCAGAACTGCCAACCCAGAACCACGACCAGCGCAAGCAGACCGCCGGTCAACAGAGGTTTGCCGTTGCGCTGCCACCAGTCCTTCATTACCGCCAGCTCTTCATCTTCGGTACCCGACACCCCAATACTCCTATTCGCTAAACGGCTGTTAAATCAGCTTCAACCCTGCACGACGCAGGAGGCCAGGTGCTCTGACAGAGCATCCCAGGCAATATTTTGTTGTTCACCCTGGCCACGCAGGGGTTTGACGCCAATGACCTTGGCCGCCAGTTCTTCTTCGCCGAGGATCAGCGCGTACAGCGCACCGCTCTTGTCGGCTTTCTTGAACTGGCTCTTGAAGCTGCCGGCACCGGCGTTGACTTGCAACCGCAGAGTCGGCAGCTGATCACGGACCTTTTCGGTCAGTGCCAGTGCCGCCAGTTCGGCCGCTTCGCCAAATGCGCACAGGTAGACATCGACCTGACGGGCAATCTCTTCCGGGACCTGCTCAAGGGTTTCGAGCAGCAGAACCAGTCGCTCGATGCCCATCGCGAAACCGACGCCTGCAGTAGGCTTGCCGCCCATCTGCTCGACCAGACCGTCGTAACGACCGCCCGCACAGACCGTACCCTGGGCACCGAGCTGATCGGTGACCCATTCGAAAACGGTCTTGCTGTAGTAATCCAGGCCACGCACCAGCTTGGGATTGATCACATAAGGAATGCCAGCGGCGTCCAGACGGGCCTTCAGGCCTTCGAAGTGAACGCGGGATTCGTCATCCAGGTAGTCCGCCAGCTTCGGCGCATCGACCAGCACAGCCTGGGTTTCAGGGTGCTTGGTGTCCAGCACGCGCAGCGGGTTGGTTTTCAGGCGGCGCTGGCTGTCTTCGTCCAGTTGGTCGAGACGTGCCGAGAGGTATTCGACCAGCGCCTCGCGATAACGCGCACGCGCCTCGCTGGTGCCCAGGCTGTTCAGCTCGAGCTTGACGGCGTTGCGAATGCCCAGCAGGCCCCACAGGCGCCAGGTCATGACGATCAGTTCGGCGTCGATATCCGGACCGTCGAGGTTGAAAACCTCGACACCGATCTGGTGAAACTGACGATAACGGCCTTTCTGTGGACGCTCGTGACGGAACATCGGACCGATGTACCACAGTTTCTGAACCTGGCCGCCGCCAGTGATGCCGTGCTCGAGGACCGCACGCACGCACGCGGCAGTGCCTTCAGGGCGCAGGGTCAGAGAGTCGCCGTTGCGGTCGGCGAAGGTGTACATCTCTTTCTCGACGATATCGGTCACTTCACCGATGGAGCGCTTGAACAGCTCGGTGAATTCGACGATAGGCATACGAATCTGCCGGTAACCGTAGTTATCCAGCAGACGGGCAACAGTGCCTTCGAAGTGACGCCACAGCGGCGTCTGCTCGGGCAGGATGTCGTTCATGCCACGAATGGCTTGTAGAGACTTACTCACAGAAAATCCTTAGCAATCCGGGTTAGCCGCGCACGATGACCGAGGCGTCGGCTTCGGCTTTTTCAGCCGCTTTCTCGCGAATCAAGCGTTCCAGCTCATTCACGAGATTGTCATTGGTCAGTTTCTGCGCGGGTTTGCCGTCGATGTAGATCAGGTTCGGCGTGCCACCGGTCAGGCCGATATGCGCCTCTTTGGCTTCGCCCGGACCGTTGACCACACAACCGATAACCGCGACATCGAGCGGAACCAGCAAATCCTCGAGTCGACCTTCCAGCTCGTTCATGGTCTTGACCACATCGAAGTTCTGCCGCGAGCAGCTCGGGCAGGCGATGAAGTTGATTCCACGCGAACGAAGGCGCAACGATTTGAGAATGTCGTACCCGACCTTCACTTCCTCGACCGGGTCAGCCGCCAGCGAGATGCGGATAGTATCGCCAATTCCTTCGGCAAGCAGCATACCGAGACCGACAGCCGATTTCACCGTACCCGAACGCAAGCCACCGGCTTCGGTGATGCCCAGGTGCAGCGGCTGAACGATCTCCTTGGCCAGCAGCCGATAAGCAGCGACCGCCATGAACACATCGGAAGCCTTGACGCTGACCTTGAAGTCCTGAAAGTTCAGGCGTTCCAGGTGCTCGACATGGCGCAGCGCAGACTCTACCAGGGCCTCTGGCGTAGGCTCGCCGTACTTCTTCTGCAGGTCTTTTTCCAGCGAACCGGCATTGACGCCGATACGGATCGGGATGCCGCGATCACGCGCAGCATCGACGACCGCCCGCACACGGTCTTCACGACCGATATTGCCCGGGTTGATGCGCAGACAATCGACGCCCAGCTCCGCCACACGCAAGGCGATGCGGTGATCGAAGTGAATGTCGGCGACCAGCGGCACCTTGACCAGCTGCTTGATGCGGCCGAAGGCTTCGGCAGCGTCCATGTCCGGCACCGAAACACGCACGATGTCGACACCTGCCGCTTCGAGACGATTGATCTGTGCCACGGTAGCGGCGACATCGTTGGTATCACTGTTGGTCATGCTCTGCACCGCGATCGGCGCATCACCGCCGACAGGTACGGAACCGACCCATATTTTCCGGGATTCGCGACGCTTGATTGGAGATTCGCCGTGCATGACTTATTGCCCTAGCTTCAGGCGAGCAGTTTCGCCGCTGGTAAAAGGTGCTACATCCACAGGCTGACCGTTGTAGCTGACCTGCGCACCACGCGCGTAACCCAGACGCAGGGTCAACGGCGGCTTGCCGTTGACATCCAGACTCTCGCCCTTGCGCTTGAGGCCGCTGACCAGCACCTTGCCGTTCCCGTCAGTGACCTGGGTCCAGCAGTCGGCAACGAACTGTACGGTCACCTGACCGGCACCCGCCACGACAGGCGCTGGCTGCTCGGCAGGTGCAGTCGGCATCGACGGTACGTTCGGCGCAGCAACGGGGGCTTGAGGCGCGCTCGCCGGCGGCGTAGCGGCAGCAGGTGTCTGCGGTTGTGCGGTTGCGTGACCTGTGACGCTGGAAGCCGGGGCCGCAGGCGGAGCAGCTGGCGCCTCACTGGCAGGCGCACCGGTATTCAACGGCAAGGAAGTTTGTCCGGAGGCAGGCGTTTCAGCCACAGCAGGCTCTTCCGGCTCGTCGAGCGGGTGAATCTGCGTGGTGCCGTCGGCGCTTTCGACTTCGACGTGCTCCATGTTCAGCCCGGACTGATCCTTGCCGCGCAAGGTCGCCTGATCCTGCCACCAGAAGAAACCACCACCGACCAGGATCACCAGCAACAGCAGGCTGACGATACGCAGAATGTTGTGCGACAGCCTGACCGGCTCTTCGATACGGCCCAGCGCGTGAACCGAACTGCCCTTACCGTCAGTGCCGGTGAACTGGTCGAACTGTTCGACCAGCGCCGCCTGATCGAGGTCAAGCAGTTTGGCGTAGGCACGCACGTAGCCCCGGGCAAACGTATGCCCAGGCAGCTTTTCAAACTGGCCGTTCTCCAGATTGGTCAGGGAGGTCACGGTGAGATTGAGTCTCAAGGCCACATCTGGCAGCGACCAGCTCCTGCTCTCGCGGGCCTGGCGCAGGGTTTCTCCAGGATTCACGCGATTGGTTGCTACAACTTCGGGATGCGCCGCTTTCATCATTGCTCCGACAGGTATTGCTGATATTCCGGCGTACCGGGATAGAGTCTTTTCAACAGCAGGCCAAAGCTGGCCGCCTTGTTACGATCATCATATATCTTCGCCAGCCGTGTACCGAGCAATAGACTACGTGCATTTTGCTCGCTGAGTTGGCTAAAACGGTCGTAATAGTCACGCGCCGGCACATATTGCTTGTCTTCGTAGGACAGCTGAGCCATTTCCAGCAAGGATAACGGCAACTGACGGTCCAGGCGCAATGCCTTGGTAAAATGCTCGCGAGCCTGCTCGCGGTTGCCCAGCTTCAGCGAGGTCATGCCCAGGCTTTCAAAAACCCGTGACCGCTCAGGATACAGGTTGTCGGCAGCCGCCTGTTCAAAACGCTCGTAGGCTTCCTTGTAACGCTTTTGTTCGAACAGAAAACTGCCGTAATTGTTGACGATACGTGTTTCGTTATTGCTGGCGGCCAACGCCTTGCGAAAGTACTGCTCTGCCAGCTCCGGCTCCATCTCTGTCTGGAACACCAGGGCCAGCGCGGCGTTGGCCTGCGCATCGGAACTGTCGAGTTCAAGCGCCTTTTTCAGCGGAACCTTGGCTCGCTCGGTCTGGCCCTGCTGAAAATAACCCAGCCCCAGTTGCACGTAAGCCTTGCGCGCTTCCTCGCGCCCCTGGGCCGTCGTCAGCGGGTTGACGTTGCCGGTGGACACGCACGCTGTCAGCAAAACGACAACACAGAGCAGCAGCGAGGCACGCACAGGCATGGAGTCTCTCTCGATCAGGTTCGCAGTCAGGTTCGAGTCACCGCGACAGGGGCCGCATCGGCCTCGGCGCTCAACTCACGCACGGCTATATAGCGTTCGCTACGACGTGTGCGGTCCATCACCTGCCCGACCAATTGGCCGCATGCAGCATCGATGTCTTCACCACGCGTGGTGCGCACAGTGACGTTATAACCGGCCTGATGCAACAGGTCCTGAAAACGACGGATTGCGTTATTGCTGGGACGCTCGTAACCGGAGTGCGGAAACGGGTTGAACGGGATCAGGTTGATCTTGCAAGGCGTGTCCTTGAGCAGTTCGATCATCTCGACCGCGTGCTCTACCTTGTCGTTGATGTCCTTGAGCATGGTGTACTCGATGGTGAGCACACGCTTTTCGCCCAGACTGGACATGTAGCGACGGCAGGACTCGAGAAGCACTTTCAACGGGTATTTCTTGTTGAGCGGCACCAGCTGGTTGCGCAGCGCATCGTTCGGCGCGTGCAGCGACAAGGCCAGGGATACGTCGATGTGCTTGGAAAGCTCATCGATCATCGGTACCACACCGGAAGTGGACAAGGTCACCCGGCGTTTGGAAATGCCATACCCCAGGTCATCCATCATCAGATGCATGGCGGCAATGACATTGTCGAAATTCAGCAGCGGCTCACCCATGCCCATCATCACCACGTTGGTGATGGCACGGTCGACGGTCGCCGGGACGCTGCCAAAGGATTTGTTGGCAATCCACACCTGACCGATGACTTCGGCGGCGGTGAGGTTGCTATTGAAGCCTTGCTTGCCCGTGGAGCAGAAACTGCAATCCAGAGCACAGCCCGCTTGGGACGAAACACACAAGGTGCCACGCTTGCCCTGCGGAATATAGACGGTCTCGACACAGCTGCCGGACTCTACGCGCACCACCCATTTACGGGTGCCGTCGCTGGAGATGTCCTCGCTGACCACTTCAGGACCGCGAACTTCAGCACAGGCCTTGAGCTTTTCGCGCAGGGCCTTGCTGACGTTCGTCATTGCGTCGAAATCGTCGACGCCGAAGTGGTGAATCCACTTCATGACCTGACCGGCACGGAAGCGCTTCTCCCCGATAGAGTCGAAGAATTTCTCCATTTCCTGTTGAGTCAGCCCCAGCAGGTTGGTTTTACCAGTCGATGCAATCATGAATTCACCCTTCACTCGTCAGTCAAAAATGACTTAGCGAGCGGTTACTTCGGTAGCTGCGAAGAAGTACGAGATTTCGCGAGCGGCGGCTGCTTCGGAATCGGAGCCGTGAACAGCGTTGGCGTCGATGGAATCAGCGAAGTCAGCACGGATGGTGCCGGCAGCAGCTTCTTTAGGGTTGGTAGCGCCCATCAGCTCACGGTTCAGAGCGATAGCGTTTTCGCCTTCCAGAACCTGAACGACAACCGGACCGGAGATCATGAAAGCAACCAGGTCGCCGAAGAAACCGCGAGCGCTGTGCTCAGCGTAGAAACCTTCAGCTTCGGCCTTGGACAGCTGCTTCAGCTTGGAAGCGACAACGCGCAGACCGGCTTTTTCGAAACGAGTGGTGATCTCGCCGATTACGTTCTTGGCAACGGCGTCAGGCTTGATGATGGAGAAAGTACGTTGAACAGCCATGGTGAAACTCCAGAAGCAGTGATTGAAGCGAAAAATTAAACCCGCGAATTATACGCGGGTTCTGGTGTATTGCCTAACTGCGCGCGTTACTGAACGTCAATCCAGCTCTTCGATCCACAATGTCTGGATCGCTTCCAGGACCTTTTCCCCGCTACGGTCCGGATGGTCATCGAATTCAGGCAAGGCCATGACCAGACCACGTAACCTGGGGAAGCTCACGGTGAGCGGATTTACTTCCGGGTGGCTTTCAGCCAGCTGGATGGCGATTTCCTGCACATCAACCCATTTGAGACTCATGAGCAATCCTTGAATCAGTGCGGCGCTTCAGCGGCGTGGTTGAGCGAATACTTGGGTATTTCGACCGTGAGGTCTTCGTTGCCGACAATGGCCTGACAGGACAGACGCGACTGCGGCTCCAGCCCCCACGCCTTGTCGAGCATGTCTTCTTCCAGCTCATCGGCTTCATTCAGCGAATTGAACCCTTCGCGAATGACGCAATGGCAGGTGGTGCAGGCACACACGCCACCACAGGCGCTTTCAATCTCGATGTGGTGCTCGTGGGCAATCTCGAGAATAGACGTGCCGGGCTCCACTTCTACAACCAGCCCGTCCGGGCAATGCTCGGCGTGGGGCAGAAAAATCACCTGCGGCATCAGTTATTCCTCAATTTCATTCAAGTTGCGCCCGGCCAGTGCGGCTTTTACCGTCGAATCGAGGCGTCGGGCAGCAAATGCATCGGTCACCTGCGACAGACGCTTGGTCTGCTGCTCGATGGCATAACCATCGGTGCCTTGCATCAGTTCACGGAGTTCGTCCATCTGCAGGTTGATGACCAGGCGCTCTTCTTCGTCGAGAAGACGCTCGCCATCGGCATCCAGGGCACCCTGAACAGCTTCGAGCAGGCGCTCGGCATCAACCTGATGCTCACGCAGCACACGAGCAACCTTGTCGTCGCCGGCATACTCGAAGGAATCCTTGAGCATGCGAGTGACCTCGTCATCGGTCAGCCCGTAGGACGGCTTTACCTGGATGCTCGACTCGATACCCGAGCCCATTTCACGCGCCGAAACGCTGAGCAGACCGTCTGCATCGACCTGGAAGGTGACACGAATCTTTGCCGCACCCGCGACCATCGGCGGGATGCCACGCAGCTCGAAGCGCGCCAGAGAACGACAGTCGCTGATCAATTCACGCTCGCCCTGCAGGACATGAATCTTCATGGCCGTCTGGCCATCCTTGTACGTGGTGAATTCCTGACCACGCGCCACAGGAATGGTGGTGTTGCGCGGAATGACTTTCTCCATCAGCCCGCCCATGGTTTCCAGCCCCAGCGAGAGCGGAATCACATCGAGGAGCAGCAGTTCGCCACCGTCGCGCTTGTTGCCGGCCAGCGTATCGGCCTGGATCGCAGCCCCGATGGCCACCACCTGATCCGGGTCGATCTCGGTCAGCGGCTGACGACCGAACAGCTCGGCCACCGCTTCGCGCACGCGTGGAACACGGGTCGAACCGCCGACCATGACCACCGCCTCGACTTCTTCAAGCTCGATGCCGGTGTCACGCACCGCTCGGCGGCAGGCCTTGAGGCTGCGCGCAATCATAGGTTCGATCAGCGCATTGAGCGACTCGCGCGTCAGCGTGCCGCGCCACTCACCGTAGGCGACCTCGACAGACTCGGCGTCAGTCAGCGCTTCCTTGGCCGAGCAGGCGGCCTGCAGCAGGCTGCGCTGCGCGGAAGGGTCGATATCGGCAGACAGACCGGCATCGGTGACAATCCAGCTGGCTATCGCATGATCGAAGTCATCGCCGCCCAGAGCGGTATCGCCGCCTGTGGCCAGTACCTCAAACACACCACCGGTCAGGCGCAGGATCGAGATATCGAAGGTCCCGCCGCCCAGGTCGTAGATGGCAACCACGCCTTCGGCCTTTTGATCCAGGCCGTAGGCGACCGCCGCAGCCGTAGGCTCATTGAGCAAACGCAGTACGTTGAGGCCCGCCAGTCTGGCCGCGTCCTTGGTCGCCTGACGCTGAGCATCATCGAAGTAGGCAGGAACGGTGATCACCGCGCCTACCAGCTCGCCACCTAGCGAGGCTTCTGCGCGCTGGCGCAGGACCTTGAGGATGTCGGCAGACACTTCGACCGGGCTTTTCGGCCCCTGCACGGTGTCGATGAACGGCATGTGCGACTCACCGCCAACAAACCGGTACGGCAGTTGCTCGCCCAGTTGCTTGACGTCGGTCAGACCACGACCCATGAGACGCTTGACCGAAAGAACGGTATTGAACGGGTCCTGGGAGGCGGCGATCTTCGCTGACTGCCCTACTTCGACACGATCAGCGTGATAGCGCACGGCAGACGGCAGAATGACCTGCCCCTCTGCATCGGCCAGCGGTTCGGACAGGCCGCTGCGTACTGCAGCAACCAGAGAATTGGTAGTGCCCAGGTCGATACCCACAGCCAGACGACGCTGGTGCGGTTGAGGACTCAGGCCGGGTTCGGCGATCTGCAGTAAAGCCATGCTGTTCAGAATAATCACTGGCGCGCGGCAGAAGCCGCGCGGGGTTAATCGTCGAGGCGCTCTTCTAACTGGCGCACTTCGTGAGAGAGCTTGTCGAGAAACTGCATACGCCGCATCAGCTTTTCAGCGTGCTCGCGTTGTGCAGCATCATTCCAACAGGCTGCGAAGCTCTGGTTCAGTTCGTCCTGAGCGATCTTGAGCTGACGCTTGAAGGTCGCAACGCCGGCCAGATCAGCCTCGTCCTGCAAGTCCTCGAGGTCTTCGCGCAATTGCATCTGCTGCAGAAGAAACTCGGGATCATGCACCGTGACTTCGAGCGGCACTTCGTTGCCGTTCATGGCCAGCAGATAACGCGCCCTTTTCGGCGGGCTTTTCAGGGTCTGATAGGCCTCGTTGAGGCTGGCCGAGCGCTCCAGCGCCACACGCTGTTCACGCTCGGGCGCATCCGCAAAACGATCCGGATGCACGTTGCGCGCAAGCTCACGGTAGCGCGTGGCCAGCTGGTCAAGATCAAGCTGAAACTCGGGCTTGAGGTCGAACAGGGCGAAGTGACAGGGAGTACCCACAATAAAAGCCTCAGACGTTGAAGCTTTCGCCACAGCCGCACTCACCGCGCGAGTTGGGATTGTTGAACTTGAAGCCTTCGTTCAACCCTTCGCGCACGAAGTCGAGTTCGGTGCCATCCAGATAGACCAGACTCTTCGGGTCAATGATCACCTTGACGCCGTGCAGTTCAAACACGGTGTCTTCGCTGGCCGCCTCATCGACGAACTCGAGCACATAGGCAAGACCTGAACAGCCTGTGGTGCGAACACCCAGACGAACGCCGTCACCCTTGCCGCGCCCCTCGAGGGAACGTCGTACGTGGTTAGCGGCAGCTTCTGTCATGCTGATAGCCATCGGAACTCCTTAGCCTGTTGCATTAGCCTGTTGCAGTTAACTCTGTCGCAAGCTTCTGTAGAAAAGCCTGCTTACAGCAGACCTTTCTTCTGCTTGTAATCGCGAACGGCTGCCTTGATGGCGTCTTCAGCGAGTACCGAGCAGTGAATCTTCACTGGCGGCAGTGCCAGCTCTTCAGCCAGCTGAGTGTTCTTGATGGTCTCTGCTTCATCCAGAGTCTTGCCTTTCATCCACTCGGTCGCCAGAGAGCTGGACGCAATGGCCGAACCACAGCCATAGGTCTTGAACTTGGCGTCTTCGATAACGCCCTGCTCGTTGACCTTGATCTGCAGGCGCATCACGTCGCCGCACGCAGGAGCGCCGACCATGCCGGTGCCCACATCAGGATCTTCCGCGTTCATCTTGCCGACGTTACGTGGATTTTCGTAGTGGTCGATGA
Source organism: Pseudomonas sp. B20 (assembly GCF_020515755.1). Lineage (NCBI taxonomy): Bacteria > Pseudomonadati > Pseudomonadota > Gammaproteobacteria > Pseudomonadales > Pseudomonadaceae > Pseudomonas > Pseudomonas sp. B20. Next base: position 166,608 of record NZ_JAHPJG010000003.1, read on the forward strand.
CCTTTTCGCTGTAAGCCATGATTCTATTCCTCTCACATCAGGGAGCCGCTCTGCAGGTCACGCGCAATTGCCCATGACCTGTCTTGGAGGCGACTTTAAATTAGTGCGCCGCCCACTCGATCTTGGAAATGTCGACGCCGTCTTTGAACATGTCCCACAGCGGCGACAGTGTGCGCAGCCGGGTAACAGCCTCGCAAACCTTCTGCGCGGCGTAATCGATTTCTTCTTCGGTGCTGAAGCGGCCGAAGGTGAAACGAATCGAGCTGTGTGCCAGCTCATCGTTGCGACCCAGGGCACGCAGCACGTACGAAGGCTCAAGCGACGCCGAGGTACAGGCCGAACCGGACGATACCGCCAGATCCTTGAGCGCCATGATCAGCGACTCGCCTTCGACGTAGTTGAAGCTCAGGTTCAGGTTGTGCGGTACGCGGGCAGTCAGGCTGCCGTTGACGTACAGCTCTTCCAGATTTTCGACCTGTTTGAAGAAACGATCGCTGAGTGCCTTGATGCGCACGTTTTCAGCAGCCATTTCTTCTTTGGCGATACGGAATGCTTCGCCCATGCCGACGATCTGGTGAGTCGCCAGGGTGCCGGAACGCATGCCCCGCTCATGACCACCGCCGTGCATGGTCGCTTCAAGGCGAACACGTGGCTTGCGGCTGACGTAGAGTGCGCCGATGCCTTTAGGGCCGTAGGTCTTGTGTGCAGAGAACGACATCAGGTCAACCTTGAGGCTGGCCAGATCGATTTCAACCTTGCCGGTCGACTGCGCGCCATCGACGTGGAACAGTACACCGCGCGAGCGGGTCAGTTCACCGATCGCGGCGATATCGTTGATGGTGCCGATCTCGTTGTTCACATGCATGATCGAAACCAGAATGGTGTCGTCGCGCAGTGCCGCCTCAATCATGGAAGGCGTGATCAGACCGTCTTCACCTGGCTCGATGTAGGTCACTTCGAAACCTTCGCGTTCCAGCTGGCGAGTGGTGTCGAGAACAGCCTTGTGTTCAACCTTGGAGGTGATCAGGTGCTTGCCTTTGCTGGCGTAGAAATGCGCAACACCCTTGATAGCCAGGTTGTTGGATTCGGTAGCACCCGAGGTCCAGACGATTTCGCGCGGATCGGCGCTGACCAGATCAGCGACCTGACGACGGGCGTTCTCGACCGCTTCTTCGGCTTTCCAGCCAAAGACGTGGGAGCGCGAGGCCGGGTTGCCGAAGTTTCCTTCGACGGTCAGGCAATCGATCATTTTCTGCGCGACACGCGGATCGACCGGGGTCGTCGCGGAGTAGTCGAGGTAAATTGGCAATTTCATTGAAGCTCTCCTATCAGGCAGGCGCACCGCTCATTCATCTGCGTTCATTCGACGGCGGACGTTTCGATCTTACCCAGTTGCGACATGTGGTTATGACCACGGCGCATATCCTGGCGCTGAGCGACTTCTTGTACCTCACGGCGAGTGACAAGATCCGCCAAGCTGATACCGCTTAGAAATTCGTGAATCTGCTGGCTCAGGTCACACCACAAGTGATGGGTCAGGCAGGTATCGCCGGCGTGGCAATCGCCCAGACCCTGACACCGCGTGGCATCAACCGATTCATTGACTGCATCGACAACCTGAGCAACCTGGATGCCTTTCATGTCGCGCGACAGCTGATAACCACCACCCGGACCACGAACACTGGAAACCAGATTGCCGCGACGCAGCTTGGCGAACAGCTGCTCGAGGTAGGACAGGGAAATACCCTGCCGCTCGGAGATGTCGGCCAGAGACACTGGCCCGTTCTGCGCATGCAACGCCAGGTCAAGCATGGCTGTTACAGCGTATCGGCCTTTAGTAGTCAGTCGCATGGCGTATACCGCAGAGGTTCGGAATGAGAGCGAGTATGCTATTCCCGAGTAAAAGAGTCAACTATTAGACCAAGCAAAACAGTCGGGATTAGCAAAAAGTGCGGCTGCATCATAGCAAAGGTGCGGCGCAATGGCACGCACCCTGCCCGTCGTGAGCGCTAGCCGACCTTGCCTTCCTGGCAGTCCTTGACGCAGTCGAAAACCTCGTCGCGCAACTCCGGCAGTTCCTTGGCGCGGTAGTCGCTGCCAAGCCTGCCGAGCGCATCGCACATGCCTTCAAGACGACCGTCGACAGCCTGCAAATGGTCAAGCAACTGGCCAATGGCGCGCGCGACCGGATCAGGCATATCTGCACTGACACCGTAGGCATCAAAGCCGAGCTTCTCGGCCATGGCTTTGCGCCTGGCCTCAACCTCGTCGTCCGACTTGACGATGATCCGCCCCGGGATGCCCACTGCGGTTGCGCCCGCAGGCACAGCCTTGGTGACCACTGCGTTGGAGCCGATCTTGGCACCCGCCCCTACCGTGAAAGGCCCGAGCACCTTGGCCCCCGCCCCGACCACTACACCATCTTCCAGCGTCGGATGGCGCTTGCCGGCATTCCAACTGGTGCCGCCCAGGGTCACGCCCTGGTAGAGGGTGACGTCATTGCCGATCTCGGCGGTTTCACCGATCACGATGCCCATGCCGTGATCGATAAAAAAACGGCGACCGATGCGCGCACCCGGATGGATCTCGATACCAGTCATCCAGCGGCCGAAGTTCGACACCACCCGGGCCGGCCATTTCCAGCCGGTGCGCCACAGAATATGGGCGAAGCGGTGCAGCCAGATGGCGTGCATTCCTGGATAGCAGGTCAGGACTTCAAAGGCGTTGCGCGCCGCAGGATCGCGGTGGAACACGCTTTGAATGTCTTCTCGCAGACGCTCGAACATTACTGATCCTTTCGCTTGTAGGGTTCACCACGTGCGGCTTTCTGGGTTTCGGTGAGCACACCGCGCAGGATACTCAGCTCGGATCGCTCGACTTCGCTACGCCCGTACAGCCTGCGCAGCCGGGCCATCAGATGCCGTGGCTTTTCCGGATCAAGAAAGCCGATGGCCACAAGCGTGGTCTCAAGATGGGCGTAGAAACCTTCCATTTCGTCCATCGTCGCCAGCTCGGCATTGTGCGCCGACGCAGGTCTGGAAGCCTCGCCCTGCTCCGTGGCAGCCAGCCAGGCCACGCGCACCTCATAACTGAGTACCTGTACGGCAGCCGCCAGATTGAGCGAGCTGAACGCAGGGTCTGACGGGATGTGCACATGGAAGTGGCAGCGCTGCAGCTCTTCGTTGGTCAGGCCCGCATGTTCGCGACCGAACACCAGCGCCACTTCGGCACCCTCGCCGGCCTGCTCGATGACTTTTTCACCCGAGGCACGGGGATCCAGCATAGGCCATGGCAGACTTCGATCCCGAGCACTGGTGCCCAGCACCAGACGGCAGCCGACCAGTGCGTCTTCAAGGGTCGCCACCACCTGCGCGCCCTCGAGAATGTCGGTAGCGCCGGACGCACGTGCATCGGCATCGGGCGAAGGGAAAATGCGCGGATCGACCAGCACCAGACGCGAAAGCCCCATGTTTTTCATGGCGCGAGCAGCCCCGCCGATATTTCCGGGATGGGTAGTGCCGACCAGGACAACACGAATGTTCTGCAACAAAGCGAACGCTCACTGATACGAATTAGGGGGGCAAATCTTACAGAAACGGCTCGGCTAACGCTATGAAGCTGTACGGAGCGCAACCGCAGAAGCGACCGCGCCGGACGCAAAAAAACACACACGAACCCGACAACCGTAACAACGCAAGGCTGGAAATAATTCGATTCAGCCCATAGAATGCCCGGCTCTCTTTAACAACCTTAGGTGAATTATCCATGCAGCCCATGCTGAATATCGCGCTGCGCGCCGCCCGCAGCGCCAGCGAATTGATTTTCCGCTCCATCGAGCGCCTGGATACCATCAAGGTTGACGAAAAAGAAGCCAAAGACTACGTCACAGAGATCGACCGCGCTGCTGAGCAAAGCATCATCACCGCTCTGCGCAAGGCCTACCCGACTCACGGCATTCTCGGCGAAGAAAGCGGCCTGCACGAAGGTAGCGGCGAAGGCACCGACTACCTGTGGATCATCGACCCACTGGACGGCACCACCAACTTCGTTCGCGGCATCCCGCACTTTGCCGTCAGCATCGCCTGCAAATACCGCGGCCGCCTTGAGCACGCCGTGGTTCTCGACCCGGTCCGCCAGGAAGAATTCACCGCCAGCCGTGGTCGTGGCGCTGCCCTGAACGGTCGCCGTCTGCGCGTCAGCCAGCGCAAGAGCCTGGAAGGCGCCTTGCTCGGCACCGGCTTCCCGTTTCGTGACAACCAGATGGACAACATCGAGAACTACCTGGGCATGTTCCGCAGCCTGGTAGGCCAGACCGCCGGCATCCGCCGTGCAGGCGCTGCCAGCCTCGACCTGGCTTACGTCGCTGCCGGCCGCTTCGATGCGTTCTGGGAGTCGGGCCTGTCCGAGTGGGACATGGCCGCAGGCGCCCTGCTGATTCAGGAAGCAGGCGGTCTGGTCAGCGATTTCACCGGTGGTCACGACTTCCTCGAGAAAGGCCACATCGTTGCTGGCAACACCAAGTGCTTCAAGGCGGTACTGACCGCGATCGCACCGCACCTGCCAGCTTCACTCAAGCGTTAAGCCGCAGGCATAAAAAAACCGGCGCAAGCCGGTTTTTTTATGTCTTGTGAAGCCCAGCGGCTGGCGTTACTGCGCCTGACCCAATATCAGCTGACCGTTCTTGTCGACCGGAATCTGGCTACCCGGATCACGCTCCATACGAACCTGACCCACCTTCTCGTTCAACTTGTACTTGACGTTGTAGCCCACAACCTTGTCGCTTACATCGTTGACCGTCGTGCAGCGGTTCTGCGTAGTGGTGTAGGTGTCACGCTCCTGCATGCCTTCCTGAACCTTGTTACCCGCATAACCACCACCTACCGCGCCCGCGACTGTAGCGATCTTCTTGCCGTTACCGCCACCGATCTGGTTACCCAGCAAGCCACCGGCAACCGCGCCAATTACGCTACCGACGATCTGATGCTGGTCCTTGACCGGCGCCTGACGGGTAACGGTTACGTCCTTGCAAACTTCACGGGGGGTTTTGATCTGCTGATTGATCGGCTCTACCGCCAATACATCCGCATACTCAGGACCACCCTTGACCAAGCTATAGGTGGCAACGGCGCCGCCAGCAGTCACGACAGCAGCACCTAACACAGCACCAACAAGCATAGACTTGTTCACTTGAACCTCCTGACCAATCGAAACGCAGCATGGCTGCGCAATGCCTAGCCTTGGAGCATAAAAAAAGGCGCGAGTTCAGCACTCGCGCCTTTTTTATGATGGCCGGACCTACGGGAGGTCGTCAGCCTTCTCGACGACCACTGGAGGAATCAGATCCTCGGTGGTCAGGTTCAGCCAGATCAGCACCACGTTGGCGATGTAGATGGACGAGTAGGTACCCGCCAATACACCGATGAACAACGCGATGGAGAAGCCTTCCAGGCTGTCGCCGCCAAACACCCACAATGCCACGATCGCCAACAGGGTCGAAACCGAGGTGGCAATGGTACGCAGCAGCGTCTGCGTGGTAGAGATGTTGATGTTCTCGATCAGCGAAGCCTTGCGCAGCAGGCGGAAGTTTTCGCGTACCCGGTCGAAGACCACAATGGTGTCGTTCAGCGAGTAACCGATGATCGCCAGCACCGCCGCCAGCACCGTCAGGTCGAAGGTGATCTGGAAGAACGACAGGATACCCATCGTCACCACCACGTCGTGAATCAGCGAGACGATCGCACCGACTGCGAATTTCCACTGGAAGCGGAATGCCAGGTAGATCAGAACACCGCCCAGCGCCATCAGCATGCCGAGGCCGCCCTGATCGCGCAGTTCTTCACCGACCTGCGGGCCGACGAACTCGACACGCTTGACCACTGCCGGGTTATCGGCACCGGCCTTGCGCAGAGCCTCGGCAACCTGAGTACCCAGTTGCGGGTCTTCACCCGGCATGCGCACCAAAAGGTCAGTGGTGGCGCCAAAGCTCTGTACAACGGCTTCGTGATAGCCCGCCGAAACCAGCTCCTGACGGACCTTGCCGAGGTCGGCGGGACGTTCGTAGGTCAGCTCGATGAGCGTACCGCCGGTAAAGTCCAGACCAAAGTTGAGCCCTTTATGGAACCAGCTGAACAACGCCAGTGCGGTAAGGAGCATCGTGATGGCGAACGCAACATTGCGAACGCCCATGAAGTTGATGGTACGTAACATGGCAGCCCCTTAAATCCACAACTTCTTGAAGTCACGACCGCCGTAGATCAGGTTGACCATAGCGCGGGTCACCATGATGGCCGTGAACATCGAGGTAAAGATCCCGAGCGACATGGTCACCGCAAACCCTTTGACCGGGCCGGTGCCCATCGCAAAGAGAATGCCGCCGACCAGCAGCGTCGTCAGGTTGGCGTCGAGGATCGCCGTGTAGGCACGATCGAAACCTTCGTTGATAGCACGCTGAACCGTCATGCCGTTGGCGATCTCTTCACGAATCCGCGAGAAGATCAGCACGTTGGCGTCCACCGCCATACCCATGGTCAACACGATACCGGCGATACCCGGCAGGGTCAGTGTGGCACCCAGCAAGGACATCAGTGCCAGCAGCATGACCATGTTCAGGGCCAGTGCCACGGTCGCGATCAGACCGAAGAAGCGGTAGATCGCCATGATGAACAGCGAGACGAACAGCATGCCCCACAGGGATGCATCAATACCCTTGGTGATGTTGTCGGCACCCAGGCTAGGACCGATGGTGCGCTCTTCAGCGAAGTACATCGGTGCCGCCAGACCACCGGCACGCAACAGCAGCGCCAGCTCGGAAGACTCACCCTGACCGTTCAGACCGGTAATCCGGAACTGACTGCCCAGTGGCGACTGAATGGTCGCCAGGCTGATGATTTTCTTGTCTTCCTTGAAGGTCTGCACCGGCACGTCTTTTTCGACGCCGTTGACCATCTGTTTGGTGTAGGTGGTGGTCGGACGCTGTTCGATGAAGATCACCGCCATGCTGCGGCCCACATTGCTGCGGGTTGCACGGCTCATCAGTTCGCCACCGTGACCATCGAGGTTGATGTTCACCTGTGGACGGCCATGCTCGTCGAAGCTGGCCTTGGCGTCAGTCACCTGGTCACCGGTAATGATCAGACCACGCTCCACCGCCGCTGCCGGACGACCGCCTTCGCGGAATTCGAACATCTCGGTGGTGCCTTTCGAATCATCCGGGCCTGCACCCAGACGGAATTCGAGGTTGGCGGTCTTGCCCAGAATACGCTTGGCTTCGGCCGTGTCCTGCACACCCGGCAACTCGACCACGATGCGGTTGGCACCCTGGCGCTGAACCAGCGGCTCGGCAACACCCAGCTCGTTGACCCGGTTACGCACGGTGGTCAGGTTCTGCTTGATCGAGTATTCGCGAATCTCGGCCAGCTTGGCCGGCGTCAACGCCATGCGCAGCACCGGAATACCGTTCAGCTCGGCAGGCGTGATTTCGAAATCGGTAAAGGTCTTGCGTACCAGTGCACGCGCCTGCTCACGCTCTGCATCGTCGGTGAAGCCCAGCTGAATCACATTGCCCAGCTGCGGCAGGCTGCGATAACGCACCTTTTCCTTGCGCAACAGGGATTTGACTTCGCCTTCGTAAACTTTCAGACGTGCATCGATCGCCTTGTCCATGTCGACTTCCAGCAGGAAGTGCACACCGCCGGACAGGTCGAGACCAAGCTTCATCGGGCTTGCACCCAGGTTACGCAACCAGGTCGGCGTGGTACGCGCCAGGTTCAGTGCAACGACATAGTCGTCACCCAACGCCTTGCGCACGACATCCTTGGCTGGCAACTGGTCTTCCTGCTTGCTCAGACGCAACAAACCGCCCTTGCCATTCTCGGCCAGAGAAGAAGCCTTGACCGAGATGCCGGCATCGGCAAGCGCCTTGGCTGCACGATCCACGTCCGCCTGATTGACTTGCAGCGCAGTGCTTGCGCCGCTGATCTGGATGGCAGAATCATCAGGGTAGAGATTGGGTGCGGAATAAATAAAACCGACCACCAGCACCGCCAGGATCAGTACGTATTTCCACAGAGGGTATTTGTTCAGCATCACGCCGCCCGCTTAAAACGCGGGGCGCCTTGCGCGCCCCGTCGATGGGTAAAAAGTTGTTGCTCAGATCGCTTTCAGGGTGCCTTTAGGCAGAGTGGCCGCGATGGCGCCCTTCTGGATTTTCAGCTCAACGGTGTCAGACACTTCGATGACCACGAAGTCATCGGTCACTTTGTTGATCTTGCCCGCGATACCGCCACTGGTGACAACTTCGTCGCCTTTCTGCAGGTTGCCCAGCAGGTTTTTCTGCTCTTTGGCGCGCTTGGCCTGTGGACGCCAGATCATCAGGTAGAAGATGACCAGGAAGCCGACCAGGAAGATCCACTCGAAACCACTGCCCGCAGGACCGGCAGCCGGTGCAGCAGCATCCGCAAAAGCGGGAGAGATGAAAAAGCTCATTTGTCGCTCCAGTTACATAATTAGTATAAAAAGCAGGAAAAACTCGTTCTGTTTCAACCCAGAGGCGGCGTTGGGAGGCCGCGTTTGGCATAGAAGGCATCGACGAAGGCGGCCAATGTACCCTGTTGAATAGCCTCGCGCAAACCAGCCATAAGCAGCTGGTAGTGCCGCAAATTGTGGATTGTATTGAGCATGCTCCCCAGCATTTCCCCGCACTTGTCCAGGTGATGCAGATAAGCGCGCGAGAAGTTCTGGCAGGTGTAGCAATCGCAGGTCGGATCCAGCGGCGTATTGTCGTGGCGATGGAACGCGTTACGGATTTTCAATACACCGGTATCGGTGAACAGATGGCCATTGCGGGCATTGCGGGTCGGCATCACGCAGTCGAACATGTCGACGCCACGGCGCACACCTTCGACCAGATCTTCCGGCTTGCCTACACCCATCAGGTAACGAGGTTTGTCTGCCGGCATGAGGCCTGGCAGGTAGTCCAGCACCTTGATCATCTCGTGCTTGGGTTCGCCCACCGACAGACCGCCAATCGCCAGACCGTCGAAACCGATTTCGTCCAGACCCTCCAGCGAGCGCTTGCGCAGGTTCTCGTGCATGCCACCCTGAACGATGCCGAACAGCGCGGCGGTGTTTTCGCCGTGGGCGATCTTGGAACGCTTGGCCCAGCGCAGCGACAGCTCCATGGAGACACGCGCCACATCTTCGTCGGCCGGGTACGGTGTGCATTCGTCGAAGATCATCACAACGTCTGACCCCAGATCACGCTGGACCTGCATCGACTCTTCCGGCCCCATGAACACCTTGGCACCATCGACCGGCGAAGCGAACGTCACGCCCTCTTCCTTGATCTTGCGCATGGCGCCCAGGCTGAACACCTGAAAGCCGCCGGAGTCGGTCAGAATCGGCCCCTTCCACTGCATGAAATCGTGCAGGTCGCCGTGGCCCTTGATGACCTCGGTACCCGGACGCAGCCACAGGTGAAACGTATTGCCCAGAATCATCTGTGCACCGGTCGCCTCGATATCACGGGGCAGCATGCCCTTGACCGTGCCATAGGTGCCCACCGGCATGAACGCCGGGGTTTCCACCACACCACGCGGGAAGGTCAGCCGACCACGACGGGCCTTGCCATCGGTGGCCAACAACTCGAAAGACATACGACAGGTGCGACTCATGCGTGATCCTCTGGTGCCGATTCCTGTGGGGCCGTCGGCGCGGGATTGCGGGTGATGAACATCGCATCACCGTAACTGAAGAAGCGGTAGCCGTGCTCGATGGCCGCCGCGTAGGCCGCCATCGTCTCGGGATAACCGGCGAACGCCGAAACCAGCATCAACAGCGTGGATTCAGGCAAATGAAAATTGGTCACCAGGGCATCGACCACGTGAAACGGCCGGCCTGGATAGATGAAGATGTCGGTATCGCCACTGAACGGCTTCAGTTCGCCATCACGCGCGGCACTCTCCAGCGAGCGCACGCTGGTGGTCCCGACCGCAATCACCCGCCCGCCCCGTGCACGGCACGCGGCCACGGCGTCGACCACATTCTGGCCAACTTCCAGCCATTCGCTGTGCATGTGGTGATCTTCGATCTGCTCGACGCGCACCGGCTGGAACGTCCCTGCGCCAACATGCAGGGTGACGAACGCGGTTTCCACACCCTTGGCGGCAATCGCCTCGAGCAGCGGCTGATCGAAATGCAGGCCGGCAGTCGGCGCAGCCACCGCACCGGCACGCTGCGCGTAAACGGTCTGATAGCGCTCGCGATCCGCACCTTCATCCGGACGGTCTATATAAGGAGGCAACGGCATATGGCCGACACGCTCCAGCAACGGCAGCACTTCTTCGGCAAAGCGCAGCTCGAACAGCGCATCGTGCCGCGCCACCATCTCGGCCTCGCCACCGCCATCGATCAGAATCGACGACCCAGGCTTGGGCGACTTGCTCGAGCGAACATGCGCCAGCACACGATGGCTGTCCAGCACGCGCTCGACCAGAATCTCCAGCTTGCCGCCGGAAGCTTTCTGCCCGAACAGGCGTGCGGGAATGACCCGGGTATTGTTGAACACCATCAAATCGCCCGGGCGCAAATGCTCGAGCAAATCGGTGAATTGACGATGTGCCAGCGCGCCCGTCGGCCCATCGAGGGTCAACAGACGACTGCTGCGACGCTCGGCCAGCGGGTGGCGAGCAATCAGGGAATCGGGGAGTTCGAAGGTAAAGTCAGCGACGCGCATGATCGGGTTCGTTTAGCAGGGCCGGGAAGTTTATCCGGTTTGACGGCATTAGTAAAAAACCTGCGTAAATCCCTGTTGACCAACAGAAAACTCATCCTTATACTTCGCCGCCATTGAGCCCTGATGGCGGAATTGGTAGACGCGGCGGATTCAAAATCCGTTTTCGAAAGAAGTGGGAGTTCGATTCTCCCTCGGGGCACCACCTTTAAAAAAGACCTTGAATTTCAAGGTCTTTTTTTTCGTCTGGTGGAAAGTGGGCTGACTGAATCCGCGATCTGCCCACCTGCCCGGAATCGGCCGCAGAACACCCAGAGCCCCTTTCCGGCGCAGAATGTGGGAACGGAGTCACACAACCAGGGATAACGCCATGAACAAGATCGTCTACGTAAAAGCTTACTTCAAACCCGTTGGAGAAGAGGTCACGGTTAAAGTGCCTACCGGCGAAATCAAACAAGGCTTTTTCGGCGAAAAAGAAGTCATGAGAAAAGAGACCCGATGGCAGCAAACCGGGTGGTCTGATTGTCAGATAGACGGTGAACGACTATCGAAAGACGTCGAAGACGCAGTGGCGCGACTCAACGCTGACGGTTATGAGATTCAAACGGTATTGCCTATATTGTCCGGGGCTTATGGTTATGCGCTCAAATATCGTTACGAAATGCGTCACGATAGAACTGACCTGGACTCAAGAGACCTGTCATATGTCTTCGGCTATGGCTACAGCTTCACCGAAGGCGTGACTCTGGTGGCGAAAAAATTTCAGTTATCTGCAAGCTGAATGAATAATAGCGAACTCGTTTCACGGACGCCGCTCTGCCCTCTGATACGAAAACGCTTGACTCAACAAGAGGCAAGCGTGCTCACGGGCAAAAGACCTGCCCGTATCAGCAAGCGAAAGACGCTCACTTCCACGAAATAACACGATAGGTCGCGTTGCTACTTTTTAGCGGCAGAGGACGCGCCACCGTCGTATTTGTCGGTGTTGTTGTCGTTATCAAGATCGCGGTCATTTCCACCAAACGCCGCATCAGTGTGGTGGTCATTGTCCATATCCTTGTCGTTACCACCAAACGCCGCATCCGTGTGGTTGTCGTTGTCCAGGTCCTTGTCGTTGCCACCAAACGCCGCATCCGTGTGATGGTCATTGTCCATATCCTTGTCATTGCCGCCAAATGCAGCGTCAGTGACGTTGTCGTTATCCAGGTCCTTGTCGTTACCACCACACGTAGCATCAGTACTGTTGTCGTTGTCCATGTCACAATCGTTTACAGCATACGTAGGTAACGAAGTACCCACATGGTCAACGCCAGAAGCAGGCCGCCGATCTTTGCAGTCAGAGTTTTATACGCACGCATCAATGTTTATTCCTAAAGGTCGAGGAAAAATACGAGGGTGATTGAATACCGTGGTTCGTCAGTCAGACCGTCTGGCTCTACTTCATTTACCAGACGCTCCGAGCCCGTCCAATCCCGAACGCTTGCGCAGTGCAGCTTTACAGTACCTGGCTCTATGACCTGCGTTCTTGAAAATGAGTCATACCCAGAGCGATGAGTTTTTTATTGCTTAACGTGCGAATCGATACATTATCATCGTCCGTCAGAAGAACGGACTTTCGCCGGGTCAGCCCATTAAACAATCACGAAGTGATGAAAAATGCTGTCGCGTCCTGCCGCGCGTACTTTCCGTATGCCTTGACCACCAGGCAGACTCAACCGATTTTCAGGTTGCTCGCGGAGACATACCTTTAGCAGATGCGACGCCTCTGGCTTGCCTGACCACCTTTGGCGCCTGTTGGACGACCGTCTTGATGTCTTGGGCACCCAGCGACATTGCGACTCCGGACGCCTCGATTTCCACCTGCAATGCACGCCGTGGATCGGCATTGTTCAACGTATCACTGACTCGTCGGGCGAACGCATCATCAAGCACCGAGTTTTCTTGTCGATAGCGACCACCTTCAACCGGCGAGACTTGCGCCTGCTGATCAGCAAGACGTTTCTGCAAACGGCTGGTTGCCTGTGTCAGCGCCTTCTCGGCTGTCTCTCGGGTAATCTTGCCTGCTTCGGCTGCCGTTGAAAGCGTGAACGAATCCGTTCGCTCTACCGCGCTCCTGTGTTTGGCAAACCGACTGTCCTCTGCAAAAACGGCAGGACCGTTTGACCAGGGGTCCATGACAATAGGCGAAGAGCCAGCGCTGGAATCGTCCGTTTCAGCCCAGACATGATCTTCCCCGCTCTGCGCAGCCAGATGAATATTTTCATCGCCAGTCCGTCCTTTCTCCTGAGCCAGTGCACCGTAGGCAAAGCTCGCTATACGCGCATGTTCGCCACAGTTGCCCGCACCGAACACCTGACCCGACATGGCAACCAGCACATGCCAGTTCATGTCTTCGTTCTCGGGCATCGGCTCATGACCCGCCGCCTCGGCGTCTTTTCTCAGGCGCCTTGCCGCGAGTGTGCGGGCTCCGCTTTGCAGATGGGTGCGTTGCGCATCCACATCAATATTGCCCCTGCCGAAGGGCAACGCGCGGCGCGCTTCGCCCACTGCTTCATCAGCAGGAATAAGCCCCTTTATTGCGTCCTGGTCCAGCTGACGACGATCAAGCCGACGTAACAGCAGGTAGCCAGGCAATGAAGAGGGTGTCTCAGACAGCGACTGCCCTGCAGACGCAACAGGGGGTAACCGTGTTTTGACTGACGAATAAGGGTAGTTCGGGCGTGCCTCACAGGAGCGGGATTCAGGATGTTCTGATGGACCGCTGTGAGACGCTTCATTCTGCGCTTGGGCCGATGATTGCACGGCCTTTTCAACGGTTTCTGCAGAGGACACTGGTGCGCAGATGCCATGACCAGAACTGTGAATTCTCATTATTACCTCACTGCACTCGTCGTACCTGGAAAAAGCTTACTCAAACCAATCACTGCCAACTTTCCACACAAATGGAAAGTTGGCCCGCCTCATTAAAAACAGCGCAGTACGTTACTGACAGATTTAAAAAGCCAATAACACTGCAACGATCAGTTATTTTCGAAGAATCCTTGGTAACTTTTCACAAAGTCTTTCAAAGGCATCGTAAGCGCTTCCAGATCCGGCACGATGCCGAGTCTCATCGGCGGCAGGTCCATGCCCCTTGCCTGGGCAATCGAGCGCACGCAGAGCTCAGCCTTAGCTGCACTTCCACGAAAGTCGGGAACAGCTTGTACCGTCCACCAATGTATCTCTGCGAGTTTTTTCAGCGCATTGGCATCGGACAATGCAGCATCCGTAGCGGCCTTATAAAGATGCTCCACATGTTGCATAATTTTGGGTACATACTCGGCTTGGGTGTGCAACATCACGTTAGGCTCACCCACATCGTTCATGCCTTGGTTGCGCAACCTTTGGTAAGGATCCTTTGTTCTGTCGGCATGACGATCAGAACTTATCGAGATCCAGGTGAGAGGAAGTCGCTCACCGTCAATTTTCCCATGAAACCTAAACGTATTGCTGTGTGGGAGAAAATCCAGCATCTTATGCTTTTCTCCATCTTTACGGTTTGCGAATCTATCTTTTAAAAATTCGTAGGGTCCAGTTATAGGCGTAACAAACGCCCGTGAAGAGTTGGGATCACGCGATGAACTAAAAAGTCGAGCATCTTGGCCTGCTCTGGAAGCTCTCCAATCACGAGCTTCACTCCAGAGCTCCTGAAACGTTTCTATCTCTCCATTGGCGACCGACGCACCAAGCTCTCGGCTTTTATGGTAGAACGATTCTCCATACTCCATCTGGTGGGGCGCATCGTCCCTGTTAAAATGCGGATCAGGCCATCGGGCCACACCTACTAACGCCTGCTGGTAAGGCATCAATCTGCTCACTTGGGGCCCCTGAAGCTCACCGCACCTTGGCGTCCTGGCTCGTTGATGGACAGAGGATACCTCTGGAGAGCTTGTATATGATGCGCGAAAACTGTCCGAAGAAATGACAGATGCTTTTGACGATACGCAACCCATCGAGCTCACCTTTTAACTATTTAATTTAATGTCAGGCCTGACAAAAGTCCGATATTTGTCAAATAGCCTCGTTTTTTTTGCGTCTAGCGCTAACGCTGTCCATAAACTTTCATGCGGCCGATTAAACAGCTCACACGGATCTGTAAAAATGAAGGCTCAGCATTCAAGGCGTCTGAGCCGATTCAATTCAATCAATGCGCCCTGTCAATCCCGAACTGATCCAGCACCGGGTCAACGTTATGATCAAACGCCTTCTGCGCCTTGTGCTTTTTGACTGCGTCAATAATCGCCGAAATACCAAAACCCAACGCCATGGCGCCGTCGATGGCCCAGCCGATGACCGGGATTGCAGCACCCAGCGCTGCGCCTGCGGCAAGCCCTGTGGCTTCACCGGCAACCAGACCGACGGCACGGCCGATCATCTGGCCGCCCAGACGACCAAGGCCGGCGGACGCCTCGCGGCCCATCATTTTCGCGCCGGTGTCGATGCCGCCCTTGATTGCCTCCGCGCCCAACCTGGAGCTGTCGATGATGCCCTGAGCAGCGCCCAGCTTGTCACCGCTGGCGAGCCTGTCAGACACTGACGCGAAGCCCATGACCGAGTTGAATGCCTTGCCTCCGATACCTTGCTCGGCGAGCTGCGCGGCCAGCGAAGGGCCGCCCTCTTCATCGGTCTTGCCCTCCAGCAACTTGCGGCCTTTTTTGGAGTTCTGCAGCTCGGACAAGGTGCTGGCGGTGTAGCTCTCACGCTCACCATTAACGAAATCAGCGGGCAGCACACTTTCATACGCCGCTTTCTGATTATCTGCGGTTTGCAGAGACTCACCGGCGTCAGATTTTTTCTGGCCAAGCAGTTGTTTCAGAGCCCCCCCTTCGCTGAAGTTGCGCACGTAGGAGTCGGCGATCTTCGTTTGCAGTTCATCAGGCTGGTTGTTGAAGACTTGCTGGGCAGTGGGCACCTGGGCATCCGGAAACAGGTCTTTTTGCAGTTGCAGTTGGGCCGACAAGCCGGTGATGGCGCCGCTGTAATCGGGGTTGGGGTTGTGTTTGTCGACGGCCTTGTCTGCGGTTGCCATGTCGGTTTGCAAGGCCTTTCCGCTGTTGACGTTTTGAGCCTGCTCAGTCACGGCCTTCTGCAGCGCCGAATCGCTGCGAACCAGGCTGCGCTCCTGTTCGGGAATGCTTTTGTTAAGGTACTCCTGAACGTCGGGATCGGCTTGCAACTGAGCGATTCGCTCGTTAAGGCCCGCCTCGGTCTTCTCGGTGTTGCGCAAATCCCGCCCGGCTATCACGCTCTGCTGAGTCTGCTGCAACTTGATCATCACAGCGGCCTTCTGCGCGCCGGTGTAAGCCTTGGGCTTCTCGAAAACCTGGGCGTTGAGTTTGCTGATATCGATACCGGCTACCGAATTCAACGTCGCGGCATCGCTGAGCATGCTGGCGAACTGGCCACCATTTTTGGGGGCGCTCTTTCTGATCCACTCGCTCATATTGGACGCATCGAACACCTGGTCGGGGCTGTGCGCAGCCTTCTTGCGCCCGGTCAGACCGGCTTCATCCACTTGGCTGAGGAAGCCCGCCTGCGACCACATGTTGGACGACTGTTTGAGCGTACCTGACAAGCCGGGGTTACTTTTAATCAGCGCTTTCAGACCCTCGGCGCTGACATTGCCATCGACATCGGTCTTGTCCGCCGCCCCGACGGCATGATGAGGGTCGGCTGCCGTCGCCAACGGCATATTGGCGCGCATCACCGCTGCGCTGCGTACCATTTCAAGGGATTGAGGATCGGCGCCGGGGTTATCTTCCATGTACTTGGCCACGTCCTTGTCGGCATTGTCGGCCGCCTTCTCCATGTTTTTGGCGAACGCCTTGAGGTCTTTGTTGGTGATTTTGCCATCCGCATTACCGCCATCCTTGCCGACGTCCACCGCCGTCTTCAACGCAGGGTTGGCATTGATGAACGCCATCGCCTTTTCGGCATTGGGACCATCCTCTCTGGCCATCAACGCTGCGGCGATGGGCCGGTTGAGTTCTTTGGCCGCCTGCTCGCGCTCTTCGGGCGGCAGGTTGGCAACCATCGGCTCCCAGCGCTTGAGCGCCTCGGGCGAAGAATATTCGGAGTTATCGAGAAACGCTGCATCGGTAGCGCCTGGGGCATTCGCCGGGCTGGAGGCCGCCGTGGATACCGAGCTCGCTGTGGCCGAGACCGATGTCATCGGGGACACCTGATCACTGTCCTGATCGACGCTGGAGGTGCTTTCACTGCTGCTGCTGCGAGTCAGCAGACTCATCAGCGATGAGCCGCTTTGCTCGGTTCCCGAAAAGGAAGAGGGGCTGTCGTTGGCCTGGCCGAACTGCACAAAAGCCTGACCACCACCTGCGCTGCCCTGCGTAAGCGAGGCTTTGGCCAATGGCGTCTCAGCAGCCAGTTCGCCAGAGGTGGGTTGATTCACGATGCTGCCGAGGGCAGGACTGGGAGAACTGGATATACGCATGGTTGCCATCCAAGTGGTGAGGGATGGCAACTGTGTGGTTTTGCGCGCAAGTTGGTTCCAGACAGATGTTCACTCAGGCGAACGGGTCTATCTGTTGCTTGAGCTGCACCCGTGCCCGGGACAGTCGGGAGCGGACGGTGCCGATAGGAACACCGAGCATGTTGGCGGTTTCCTGATAATTGCCATCCATTTCCAGCGAAACTTCCAGGACCTTCTGCATGTTCGTCGGCAGGCAATCGATGGCTTCTATAACCCGTGCCAGCTGTCGGTGCCCGTCTACCTGATGGGTGATATCGCCGTTCCACTCCAGATCGGTATGGACCTCGTCTTCCCAGCTTTCCTGATAGGGCTGGCGATACATTTTGCGAAAATGATTGCGGATCAGATTCAGCGCAATGCCACACAACCAGGTTTGCGGTTTGCTGGCGTGCTGAAACTTGTGCTCATTGCGTAACGCCTCGAGAAACACGCATTGCAGGATGTCATCCACATCATCGGCGTTCTTCACCCGCTTCTGGATGAACGCCCTGAGCATCTGGACCTGATCGGCCGTCAATTGCCGGATACCGGCGGACGACGATGGTTTGCGTGGTTCGGTTGCATCAAGGATCACAAGATTCGGGAGCATGGGCTTGCCTCAATTGATGGAGTGCAAGTCCTATAGCGATAACCATGCCAGTCCAAAAATAATCATAACCACATGATTTATATAAATATTTTAAAATGTGAAATTCTTTGTAATACATTTTTTTGCGCAACACGATTTTTAGCTCTGCAGCTTTTGGCACAAACGCATGAGCCTTCGGCACCAGGGAACCGAACCGGGCCAACGACCCACTCAGCGGTCACACCAGGCCCAGAATCGTCCTATGAAAATTGTCGCCCCGCCTACATTGCCCATTCGTCCGGTAGCGCCAATCCGCGCCATCACACCGGCTGTGCGAGCGATTCCCGGCGGCGGGTTGCCTGATGAAAAAGGCACCTCGTCACTGCAGGTTTCGCGCTTCGCCGCAGCCTTGGTGCAGCACAGCCGGATACTGCGTGAGCGAGAACTGATCGCGAGCAGGAACGCGTTGCAGTCGCGGGCCGTCAAGCTTGGCGAGCTTTATCAACTGCTGATGAGCGCCAGCGACACCGGGCTGGATAACGCCGCCAGACTGCTGCGCAAAAAACTGCTGCAGGACAACGACGCCGATCTGGAACAGGTTCTGGAATTCGCTGACGGCGACGCTGCCAAGGCTCACGTGGTGTTGCAGGCAGCTCGCAAACAGGCAGAAGACGATGGGGCTGAAGCAGAATATGCAGCGCTGACCCAGACGCTCAAACATCTGCGCCGCCGATTCGGCCCGCGTGCGCGCGCCGGTATCAATACCGCAAGAGCCTTCGGGCGTCAGAATATCGATAACAAGCGCCGCACGGCCTTGCGCAATCTGTATGGCGTAGCGGTTTCCGGACAACCCAACGTCACGGGCTTGATCGAAGCCTTGATTGGCGAGCAACAGGAACCCGGCGAGTTCGACCTGAACCTGCGCGACATGCGCATCGCCATCGCCGACGATCTTTCGGCGATTACCCCGTCGGCTTCCCATGAACAACTGCGCACGCTGATGCATGGCCTGACCACCGCGCGCCATGTCACTACGCTGTTGCGCGGCTGCGAACACCTGCTGGGGCGCATGCGCAAAAAGAATCCGAAACTGACGGTGGACCCACCGGCCTTCCTCAAGCACATGCTGACCCTGACGGCCAATGGCATGAATGTAAATCAGACCTTGCAACTGACCCAGCACATCGGGGGCAACAGGCTCGAACACCAGCTGGCGTTTCTCAATGGCCTGCGGCCGATGCTGATGCAGTTACCGATCCTGCTCTGGCGGGACCTGAAAAGCCGTCAGGCCGCGCTGAATAATCTACTCACGCTGATGGCCGAGCTTACGCATAAGGAACAGAAGCAACTATACGAGGGGCTTGCCTGATGAACCGGGTCATCAACTTTCTGAACATGGTCGCGCTGTCGGCCATGCGCCGCTCGGAACTGGTCGGTGCGTTTTTTGTGATCGCCATCGTGTTCATGATGATCACGCCGCTGCCCACCGGGTTGATCGACGTGCTGATCGCCGTGAACATCTGTATTTCCTGCCTGCTGATCATGCTGGCGATGCACCTGCCCAGGCCACTGGCGTTCTCCACCTTCCCTGCCGTGCTGCTGCTGACCACGATGTTTCGCCTGGCCTTGTCGGTCTCCACGACGCGGCTGATTCTGCTCAACCAGGACGCCGGGCACATCGTCGAGGCGTTCGGGCAGTTCGTGGTGGGCGGCAACCTGGCGGTGGGTCTGGTGATCTTCCTGATCCTGACGGTGGTCAACTTTCTGGTGATCACCAAAGGCTCGGAACGGGTCGCCGAAGTCGGTGCGCGTTTTACTCTGGACGCGATGCCCGGCAAGCAGATGTCCATCGACAGTGACCTGCGCGCCAACCTGATCACCGTCCACGAGGCCCGCAAACGACGCGCCGAACTGAACAAGGAAAGCCAGTTGTTCGGTGCGATGGACGGCGCCATGAAGTTCGTCAACGGCGATGCGATCGCCAGTCTGATCATTGTGGCCATCAACATGATCGGCGGCATTTCCATCGGCGTGCTGCAGCACAACATGGCGGCGGGCGACGCCTTGCAGCTGTATACCGTGCTGACCATCGGTGACGGCCTGATCGCCCAGATTCCTGCGCTGCTTATCTCCGTCACCAGCGGCATGATCATCACCCGCGTGCCCAACACCGAGGCAGGTGTGGAAGCCAACATCGGCCGCGAGATCGCCGAGCAGATTACCAGTCAGCCCAAGGCCTGGATCATCGCTTCGGTGGCCATGCTCGGCTTCGCTGCCCTGCCGGGAATGCCGACCGGTGTTTTCATCACCATCGCGATCATCTGCGGTGCCGGTGGACTGCTGCAGTTGCAACGGGCAAAACCCAAGGCCGATGAGCAACGTACAGCCACTGTGGCACCAGAAATGAACGGCAAGGAGGACCTGCGTACCTTTTCGCCCAGCCGCCAGTTTGTGCTGCAATTCCACCCCGGTCAGGACAGCACGCAGATCGAAGCGCTGGTCAGCGAAATACGCAAGCGCCGCAACCGTCTGGTGGTGCAGTACGGCCTGACCCTGCCTTCGTTCATCATCGAGCATGTCGATGACATTGCCCCGGACGAGTTTCGCTTCACCGTCTATGACGTACCGATGCTCAAGGCCACCTTCACGCAGAGCCATGTCGCCGTGGAAGCGCGCCAGCTGGAAGGCGAAAACCTTCCGGCGGCCATCCCGGGCAATACCGACCGCCAGGAAGATCAATGGGTCTGGCTGCCTGCCGAGCAGTCCGGCGAATTGAACCCGGTCAGTTCCACGACCCTGATCATCGAACGCATGGAGCGCACATTGCAGTCCTGCGCGCCGCAGTTCATCGGCTTGCAGGAAACCAAAGCCATCCTCGGCTGGCTGGAGTCCGAGCAACCGGAACTCGCTCAGGAAATGCAGCGGGTCCTCACCCTGACGCGCTTCTCGGCCGTCCTGCAACGCCTGGCCTCGGAGCGTGTGCCGCTGCGGGCGATCCGGGTCATTGCCGAAACCCTGATCGAGCACTGTCAGCATGAACGCGATACCAATGTGCTGACCGACTACGTACGCATTGCGCTCAAGTCGCAGATCTACCACCAGTACTGCGGTGCCGAAGGCCTGCAAGTGTGGCTGCTGACGCCGGAAAGCGAGGGGTTGTTGCGTGATGGCCTGCGCCAGACGCAAACCGAAACATTCTTCGCGCTGAGCAACGAGATCAGCCAGATGCTCGTGCAACAACTGCACATTGCCTTCCCGGTACGAGCTCCCGAACAGGCGGTTCTGCTGGTGGCACAGGATCTGCGCAGCCCTCTGCGTACCTTGTTGAGGGAGGAGTTCTACCATGTACCCGTACTATCTTTCGCGGAAATCAGCAATGCGGCCAAGGTCAAGGTCATGGGTCGATTCGACCTTGAGGACGATCTCGAGCCGCTGGACAACGAGCACGCTGCCTGAGCCTGCAAGGCCTGAACGCACGGAGACTTTCAGATGTTTGAATTACGCGTACTGAACGGCCAGCACCAAGGCGCGGCATTACCGCTGATCGGTGAGCAATGGTCGATTGGCTCTGCCGGACAACACGATCTGGCGCTGGACGATGCGGGCGTGGAAAGCCTGCATTGCCGCCTGCAACGTGCCGACGACAACTGGACACTGAACGCTGAACAAGGCGCGGTCTGCGACGAACAGGGCAACGCCCGGCCGAGTATCGACCTGACGCTCAATAATGCCTTCATGCTGGGTTCGGTGTGGCTGTGCGTTTCGCCTGCGGGCGATGAGTGGCCCTCCGTGCCCATCGTTATCCCCAAGCAGCCCGAGGCCGAATCCGGGCCGGCACACAACGACGTGCCGCTGGAGAAGGTCAAGTCCCGCTCGCAATTTCTCAACCGCACCACGGGCATCATCGCCGGGCTGCTGGTGGGCGTCATCGGCAGCGCCTGGAGCCTGACCCGCCCGCCCGCTATTGCAATGGATCAGAGCCCGACACACCTGGCGGCCGCCGCGACAGAGGCCTCGCCCGATACCCCCAAGGCGCCAGCCAGGGCTGCAAACCCTGTGACCGACAAACGCATACGCCTGAGCAGCGCAGATGCCGTCCGCCACCAGTTGAGCACCATGCTCAGCGACCGCCTGCTGACTGACGTCAGCGTAGAAGAGACGCCCGACGGGCTGGTCCTAAACGGCGATCTGAAAGAAGAATCGCTGCTGGTCTACCAGCGCATGCTTCAGCGCTTCAAGACCCTGTACGACTCGCCGGTAACCGTTCTGGACAACGTGGGCAGCAATCGCAACACCCTGCCCTTTGTGGTGGTTCAGATCATGACCGGGCCGCATGCGCATCTGGTGACTGCCGACGGTCGACGGGTTTACGTAGGTGACGAAGTGGATGGCCTGCGCCTCACCCGAATCGATAATCAGCGCCTGCAATTCGACGGTAATCGCCATATCGAGGTGAACTGGTGAATGCAGCACTGAACCTGTGGAAAGACGCGCACGCCAAGCGTTTGAGCCAGTACTGCGCGGTGCGCGTCACTGGCCGGGTCAGCGCCGTGCGCGGGATTCTGCTGGAGTGCAGGATTCCATCGGCCAAGGTCGGCGATCTGTGTGAAGTGAGCAAAGCCGACGGCTCGTTGCTGCTGGCCGAAATCGTCGGTTTCACCCAGGAATGCACGCTGCTCAGTGCCTTGGGCCCACCCGACGGTATTCAGGTCGGTGCGCCGATCCGCCCGCTGGGCGTGGCACACCGGATCGGCGTCGATGACAGCCTGCTCGGCTGTGTACTGGACGGTTTCGGGCGCCCGCTGATGGGCGATTGCCTCGGCGCTTTCGCTGGCCCCGAGGACCGCCGCACGACTCTGCCGGTGATCGCCGACGCCCTGCCGCCGACCCAGCGACCGCGTATCACACGGGCTTTACCCACCGGGATACGCGCCATCGACAGCGCGATTCTGCTTGGCGAGGGCCAGCGTGTCGGGCTGTTCGCCGGTGCGGGCTGCGGCAAGACCACACTGATGGCCGAACTGGCGCGCAACATGGATTGTGACGTCATCGTTTTCGGCCTGATCGGCGAACGGGGCCGCGAGTTGCGCGAGTTTCTCGACCACGAACTGGACGAAACCCTGCGCCGCCGCTCGGTGCTGGTCTGTGCAACATCCGATCGTTCCAGCATGGAGCGCGCCCGCGCTGCGTTCACCGCGACCGCCATCGCCGAAGCCTTTCGCGCCCGAGGCCAGAAAGTGCTGTTGCTGCTCGACTCGCTGACCCGCTTCGCCCGCGCGCAACGGGAAATCGGCATTGCTTCGGGCGAGCCGCTGGGGCGCGGCGGTCTGCCGCCCTCGGTGTACACCCTGCTGCCACGCCTGGTGGAACGCGCCGGGATGAGCGAGAACGGTTCGATTACTGCGCTTTACACGGTGCTGATCGAACAGGACTCGATGAACGATCCGGTCGCCGACGAAGTACGCTCGCTGCTCGACGGGCACATCGTACTGTCGCGCAAACTGGCCGAGCGCGGACACTACCCGGCAATCGATGTGTCAGCCAGCATCAGCCGGATCCTGAGCAACGTCACCGGTCGCGAACATCAACGGGCGAACAATCGTCTGCGCCAGTTGCTGGCCGCCTATAAACAAGTGGAAATGCTCCTGCGCCTGGGTGAGTACCAGGCCGGGGCCGACCCGGTTACCGACTGTGCCGTGCAACTGAACGAGGCCATAAATGCCTTCCTGCGCCAGGACCTGCGTGAGCCCGTGCCGCTGCAGGAAACCCTGGACAGGCTGCTGCAACTCACCTCTCAACTGCCGGAGTAGCCATGGACGAACCACTGGAAGACGACCCGCAACAGGTCGCTCTGCAGCAGGTGATCGGTCTGCTCACGCCACTGCGCCAACATCGTCAGGCCAGTGCCGAGCGAGCCCATCGCCAGGCGCAGTTGGAACTGAAATCGATGCTCGACCACTTAGCAGAGACAAGGGCGTCGCTGAATCAGGAACGCGACAACCACAAGCGCCGCCGCGAGAGTCTGTCCCATGCGCATTTGCAAAAGACGCTCAGCCTGACTGATGTCGACGGCTGGCACGAAAAGGAAAGAACCATGCTCGACCGCCTGGCTTACATCCGCCAGGACGTGCAGCAACAGCAAATGCGAGTAGCTGAACAACAGGCGTTGCTTGAACAGAAACGGCTGCAAGCCAAGGCGTCTCAGCGCGCGGTCGAGAAACTCGCCTGCATGGAGGAGACGCTCAACGAAGAAGGTTAAGTGACGATGACCGCACCGATCAAAACCCCTGCCAAAGCGCCACCCGCGCCGAGCGCCCCGCCAGCCACCTCGCGCCCCCTGCCTTCGCTGCGTCAGCCCGCCAGGTCCGATGACCAGCCACCAGCCTTTACCGGAGCACCACGGGGCGATGTGCAGAAGGTTCGTTTCGCGCTGAACCGTTCAGTGACCGACAGCCCGATGAGCGCCGACGGCATGTTCTTCTCGCAACTGCTGATACCGCAGGTAGGCGAAGAGCCGGATCAGCAGGGCTTCGGAGGCAGCGGTGTGGCCTTCTCTGCACAGTCCGAAAACGTCCCGACGCAGTTGATCGACGAGCTGGCGCAGCGTCTGCCCGATCAGCCGGACGGTCCGCTGGCGTTCAGCCTGCTCATGCCCAATCTGGGCAGCGTGCGGGTCAACGCCAGCAAATCCGAAAACCGCTGGAGCATTCAACTGGGCTTTGGCCGGCGTGACGTTCTCAAGCGCTTGCAGGGCCAGGCCGGCGCATGCCGGGAATCGCTGGCACAGGCACTTGGTCAGGACGTCGAGCTGGACATGCATGAAGACTTCACAGCATGAGCGCCCTGCGTCTGCGCAAGGTCGACGCTCTGCTGGCGCAAGCCACACGCGCACTTGGCGCCGGACGACGCCTGGGCTTCAGCGCCCGCGGTCAGCACGCCGAACTGAGCCTGCTGCCGCAGCACGAAGACGCGCGGATACCGGCAGACGGTGTCTGGTTGAGTACTGCGGTGGGCCCCTTGTTGCTGAGCGAGGCCGAAGCGTTGCTCAGCCTGCTGGGCGAAGTGCCCTTCACGCTCGGCGGCGAGCCCCAGGCCTGGTACTGGCAGTTATTCAACCAGCGCCTGAGCCCGGTGATCGCCGATCTGCTGGCGCCTGTTGCGCCGTTTTCCGACGCCCCGACCGAGCCGGCCATCGGCTGCCGGGTTCACGTGCGGCTGGGCAGCGAACGACTCGATGCCCACCTGCACGCCGCACCCGCCACCCTGCTCAGGCTTCTGGGTTCGGCTGACTGGCAAGTCTTGAATCGTAACGTGGACCAATCCTGGTCGGTGGCGACACCGCTGATCGTCGGCGAACTGTCACTGACCCTGGAACAAATCGCCTCGTTACGCCCCGGTGATGTGGTGCTGCCTGCCCGCTGCCGGTTCGACAGCGCCGGACAAGGATCCGTGACACTCGCTGGACGTCAATGGGCGGCCCGCACTGACCAACAGGCCCAGCATCTTTTTCTGCAGCTCAGTCATGAGGAGCACAGTCACCATGAGTACTGAAGATCTGTATCAGGACGACGTCGAGATGCTCGACGACTATGAAGAACCGGTGCCTGAACAGGCTGATCAGCAACTGCGTGACGACGAGCACGCCGAGCAGGCATTCGGCTATGCGGACAGCGAAGCGGAGCATGAAGAGCAGTCGGGAGACCACAACGAGTCGCCGATGCTCGACTCACTGGAGCTGGCCCTGACCTTGCGCTGCGGCGAGCTCAGATTGACCCTTGCCGAACTGCGCCGACTGGACGCCGGAACCATTCTCGAAGTCAGCGGCATCGCGCCAGGCTACGCCACGCTGTGCCATGGCGAGCAGGTGGTTGCCGAAGGCGAACTGGTCGACGTCGAAGGCCGCCTCGGTTTGCAGATTACCCGGCTGGTGGCGCGCTCATGATCATGGAGGGCGTCAACCCGATCATGCTGGCGCTGTTTCTCGGCTCGCTGTCGCTGATCCCGTTCCTGTTGATCGTCTGCACCGCCTTTCTGAAGATCGCCATGACGCTGCTGATCACCCGCAACGCGATCGGCGTTCAGCAAGTGCCGCCGAACATGGCGTTGTATGGCATCGCCCTGGCCGCGACGATGTTCGTCATGGCCCCGGTGGCGCACGACATACAGCAGCGGGTTCATGAACACCCGCTGGAACTGAGCAACGCCGACAAACTGCAGAGCAGCCTCAAAGTCGTCATCGAGCCGCTGCAGCGCTTCATGACACGCAACACCGATCCGGACGTCGTCGCCCACCTGCTGGAAAATACCCAGCGCATGTGGCCCAAGGAAATGGCCGATCAGGCCAATAAAAACGATCTTCTGCTGGCGATCCCGGCCTTTGTGCTGTCGGAGCTGCAGGCCGGTTTCGAGATCGGTTTTCTGATCTATATCCCCTTCATCGTCATTGACCTGATTGTCTCCAACCTGTTGCTGGCACTGGGCATGCAGATGGTCTCGCCGATGACACTGTCGCTGCCGCTCAAACTGCTGCTATTCGTGCTCGTATCGGGCTGGTCGCGTCTGCTCGACAGCCTGTTCTATTCCTACATGTGAGGCGGTCATGGAAGCGTTGGCGTTGTTCAAGCAAGGCATGTTTCTGGTCGTCATCCTGACCGCCCCGCCGCTGGCCGTTGCGGTGCTGGTGGGTGTGGTCACCTCGCTGCTGCAGGCACTCATGCAGATTCAGGATCAGACATTGCCCTTCGGCATCAAACTGGGGGCCGTCGGACTGACCCTGGCCATGACCGGCCGCTGGATCGGCGTCGAGCTGATCCAGTTCATCAATATGGCCTTCGACCTGATTGCCCGCTCCGGGGTCAGCCACTAAATGCCCTTCGACGCGCACAGCGCCTTTCAATTCATGCTGGGCATGGGACTGGCAATGGCAAGGCTGATGCCCTGCATGCTGCTGGTGCCAGCCTTTTGCTTCAAATACCTAAAGGGCCCGTTGCGTTATGCCGTCGTGGCGGTGATGGCGATGATCCCGGCACCGGCCATCAGCAAGGCTCTGGAATCCCTCGACGACAACTGGTTCGCAATCGGCGGCCTGCTGATCAAGGAAGCGGTACTCGGCACGCTACTGGGGCTGTTGCTGTATGCGCCATTCTGGATGTTCGCCTCGGTGGGCGCGCTGCTCGACAGCCAGCGCGGTGCGCTCAGCGGCGGCCAGTTGAACCCGGCGTTGGGCCCTGACGCCACGCCACTGGGCGAACTGTTTCAAGAAACCCTGATCATGCTGGTAATCCTCACCGGGGGGCTTTCGCTGATGACTCAGATCATCTGGGACAGCTACAGCGTCTGGCCTCCGACGGCCTGGATGCCGGGCATGAACGCTGGCGGCCTGGATGTCTTTCTGGAGCAGTTGAACCAGACGATGCAGCACATGCTGCTGTACGCCGCGCCCTTCATCGCGCTGCTGCTGTTGATCGAAGCGGCGTTCGCGATCATTGGCCTGTATGCGCAACAGCTGAACGTTTCGATCCTTGCCATGCCGGCCAAGAGTATGGCCGGCCTCGCTTTTCTGCTGATCTATCTGCCGACGCTGCTGGAACTGGGCACAGGTCAATTGTTGAAGCTGGTTGATCTGAAGTCGCTGCTGACGCTTCTGGTGCAAGTGCCGTGAGCGAAAAAACCGAAAAGGCCACGCCCAAGCAACTGCGCGACGCGCGGGAAAAGGGTCAGGTCGGGCAGAGTCAGGACCTCGGCAAACTGCTGGTGTTGATGGCCGTCAGTGAAATCACTCTGGCCCTGGCTGATGAAAGCGTCAGCCGACTGGAGGCGCTATTGTCGCTGTCCTTTAAAGGCATCGACCGCAGCTTTGCCGCATCGGTCGAGCTGATCGCCAGCGAAGGATTCACCGTACTGCTCAGCTTTACCTTGTGCAGCGTCGGCATAGCGATGCTCATGCGTCTGATCAGCAGCTGGATGCAGATCGGCTTTCTGTTCGCGCCCAAGGCGCTGAAAATCGATCCCAACAAGATCAACCCGTTCTCCCACGCCAAACAGATGTTTTCCGGGCAAAACCTGCTCAACCTGCTGCTCAGTGTGCTCAAGGCCATTGCCATCGGCGCGACGCTGTATGTGCAAGTTAAACCTGTGCTGGGCACCCTGGTGTTGCTGGCCAACAGCGATCTGACGACCTACTGGCATGCCCTGGTCGAGCTGTTCAGGCATATTTTGCGAGTGATACTGGGGCTGCTGCTGGCGATCGCCATGATCGACTTCGCCATGCAGAAATACTTCCATGCGAAGAAACTGCGCATGAGCCACGAAGACATCAAGAAAGAGTACAAGCAGTCGGAAGGCGACCCCCACGTCAAAGGCCATCGTCGGCAACTTGCCCAGGAGATCCTCAATCAGGAGCCCAGCGCTGCGCCCAAGCCGGTGGAAGACGCCGACATGCTGCTGGTCAACCCGACCCACTACGCGGTGGCCCTGTATTACCGACCAGGCGAAACGCCTCTGCCGCTGATTCATTGCAAAGGTGAAGACGAGGAAGCCCTGGCATTGATTGCCCGCGCCAAAAAAGCCGGCATCCCGGTGGTGCAGAGCATCTGGCTGACCCGGACGCTGTACCGCTCCAAGGTCGGCAAATACATCCCCCGCCCCACCCTGCAGGCTGTCGGCCACATCTACAAAGTGGTTCGGCAACTGGACGAAGTCACCGATGAGGTGATTCAGGTTGAAGTCGAGCTGTGATGGCTTATTGTCCACTGACGAACCAAAATGCAGCTGTACTTGTTTACGGCATGTTCGAGCATCTCTGCCATGCCACTGTCCATTAAGCTATCCAGATCCATGAGCATCCCCTCGAGGAGGCCTTCATGACTGACCTCCGCGAAGAACAGGTGTCGCTGACGAATCAAGGAGAAGTGTGGCCAGGTCCATGTATCGGTAAATTGTTGTATTAGGACTAAGCCCCTCGGGAGCTGTGTATGCCATGAAAGTGCCTTGAATGATTGACAGTGGCTATCCATACCAGGTGTCGGCGGTGGCTCAGTTGACGCTTGCACAGAGACTCAACCTGGATGATAAAGCGTCGTTCTAATTGAGCTGGACGATGGGCGGATAGTAAAGGGGTTGTTTGAATACCATTGCGCGCTATGCTGAGAGGTCAGTATAGTCGGCGATGTGGCACCCGCTTGATGCATTGCAAAGGGCGTGCAGTGGAACATTGCCAAGCGTAGGCTGTTTTAAAGTAGTTGGGAAATTTTTTAAAAGGACTTATGCATGCCAGGGACAGAGTTTTACTTTTCAACCGCATTTGACATTGACAACATTGATGGCATCCATCTACTGCAAGATCACATTGGCACCTATTATTCCAAGGCCTGGGATGACTTTGGTTATATCGTCACCTTTCAGGTCTATCATGTAGAGCATGGCAGGCGCGAGTCCTTGGGGCGCACCAAGTTACTTGCGAAGGGTTATGATGACTCTTCGATTTATTTTTTAACATCCCATGATAAAGTCGGAGAAAGCGTTCGTATTACGAAACTGTTGGATCATAAAAAGGTGGTCTCGCTATCATCCGACATTGATTATTATCGTAGGATCCACGCGCTCATTCCTCAGAGGGCAGAAGACTACCTGCGTCAGATTTGTGACGGGAGTTATAATCTGCATGCGTACGGAGATTTTTCAAACTGGGAGGGTTTCGAGCTGTCCCTGTTCAGAGATCGCCTTGCTAAGGCCATCTTAAAAAAAGGCTATCAGATAGCGCTAGGCAGCTATGAAGCGCAGGAACAGTTCTCGTTCAAGCTGGAGGGACTTCCGGATAACTTTGACGCTGTCGAATTTAATTTTGACAACGCCAGGCAGTTAGGTCGTACCAATATCAACTTACTCATTGGCCGGAACGGTGTCGGAAAAAGCCACGTCCTCCGCCACTTGATAGATTTGGTTACGGGAGTGGAAAAACATGCTGAGAGCTGGCCCTTCTTCCATAAAGTCATTGTGGCAGCCTATTCACCCTTTGAGTCGTTCAAAACCGAGGTTGAGCTGTCAAATGCCTTGCCAAACCAAGCCATGGCCCAGACTGACGACAGTCACGAAAGTGATCTGACAGCTAAAGATGAGCAGGAACGGCGCAGGCGACTGGTCAATGAATATGTCTACATTGGTTTCCGTGACCCTGAGGGTAAGTTTTCCCTGACGTGGCCTAAAGAAAGTAGCGCTCGAGCACTCCATCGTATTGTTCAATATGATGCAGATAACGAATGGACTGGCGGTAGCCGTTTCGAGCTGCTGTTTGATACGTTGTCCCACTCCATTGATTTTGATGCAGTTCAAGTTTTCAATTCAGATGATTCGTCGATCGTGCTTAGCCGCACCACGGAAGCGGTACGGCTGAGTCTCGCTACGCGTAAGGATTTTAATTACGCGGCGGGTATCGAATTCCTAAAAGGAGGTAGAACGGTTCCTCTGAGTTCCGGGCAGACCATCTATTCCTACCTGCTGCCGAACTTGGTCGCCGAAGTGGACGAGGAGAGCCTACTCATCCTTGACGAGCCAGAACTGTATCTCCACCCGTCAATGGAGGTCGGGCTCCTGGATATGCTGAAGCAGTTGCTTGCCGCGACAAAATCCAACGCGATCATTGCTACGCATTCGACGATATTAGCGCGAGAGGTGGAGCGGTCTGCGATTTCGGTGCTGCGAAAGGTAGAGGATAGGACAGATGTTTCGAGACCCAATTTTGAAACATTTGGTCAGACTGTGGAAGTCATCATGGGACTGGCGTTTGATGACTATCAGACGCGCAAGCCCTACGAAGACTCAATTGACGAAGCTGTCGCCGATTGCGCGAGTCCGGAGGAGGCCCTCGAGAAGCTAGGTCCCAAGGTAGGAGACGAGGCACTGGCTTATTTGAGCGGTAAACTTAGCGCGGGTGAGAATGATGTGGATCCTGATATTGAGCGGAGGCCGAAATGAAGGACCTTTCACATCTTCGCACTGGACCGGGTTGCTTCTGGTTTGAATTGGCTATTGGCTCCGCTAAAAAAAATACCGCCATACTTGGATTTATTAAGTATGCCGTTCGCGAGCGCTATGAAGAATTTGACGGATTTATTGAGGACTATCAAACAGCGCCACGAAAAAGCGGGATCTCACTTTCCGGCCACGTACTGATAGACGTTTATGAGCGCCCTCCAGCTGCGTTAAAGACACTGTTAGAGGCTCGCCGTCATGATCATACGCTGGATGAGTGCCCCTATTGTGGATTTCCTCGAGCGCCGGAAACGCTCGACCATTTCTTACCGAAAGAGAGTTGGCCGGAATACTCGATTTTTTCTGATAATCTTGTGCCTCAATGCCGTGACTGCGCTCCAATAAAAGGGGTGAAATATTTTTGTGAACATGAAAATCAGCCGTTCTTTCTTCATCCTATTTATAGCCCTGCGTTGTCGACACTGAGGTTTAAGATTGAGGTAACGATCGTGAAGGGAAAGCCTGTTTTCTCACCGGCCTTCAGTATTCCAGAAAGTATTACAGATGCTGATGAGAAGAGAATAAGTTTCCACTTAAAAAACCTGCATATCAAGCAGCGAATCGTGGAGTACTGCGATGAACAATACCGCCATTGGATCAGGATTGCTCAGAGCAAGCCCTGCGATATAAAATCTATATTTGAGTCCAGGCTCAGCGAGCGAGAATGCGATCCATACCCGAATAATTGGGCTACGGCCTTCTATCAAGGTGTTCTTAAAAACCAAAATGCTGTGCGGGAACTCCAACGGCACGTTGTGAGCAAACCGCTGAGGTCCAATGGAGCGCATCGGCTCATCTAGCCCCCCACTGGGAGCCTGTCATGTCATTTGCGCAATGGATTAGATCATGCAATGGCTGACGGGCTTACCGTCAGCCCGAAAAATAGCCCGCGTATGTTGTGGATGTTAGTTCGGTAGGGAGTTGATCGCTCATATTTCAGGTCAATCAAATACTGTTCATTAAAGTGGATATGAAATCAGGTCCCGAACTGCTTCGAGGGGTTCATACCACTTTGCAATCTTGACCTACTGAATTTAGGCTCTGTACGAAAACCCGGCGAGCGAAGGTCAGGCGAGGCAAAAACAGGCGAGGAACGGCCGGGGCCGCGTTCGACTTTACGTGTTGTAAATGAGCGTTCCGATCGGACTCGCGCTCGAGCCTGTTTTTAACGCAGCATCACCGAGCGAAGCCACTTTACGTACAGAGCCTGGTGCTTGCTTATGCACCAGCCCTCTCCCATTCCCTGCGTATTATCTCCTGCTACTGACTGCGTCCTGCAAGATTCCCCAATACTGCTTGAGGCTTGCCGCTCGCAGCTTTCAGCTGCCCCAAAAAAAAGACCGCCCCCTCTGCACTGGGGCGGTCTTCGTTTCACGCGGTTGTTATCTCCTAAGCCAGATGATCCAGGCCTGCCAGTATCAGTTCGTTTCGGCGGATATCATCCAGGTTGGTGACAGCATGGGGGGCGTCGCTCACCGCATGCCACACCACGAAATCACGCCGCATATCCAGGAACAGAAAGTAGTCATTGAATCGTTCGGCTTCTGAAAACCTCAGTTGCAGCGCCTCTCTGAGTTGTTCGGGACGCAGCGCTCGACCCTCGATGTGCAACGCAATGCCCCAGTCGTGATGCTCGCGGCGGCTGACGAAGGAGACTCCGTTTGCCACCGGCCAGACCGCGGGACTCTGCGCCGCAACGTTGTAGTAGAACGCTGTTTTCTCCTCGACCTCGATCATGTCTAGTCCCTTAACTTCACGACGGTGTAATCGCGCTCGTGGTCCTGATCGTCAAGACCGTCACGCATGTCCGGGGGCCACCAGATGACCAGTTCGCGGCTGGTGGAGTCCGGACGTTTGCAGGCAGTGCCCGAACAACCGTGGGTGGCGCACCCGGTCAGGGTAGCGAACACCACCAACACGACTGCAACGCTGCTGATCTTCATGGCTTTGCCCCCCGGAGCAGTGATGGCCGGCTCTCTTTGGCCATTTTCGATATCTGTGGCTGACGTACCGCGATATACACTTCGCTCTCCTCGCCTGGTTGCAGCCATGCGTGAGGCCAGGCGGCGACGCCGATGACCCAGCGACCACCGCAGCGACTCTCGTCGATGCGTACCGGTTTGTCGGTATTGTTGCGCGCTACCACGACAGCCACACCCCAGTCCTTGCGTGCATACCATTGCGAGCGCTGGCCATCGAGGGTCAGGCCCTGGCCCGGGTCACACAGGCTGTCGGTTTCAAAGGGCAGTGTTTCGCCATCATGCATGCCCTCTGGCGCAGCGCCATCGACCATCTGCGTGAAGACTTTCTGGATGTCGCCGCGGGTAGGCAGCTCACCGCCGTCACGCCGTTCCTTGATCTTTTTCATCTGGTCATCGACATCGTGAGGGTTGCCGTTCTGCACATAGCGAGCCGGGTTGACCTGGTCGCCAATCAGTCTAGGCGTCAGGATAAACAGGCGCTCGCGCTGGCTCAGTTCACGGCTGCGGGACTGGAACAGCAGCTTGCCGATGTAGGGAATGTCGCCCAGCAACGGAACCTTGTGGATCTTGTCGTTGGCTTCAAGGCCATGGAAACCGCCGATGACCAGTGAACCGTGTTCGGCTATGACGGCCTGGGTACTGACATTGCCTTTGCGCACACTTGGCTGCGTGTCATTGATGTCGGAGATGTCGATCTGACCATCCTCGATATCGACGATCAGTTGCACCTGAGGCTTGCCATCGTGATCCAGCGAGCGCGGAGTCACCTGCAGACTGGTGCCAGCGGTGATGGGCTCGATATTGGCCACGCGTTCCGAGGTCGCGGTGAGGTATTCGGTGCGACTGAAGTCGATCACGGCCGGCTGGTTTTCAAGGGTAAGAATGGACGGGTTGCCGATCACCGAGGCTGAGCCGTTACCTTCCAGCGCATGCAGTTCGGCAGCGAACTTGCCGGCGTTCTGAATGAACAGGGTGGAGCTGGTGCCAGCGTCGAACATGTTGGCGCCCCCGTTGACACTCCCGGCATTGAAGTTCCAGCGGCTGGACAGTTCTGCCAGCTCGTTGCGATCGATGTCGAGAATCACGGCGTCGATTTCGATCAGGTTGCGCGAAACATCCAGCTCTTTGATGAGCTTTTCGTACATGGCCTTGCGTGAGGGCAAGTCATAGATCAGCACAGCATTGTTACGGACATCGGCCGTTACGCGGATGTTGGCCCGACCGCCAGAACGGCTTTTTCCACTGCTTTTGCTGCCACCGCCGCCATAGTGCAGTACCTGATCGAGGCCCTGCTCCAACGCATTGGTATCGAGACCGCTGGAGCTCATTGGCAGACTCGGAGCGTCCGGGCTGCCACCGCCCGCCAGACCGTTACCGCGACCGCCTCGCCCCAGCAGATCCATACCATTGATGGACCCGCCATGAGAACGGGTATCCAGCAAATCCTGGAGAATGCTGGCGACACCGGCGACCACCAGTTGTTGATCACGATAGCGAATGGTGCGGTCAGCAGCGCTGGCGTACTTGAGCGGGAATACGATGATGTCCTGCTTGTCGCCCTTTTCCGGCGCTTCGACTTTCTTGCTGTAATCGCGCACCAGTTCCACATATTTTGCCGGGCCGCGAACCAGAACCACGCCTTCGTTCGGCAGTACACCCCAACCGAAGCGCTTGTCCAGCAGCCCCACATCGGTCAAGGCAGTCTGCAGGTCATCTACCGCGTCGGAGGACACTTCGATGCGTGCCGAGGTGTGCTCGCTGGAGGGGCTGACGTACAACGTGTCGTTATACACAAACCACTGAAAGTGATATTCCTGGCCCAGACGGTCGAGAAACTCTTCCGGACTCTGAGCGCGTATCCGGTCATCAAGGACCCCGGGAATGGGCGGCATATCCAGCGCCATGCCGAATTCTTTGGCGAAGTCGGCCAGCGCTGTCGCCAGCTCGGTCTGCCGGGCATCGTAGGCGTAAGCCGTATGTTTCCAGGCTTCGGGGGTCACCGCCCACGTGGCGGGGGACAGCCCGATCAACAATAAAGGCAACCACATCAAGGCCTTGCGCATTTCAAACTCCCGGTTGCCGGTGATTGAGGGTCGTGCGCCCGGCTAAGGCGGGCACAGAATTGACCAGAGTGGTGTGCATCAGGCTGAGCAAGGCCGCGCGCTGATTGGCCAGGCTTTCCAGACGGTTCAGCAGATCGGCAAGGCCGCAGGGGCCAGGCATCCAGCTGACCAGCACCATGCAGCGCGTTTGCGGATCGATGGCGAACGCGCCGTCACAGGCACACGCCAGGCTGGCACCGCCATGACTGAGCAATGCTTCGATACGCTGAGGGTCGTTGGCGTCATAGGGGTCGAGTAATTCGATGCTGCAACGGACTCCGCCACCCACCATTTCCAGCCGTGCGTTGGCGTCGTCGACCCAGCAGTCGAGCGGGCTCGCCGGACGCTGATCACGCCACAGGCCGACGACCTCCTCGAACTCACTGAAATCCATCGATGACATTTTTGGTCATTTTATAACCAGCCTGCTGGCATTGATCAGCAATGTTGGAGCTGACCGCAGCCTGCTGGCTCGCCTCACTGAAGGCATCGATGTCGTCGGCGGTGAAATGCCCATTGCCCCCGTCCAGCACGTCATCCACGTCGGACAACGCGCGAGTGAGCGTGGAATCGAGGTTATTTTGCAGGGATTTGAAATTTATCATGTCCTGATGCTCCAGCAGAAAGGTTCAAACCTTGAGTGGAGCAAACAGGTGGAGCGGTTCCATTTTCGCCGCAAGAGTCTGTTTCAGGCAGCCGGCTCCGCGCCTGCCAGCCCATTGCGCAGCGTTGCCCAATCGATTTCGAAAGCGCCGTTAGCGTCGCTCAGGCGCAGGCTTTCAGTGGCCAGCGTCGCATCACGTTTGAGCTCCCAGTGCTCGGCAAAACGGCTCTCTGCCAACCATTCGGCGACCGGCTCGGCCATCTCCGGATTAACGCTGAGCGTGGCCACGGCTTCGTTGAGCTGACTGGCTGCGAGGTTCCTGACCAGTGCCCGAGCGCGCTCGGCAAGGGTCGTTTCATCGAGCAACTGGCGCAATGCCTCAGTCAACAGCTCCTCGACAGCAGTCATGGCCTGCTGCTGCAAGGCTTCGCGCTGGACGTGCAGCTCGTCCAGAAAGGCATTGGCGCGCTCCCAGAACTGCGCAAGCGCTTCCTGATGCCGACGATCGGCTTTAGCCTGCTCAAGTGCCAGCATCTGCTCCGCCTGACGTTGCGCGTCCGTCAGAATATCGCGAGCCAGCAGGCTGTTGGCGATGTCTTCACGGCGCAATACCGGCTCGGGCAGCACCGCGTCGGCAGTCAGGGTAATACTGCGTTTGGCAAGCATCGGGGAATTCCTGGTGCAGAGGGAAGCGGATATTCAGGTCGCGGTGACACGCCATAGAACAGCCTGCCACAGCGTCTGAAGTTTATTTTCGGGGGCCGAGCAAGGGCTACCGGCGACCTCATCGGGCGCCCAGGCCAGACGCAATCGCGGCCAATACTCAGGCCCGAGCCAGGCACCCAACAGCAAGCGCGCATCTTCATGTTCCAGATCCAGCCAGACACCAGGGCGCAACGCCTTGGTCAGGGCCCAGCACCACGGCCCGTCATGGCCGTCGCTTTCGTTACGGGAAAAACAGATGCGTTGCGCCAGATCCAGCGCCTGATTACGCTGCTCGGGAGTCAGTGCCAGCCAGTTCAACACCGGCGCTGCAGGCATCGGCGGTTGACTTGGCGTGATGCCGACACTCTGCAGGAACACGCTGTGACGGCTGACCATCAGGGCCTCACAGTCGCTGACGGTCAGTCCGCAGCGCTCGGCGAACCGGCTTTGCCAGCCCGGATGCGCCCATGGCCAGGGATTGCACCACCACTGAGTCCAATAGTCCTCGGCGGTCAGGTCCATCACGCGCGCGCCGGTACGGTCGAGCGGCTACGGCCGGCAAAGCCGATCCGCCGAAGCACTGAGGCGCGCCAGTCACTGCGCAACAGCAGCGCGATGATCAGCAGCAACACCGTCAGGCCAACCGGCACCAGCCAGAGCGTCAGGTTCCAGAACGGCAGATTGGCGCTGTCCAGCTTGAACGGTCCGAAACTGACCCACTGTGTGGTTTCCTGAAACTCGGTAGCCGGTACGAACACGATGGAAAACTTTTTCGATTCTGCCGCTTGCGTCGACATGCCGGGGATACTGCTGGCGACCATCTGCTGAATGCGTCCGCGCACGCTGTCCGGGTCAAGCGCTGCGGAGTGTTTGATGAACACCGCAGCAGACGCAGGTTGCACTGGTTCGCCCGGTGCGATGCGTTCCGGAAGTACCACGTGCACCCTGGCCACGATGACGCCGTCTATCTGCGAAAGCGTCGCTTCGAGTTCCTGAGACAGGGCATAGATGTAGCGGGCGCGCTCTTCGAGCGGGGTCGAAATGACCCCTTCTTTCTTGAAGATATCCCCCAGACTGGCGCGAGACTGGCGTGGCAGACCGGCAGCGTTGAGCACCCTGACGGCGCGGTTCATGTCGCTGGTGGCGACGGTGACGACAACGCCGGTTTTTTCCAGGCGTTTGCGCGCGTCGATATGCTGATCGGCAAGACGGGCAACGACCTCATTGGAGTCCTGCTCGGACAAGCCGGTGAACAGATCGGTTTCATCACTGCAGCCGCCGAGCAACACCATGCAAATCAGCAGCAGCCCTGCGCTCAGAAATTTCACGGAAACCTCTACTGCAAGTTAGTCAGCTTGTCGAGCGCCTGCGCAGTCTTGCTCACCACCTTGGTCGTGAGCGCAGTCTGCAACGAGCATTGCGACAGGGTCCTGGTCATCGCGGCGATATCCAGCGCGTCTCCCGTGCCGGAAGCTTTTTTCATCGACCGCATCGCTTGCTGAGACATTTTTTCGGTTTCGCCCAGACCGCCGGAAATTGCGCTGGCGATATGTTCGGAAAGCGGCGCTCCGCTCGAAACGCCGTCCGGCTGCGTGGCAGCGGTGAAGATGTCGACATCCGCCTGGGCCGGTTCTGAAACGAGCCCCTGTGGCACATCCTGCCCGAGTTCCGGCGAGATGCTTTTAACATTACCAAGGTGGGAAATGGTCACGTGAGTTCTCCGTCAGGCGGTTGTCGGTCAGGCTGCAGCCTGATTGCGGGTGCCTTGCAGCAGCGTACTGACCAGCAAGGTGGCGATTTGCGCAGCGCTCGACTGCACGTCGGTAGCGGTTTGACCGGCATCCTTGAGCGTCGCTTCAAGGCCCTTGAGCAGCAAGCCGCCCAGCAACTGGTCAAGATCCTGAGCAGACTGTCCGCCATTCGCCGCCGTGCCGGTCTGCGGGGTGTTTACGGGTGTGCCCAGTCCACCACCGGCCAATACCGATTGCAGGCCGCGGTCGATAAGCTCGCCGATCAGTTGCCCCGCTTCACCACTGGTAGTGCCGCTGTCACCGGGACCGGTATTGGCGTCGATCAGCGGATCACCCGTCACGGACGAGTTGTTGGAAAAACTGCTCGGAGTGCCCAGACCTCCACCCGTCCCCGCCAGACCGCCAGCGCCACTCTGCTGATTACCCAGTTGCTGGCCAATGATGTCGAGTGCCGAGCGGAATGCAGCCGTTTCGTCGCCATCAAGGAAGTTGTCTTCCTTGAGTTCGTTCACCCAGGAACCCGAGTCCGGCTTGGGAAACTGTGCGGGATTGTCATCCATGAACTGCGCGATCTTGTTCAGCATCGGCATATCGTCTTCGGAGAAGCTTGTCCCGCCATCCTGCTTGGTCAGAAGATCATCGAGCATCGACTTGGCCAGGCCACTGAGCACCTGAGTCATCAGGTCCTGCTGTCCGGTACCCGAGGCGTTGTCCGCAGACGCGCCGAAGTTGTCACCCAGCTTTTCATGGATCAGCTTGTCCAGCGCAGCGATGACATCCTCGATACCGCCGCCCGCCTTGCCATCCGCGGCCATCGACTTGGCCAGCAGTTTGCCCAATGGCGAGCTGTCGTCGAGTTGACCATTGCGCATCAGTTCCTCGGCCAGCTTCACGACAACTTCCTGAAGCGCCTTGCTCGACGAACTGGCGCCAGTCGTCTCGGTTTCAGGACGTACCAGAACAAGGGCCATTGCCGGGGTTTGCAGCGAGCTGCTGTTAAGACTGAGAC
This sequence comes from Pseudomonas sp. B20, assembly GCF_020515755.1. Classification (NCBI taxonomy): domain Bacteria; kingdom Pseudomonadati; phylum Pseudomonadota; class Gammaproteobacteria; order Pseudomonadales; family Pseudomonadaceae; genus Pseudomonas; species Pseudomonas sp. B20. The sequence goes on from NZ_JAHPJG010000003.1 coordinate 205,616, forward strand.
TCTGCATCACAACCTCCTCAAAGTAGCAGCCCCCTCAGGTACGAAGGGGCTTCAAGAAATCAGAACTGGACGACCGAGTTCCGGATCTTGCTTGCGACGATCTGGTTGGAAAGCGCCTCTTTCTTGTCCTCAAAGCCCGCCAGCATGCTCGACTCGCGCAGCAGCCCGTTCTCTTCGTTCGCGGTGCCGTCAAGCTCGGCACTTTTTGCATCGCCTTTGCTGATGCTGGAGCGAGTAGCGTCGATGCTGTCAGTGCTACCGGTGTTGCTCACCAGTGCAGCATTACGGTCGGCGCTGCTCTTTACGCTGTTGATGCCCTGAGCGGCACCACCGATCGTGTTGACGACACCGCGACCTGCACCCGCCAGAGAACTCATGATAGTCATAACGTCATACCCCTTCGTCTGTACCAGCGTAATTGCTAGGTACAGCTAGGTGGCATGCGTCCGCGAATCGGTTCCAGAACTTCTGCAAAAAATCAGATGCTCAATTCCTTGATGCGGCGGTAGAGCGTACGACGTGGAATATCGAGCTCCAGGCTGGCCGCGTCGATGCAATTGCGGTGGCGCTTGAGCGCTTGCTGAATCAAGGCCTTTTCAATCGCCCGCAGCTGAAACTTGAGCCCGCACGCCAGGTGCTCTTCGGTCTGCGAGTCAGCCCCCAGCAAGGGGAAGCCCAACACATGGCGCTTTGCAGCGGCCTTGAGCTCGCGGATATTGCCGGGCCAGCGATGCCCCGTCAGTACCTGCTGAAGCAACGGACACACATCGGGAATCGCGAGGTTAAGTTCTTTGGCCGACGCCGCCACAAATCGGGTGAACAACGGCAGGATACGCTCGGGCTGATCGCGCAGCGGCGGCAGTTTGAGGGTCAGCACGTTCAGGCGAAAGTACAGGTCGCGCCGAAACTTGCCTTCTTCGACGGCATCGTCCAGAGAGGCCTGGGCCGAGGCAATCACACAGATATCCAGGTTGATCGTGGAGGTCGAGCCCAGACGCTCCAGTGCACGGGTCTCAAGCACCCTCAGCAGCTTGGCCTGGAGGGCGAGCGGCATGCTATCGATCTCATCCAGGTACAAGGTTCCGCCCTGCGCCGCCTCGATGTAGCCCATTCGGGAACGGTCGGCACCGGTGTAGGCCCCACTCACCACCCCGAACAGCTCGCTCTCGGCGAGCGATTCCGGAATGGCCGCGCAGTTCATCGGGACGAAGCGGCCCTGGCGCCCGGACATGTTGTGAATGCGCCGGGCAATGGTGTCTTTACCGGTACCGGTCTCGCCCGACAGCAAGACATCGATGCCGAGCTGCGAAATACTTTCGGCGACGATCCCCAGATTGGGTACGCGCTCCGCATCCAGGTCATCGTCAAACTCATCGTCGAGATTCATTTCATGACTCCAATGGCATCAGCGTTGCGCGAGCGCAGCAGCGATTCAGGACTCGGCTACCAGGTCGGTATGCGAAGCAACCCCCAGCTCTTTCATGCGGTGGTAGAGGGTGCGCCGAGGCAGTTCGAGCTCCTCGAGCACAGCGTCGAAATTGTGCCGATGCCGCTTCAAGGCATCCTGGATGAGCATTTTCTCGATGACGCGCATCTGCATGCGCAGTCCTGTTACCGGGTCATGCGCTTCGACCGGCTCGGCGCCCAGCAACGGCAACCCCAGCACAAATCGCTTGGCAGCGGATTTCAGTTCGCGCACGTTGCCGGGCCAGTCATGACTCAACAGGATCTGTACACGCCCGTTGTCGAGCATCGGCACGGAACGGCCGGATTCTGCGGCGATGTCCTGGGTGAACTGGTCGAACAATGGCAAAATCTGCTCGCGACGCTTGCGCAAGGCTGGCAACTGCAGTGTCAGCACATTGAGCCTGAAAAACAGGTCACGACGAAAAAGTCCTTGTTCCACCAGTTCATCCAGCGGACGCTGGGCCGAAGCAATCACTCGCAAATCCAGTGGTATGAAGTCGGTCGAGCCTAGCCGCTCGACGCCCCTGCTTTCCAGCACCCGCAGGAGCTTGGCCTGAAGGCTCAACGGCATGCTGTCGATTTCATCCAGGTAGAGGGTGCCGCCGTTGGAGGCCTCGATGTAGCCCTCGCGAGCGCGACACACGCCGGTGAACGCACCATTGACCACGCCGAACAACTGACTCTCTGCCAACGATTCGGGGATAGCCGCGCAGTTCATGCCGACAAAGGGCCCGGTCCTGCTCGACAGCTCGTGAATCCGGCAGGCCAGGGTGTCTTTGCCGGTGCCGGTTTCCCCGCAAAGAAGCAAGTCCATATCCAGTAGCGCGCTGTTCATTGCAATTTGATGACCAGCCGATAATGCAGTTACGTTCCAACACGTTCGAACGTCGTTATCAATGTCTGTGCTCATCGATCACTCTCATAGCGGGAGGGAGGCGGGATATTAATACCACGTCTTACAAGGCACACATATAGCCATTTAGTTCCCCAGCGGCTGTGAAAAATTTCACAAATTCGAGAATCACTATCAAGTAGCGACAGCCCCTTAAGACCCACTCGGTATAGCGCAAGCGCTGTGAAATGACTGTATTAATATATACTTATTCCAAAATTATCATAGACTTACGCTGACCAATAGTCACTGCAGCCCCCGTGGCTGCGGGGGTATCCAGCCGTATGCCCGATCACGGGCCATAATGAAATCGAAAAATTTGTAACTTGCCAATCGCAGAAAAAACAGATAGCCACTCCGCGAGCCGGATGACGCACTTAATAGGCGCCGCAGCACCTTAGTTGTGTACAGCAATAAAACCCTATCAGACCAAGAGCGTCAGCCACACGAACTTACTGCATTAACTTTAATAACATACACAACTAACGAACTTAAACAAACACCTATCAAAGTTAAACTTATTCCACACATCTGAACAGGGAGTGCCGGTTGTAATACAGTACCCAACCACCGGGCTGATATAAACAATACTTCAGTCGGATTTCCGAACGATTTCGCATCTCTGAGTTGGTTGGATCCAGAAATCTCCCATTTTTTGGGCTCATTTCGCGATAGCTTTTTGCCACCTACGCATTCGGCAATCCGAACGCGCCGCCTTTTCAGAATGCGGATTTGCAGATTTTGAAAATAGCTAACTAGCTGAAAGGATTCACTGTAGGACAATCTGGCAATCCACGCTTATAGCGCTGTGAAGGCCTACCACCATAAGCAGCGCTGATACCCCATCATCACTGAGATTGTTTCTAAATATGTGTAAGTATTTCCTTACAATTCTTTACAAAGTTTGCATGATTCACTGAGAAACATACTTGCTGCAGCTCGGTCGGCCACACTTTTTGCGCCCTATAACGGCAAAAAAAGGAATGAAAATTTTTATTCGAAGGTTTCCAGCACGCGCTGAAAACGCGAAAAAGCACTAAAAAAGGTCAATTTTCAGGTGCTTTAAGGGCTCAGGAGAAAAAAATCGAGAGGTTATTGGCGTGGATCGCTTGCGTACACCACGACACGAGGACCGTTTGGCAGCTCACGCGGCTCATCGCGGTACGCGATCTCGTCGCGCTTGCGTGGCGACGAACGGTCATCGATGTACAGCCTCTTTTGTATTCGACGGTCCAGCAGCAAACGCTCGTTTGTAGCCTGCGGTGGCGCCTGACGCGCTGGCTGGATGGATTCGGACACAGTCACCTGTTCGGCAGCCTGAACGGGTTGCGCTGGGCCGGGCAAGGGCTCCTGCCTGGCAACCTGTACGACCTTCGGTTGCGGTTCACGCCTGACCGGTTGCACCGATTCCGGTGCAGGCTCGCGCTCAAGCACCTGCCTCAGGCCTGCCGTCTGCTCGCGCCCTGCTGCTTGCAACGGTCCAGGCACCGGAGCGCGCTCGGCCACCTGTAACGCTGGCTGACGCTCGATCACACGCTTTCCGGGGCTTGCCGGGATGACAGCAGTTGTCGGCGACTCTCCGGTGATCCGCTCGATACCTGCCGTCAAGACCTGCGTGTGGGTCTTGGGAATCAGCAAACGTCCAGGCCCATCCGGGGTCTTTTTTCGCAGGAATGCCGGGTTGAGGCGCAACAGCTGCGCCTCGTCTACCCCGGTTGTGGCGGCGAGCTGAGCCAGGTCTACCGTGTGGTTGAGCTCAACCACATCGAAATACGGCATGTTGGCGACCGGCGTCAGTTGCACGCCGTAGGCGCCTGGATTGCGCACCACCAGCGAGAGTGCCAGCAGGCGCGGAACGTAATCCTGGGTTTCACGGGGTAGATTCAAATGCCAGTAGTCGACAGGCATGCCACGCCGCCGGTTGGCATCGATCGCTCGTGCAACCGTACCCTCGCCTGCGTTATAGGCCGCCAGTGCCAACAGCCAGTCGTTATTGAACTGATCATGCAGGCGAGTCAGATAGTCCATCGCCGCCTTGCTTGACGCGACGACATCGCGGCGGGCGTCGTAGGTAGCGCTCTGGTTCAAGTTGAACTGGCGACCGGTAGACGGGATGAACTGCCAGAGGCCCGCTGCCGCCGCCGGGGAGTTGGCCAAAGGGTTGTAGGAGCTCTCGATCATGGGCAGCAGCGCCAGTTCCAATGGCATGTTGCGTTCATCGAGACGTTCGACAATGAAATGCAGGTAAGGCGTGGCGCGCTTGCTGGCCCCGGTCAGGAAGCCGCGATTGTTCAGCAGCCAGTCACGCTGGCGAGCGATACGTTCATTGACGCCCTGCCCGTCCACCAGCCGGCATCGCTGCGCCACCCGTTGCCAAACGTCCTCGCCGTTGTAGACGGGCAAATCGGCAACAGTCGTTGCAGCTCGAGGGTCCGCCTGCGTGTCGTCAGAGCGATGCCCCAGCCCCGCAACCAGTCGCGGCAAGCGGTCCAGGCGCGGCTGTGAATAATCGGCTGACTGGCAGCCCACACACAGTGCCCCCAGGGCCAGAACGGCGATCTGTACCGAACGAGCCAGCAAGCGAGGAGACGAAACGTGGAGGGCAACGGCGGCCATGTGCGGAATGTCCTGAACGTGTCCCCCTACGTGGCACGCCCGCCTTTCCAGTTCCCTGCCAGGCGTATTTCGCTTGCGTAAGCACGAGCCTGAAACGTTTCAGCCAGCTGTTTTTCTTTGGAACCGGTGCCTTTCCGATGCCACACAGGAACGGAAGGACTTTTCAAAGGGTTACACAATCGCCGTCGTCGGGCGGCAAATGGAAAGGGAGATGCACCGTGCAGGCACCAACGGTCAACCGCAATACCGGAAACGTCATTGCGCCAGAAGCAACAGCAAGAGCCGACAACCCTTCAAATCTGCGGCAGCAAACCGAACAGCCGACCCAGCGCTCCTCACATTCCCTGGGGAGCATGGGAAAACGGCTGCTGAAAAGTGTCGGCAAGGTTTTCCAGAAATCCAGGGCACCCCGGCAGTCGGCCGCCAGATCGCCCAGTACACAAACACCCTCAAGCTCAGCGCCGCGCTCCAGCCGCGAGGCCGGCAAAAATACCGGTCGTGACACTCGTTTGCCGGATAACCCGTCGCCGCGCAGCGATCATCTCCCCAAGTCCATTCTGCGCACCCGTGCGGACAGGGCGAACGCTTCAGGAACGACGGCGCATGAAATAGAAGAAGAATCGACGCGGACAGACACTGCCCCCCGTAACAATCGCCGTGTCACGTTCAATCTTCCACAGGATCAGCTCACGCGCAGCGCTTCGGAGCAGTTAGCCGCAGAGCCCATGACTGACGAAGAGGCCGTCGCCAGCGCTATGCGCGAACGCCGTAACCCCGGCAGCCGCCTGCAAGGCTCAGATGGCACACGCCAGTCAATGCAGCCTGTCGACCCGAACGCGGCAAGCGGTTCCGGCACCAAGGCGGACGATTCAGAGGGACCACCCACCGCTCGCAGTCCGGGTCTGGAGCGCAGCAGCGGCGGTCGTTTCGAGTTCAAGAACGAGCAACTGATGCGCAGCGTGCAATCACAGGGCGCTGTAGGCTTGAGTGCCGACGGCAAGCCGGATTTCTCTTCGTTCAAGACGCCCGGCATGGCCGCGTTGCTGAACGACATACTCGCCAAGCCCGGACAAACCTATCTGGCGCAGCAGAGTGAGCAAGGCGCGCAGGGCCACCAACTACTGCAAGCCAACGGGCATCTGCTGCATCTGGCGCAGGGCGACGCCTCGCTGGCCGTCATCCGCAGCAGCCAGCCAACACTGCCGGTAGCAGGCGGAAAACCTCCGCCGGTGAGCATGCAGCGTGAAGAAAACCACATTCATCTCGACACCCTTGAAGGGCGGCGCAGCCAGGAGTTGCCGGGCAAGGCCCATATCGCTCACCTCACCGACGTCCATCAGACCACCAGCGGCGACCGCCTGCGCGTACATGAAGACCGGCTGTACCAGTTCGAACCGCTCGCCGCTCGCTGGAAGCCGGTGGATGAAATCGAGAACATCGCTTTCAACCGCCTGATAACCGGAGGCAACGGCTCGGTCTACGCCAAAAGTGACGATGTCGTCGTCGATCTCTCCAGCCCGTTCATGCCGCACGCCGAGTTCAACGACCTGAAGTCATTTTCGGTCGCGCCTGACGATAGCGCGGCACTGCTCAGTGGCTCGGATGTACAGACCGTCCTGCTGACCGACATGAGTCCGGTGATTGGTGGGCTGACCCCGAAAAAAACCAAAACCCTGGAGCTCGACGGCGGTCAGGCACAGGCCGCCGAAGTCGCCCTGAGCAACAACAGGCTATTCATTGCCGACACGCAGGGCAGGCTTTACAGCACTGATCGCAGCGCCTTCGAAAGCAACGACGCAACGTTGCGCCTGATGCCCGACCGAGCCGGCTACAGGCTGGACGATCAACCAATGGGCGGCCACAACAGCGTCAGCGGATTCATCAGTGGCGATGACGGTCGCGTGCACGCACTGATCAGGAATCGTCAGGGCGAGGTGCACTCCCATGCGCTCGACGAGCAGGGTGCGAAGCTGGAAAGCGGCTGGAACCTGACCAATGCGCTGGTCCTGGACAACACACGCGGCCTGACGGTTATGCCAGCGCCCGTCGGGGCCGACCGCCTGCACCTCGACCGTGCCGGTCTGGTCGGTTTGAGCGCCGGTCGCATCCAGCGTTGGGACGCGACGCCGCAGTGCTGGAAAGACGCAGGCATCAAGGATGTCGATCGCTTGCAACGCGGTGCGGACAGCAACGCCTACGTGTTGAAAGGTGGCACGTTGCTCAGGCTCGACGTGGCCCCTAAACACCCCAATGTCGCCTTCGACCACAATACGGCACTGGCCCAGATAGCGCGCTCGACCAAGGTGGCGATGGGCAAGGAAATCGCAGGGCTGGAGAATCGGGTCGTGACCGCTTTTGCCATGGTCAGCGACAAGCGCTTTGTCGCGCTCGATGATCAGAACAGGCTGACGGCCCATAGCAAGGACCACAAACCCATCGATCTGGATACGTCCGCAATTGACGGTGACATCAAGGAACTGGCGCTGGACGAAAAGCACAATCTTTACGCTCTGAGCAGCACGGGCAAGTTGTATTGCATGCCCCGAGAGGCATGGCAGGCAACCCGATTCGGAGGCCAGCTGGCGGCCAAATGGACGCCGCTCACAGCGCCTGACGGTCAACCGGTCAAAGCGCTGTACAGCAATGATGACAATCGCTTGAGCGTTCAGGTCGAGGACGCCGCCGGTCAAGGCCTGATGCAACTCAAAGAGGGGCAGTGGCAAGCGTTCGAACAGCGTCCCGTGGAAAAAAACGGCTTGAATGACGTTTACAACCGCATCACGCGCGCGCACAAGACCTGGCGGATTCCAGGCACCGGGTTGACAGCAAAGCTGGACATCAATGCATTCGGGCGCAGCGGCATGGAGAAAAGCAATCGCCCCACCGCCAGCGAGGCCATTCGCGCCAACGTTTACAAGCCCACGCTGGAACCGCCTCGCTGGATGAAGAACGTCGGCAACAACATCCAGCATCGCTATCACGGTCGCGAGGGCCTGAAGGAGCTCTACAAGAAAGAGCTGATCGCGTTCAAACAACTTGAACTGATTCATGAAGCCGGCGGCACACCCCCGAGTCCGGGCAACGATCTGAAAGCGCGAATTGCGCGCCTGCAGCTTGGCCCTGAAGGCGCTGAGCTGGCAAAAGAACTCGAGGTCTTCCGCGACGAACTGGAAAAGCACGCCAGAACTGCGTTGGAGAACATTGGCAAGGACTACGGCAAGCTCAAAAACCTCAGGCAGAACGACGGTGTGCTCAACCAGCACAGCGCAGTGGCAAAGTCGTCGAAACGCACTCAGCTCGGCAAGAAGCTGGCTGAACTGGGGTCGATGCTCAACTTCAAAAGCTCCGGCCATGATTTCGTCAATGAGCTGGATAACGCCCTGACCCAGGTCGCCCCGTCCGCAGAAAACCCGACGGCCACAACGCTCAAGCTGCTGAAAGACAACGGAGTGAAGCTTTCTCACACCAAAACCGATATCGGTCTGGGCCAACGCCGCGATGCCAACGAAGATCACGGGCTGAGCAAGGCCCGCCTGGCGCTGGATCTGGTCACCCTGAAAGACCTCGGTGCGCTGATCGGCAAGGTTGAGCTGCTGGCACGCAGCAGCGACCTGCCCGGGCTGCAAGCGGAATTGACCTCGTTACGCGATGTGACCTATGGCGAGAATCCGCTCAAACAGGTCACCGACATGGGCTTTACCGATAACGCAGCACTGGAAGGCGCATATGACGCAGTCAAGGCGTTCTCGAACGCACTCAAGAAATCCGACCACGCTGTCAGCGTCAATATGCGCGCGGCAACCGGCAGCCAGGATCAGTCCGAACTGGCCGACACGCTCAAGGCCATGCTCAAAAACCTGGAACACGGCGACGATGAAATCGGTGTGCAACGCAGTTACGGGCTGAACCTCACAAGCCCGTTCGCCGTACTGGCCGACAGGTCGACGGGCCCGTGGCCGACCGCCGGCGCTACCGGCAATCGCAACTACCTCTTCAGTGCCGAACGTTGCGAAGGCGGCGTGACCCTCTACCTGATGAGAGAAGCGGCCGGCAATATCAGCGGCGGGGTGGGCGGCGGCAAGGACTACTGGCCGGGGTTCTTCGACGACAACCACCCTGCCCGCAGCGTCGATATCGGTAACAACCGCAAGATGACGCCGAACTTCCGTCTTGGCGCAGACGTGACCGCAACCGCTGCCGCCAGCCAGCGGGCCGGGGTGATCTTCAATGTGGCGGACGACGAAATCGACGGGTTCGTCGACGACCTGTTCGAAGGCAAGCTCAACCCCTTGCAGCTGTTGAACAAGGTCAAGGACCACGAAACCTATGAAGCGCGGCGCTTCAATTTCGATATCACAACAGGCTTCAGCGCTGATATGCGCGTCGGCTTTGGTCTGTCGGAGGCCGACAGCGCGCCGCTTTCCGCAGTTGCGCGTCTGGGTGTGGCGGCGAATGTCACGGTCAACCTGCTGAGCTACACCGATTACTCCCTGACCCAGAAGAACGACAAGACAGAGCTGCGCGAAGGCGGCAAGAACCGGCCGCGCTTTTTCAACAGCCTGATCTTCGGCGGGCAGGCTCGCGGGCAGATCGGTGGTACGCACACCAACGCCACAGCAACCCCGGCCTCCGCTGCCGGGCCGACGCCAGCGACTCAATCGGCGGCCAATAATCTGGGGGTGTCGGCCAACGTGACCATTGATGACAAAACCGTCAAACGGGTCAAGTTCCGCTTTAACGTAGCGACCCCGATGAGCACCGAGAGCCTGGACAAACTGTCGAAAAGTCTCGGTGCGGCCTTCAAGGACAAAGCCACGACCGCCCGCCTTGCAGACCTGAAGGATCCGCTGAACGCTCTTTACGCCGACATGAACCCTGAGCAGGCCATTCAGGCACGACTTGACGGGCTCAAAGCGCTGTTTGCCGACAAACCGTCGCAGAACGACACGCAATACAAGGCGCTTCGAGACCTGAAACGGGCGGGCGTGCAACACGAAGCGTCGATCAACAATCACAGTGTGCTGGACAATGCCCGCTTCGAAACCAGCAAGACCAGCCTGTCAGGCCTGAGCAAGGAAAGCATCCTCACCAGAATCATGGGGTCGATACGCGAAGCCAGTGCGCCCGGCAACGCGGCCAGGGTCGCCGAGTACATGCGTCAGGACCCGACGCTCAGCGCCATGGTCAAGCAGCTTGAAAACAGCCAGGGCACCCTCGCCAGGGTACGCCTTGAACCAAAAGACTCGCTGATCGACGACATTGACGAAGGCAGCCGCAGGGGTACGCTGACGCAGACCCAACTCTCCGGCCTTCTGGAAAATCGCAATAACATGAGGATCAAAAGGCTGGTGGTGTTCCATGCCCCACCGCAGACCGAGAATTTCACGTCACCCACGCCACTGATCAGCTACAACAGCGGCGCATCGTTGAGCGTGAACAAGACCCTCGGGCGGATCAATTTCATCTATGGCGAAGACCAGGACAAACCCATCGGCTACACGTTCGACGGGGAGCTGTCGCGGCCCTCGGCGTCGTTGAAAGAGGCGGCAGGCGAGTTGAAACTGTCGGGCTTCGAAGTCAAAAGCTGATAGCTGAAACAACGCAAAAGCGCCGCATGGAAGCGGCGCTTTTGCGTGCAACCCCGCCTGTTCAGGCGTGCAGAAATGCGCGGGCTTCGCGTGCCTGAGCAATAAAGCCACGCGTTACGTCGCAAAAGGCTGGCTCATCGAGCGACACCAGCTCACGTTGCGCACACAAGCGTACATCGCCCTGATCGACGGCAAACCAGCAACCGTGCAAGCGGGCGACGTCGAAGTTCAGGCTCAACAAGTGCTGCAAATCGGCAGAGCGTTCAGGGCAGCGCCCGACACGGCAATGAAAGATGACCATCTCACTGTGCTCGGGCAACTCGATGACGGCGGCTTCGTTGTCCTGGCCGTCATACAGCGCGCATACCCCGTTCTGCCAGGTAAGCGAAGTGCCAAGCTGGGCACCCAGCGCAGTGATGAAACGGGAAAACTCATGTTGCGAGGTATTCATCGTCATAGTCCTTTAAGAAAAGCCTGAGCTGACCAGGCAGTGAGTGGCTGCCTGGCGCTGTCGGTTCCACAAAAAGGGGCCGCCCGGGACACAGCCCCCCGTGTGTTTATCAGCCTCGACGGCCCTCCTCCATCGAACTCAGTTCGACATCGACGGGGTCAGCGTTGTCCGCAGGCAAAGGTGTCTCTGGCGCGTTGCGTGAATTGCGCAAGGCCGAAACACTTTTCGATACGCCGTCCTCCACCCCGCGGAATGTATCCACCACCAGTTGGGTCGGTAATTGCAACGCCCCTCTGCCCATGTGATAAGCGCTTTCCACGGCTCTGGGGACGCCACCCAGGGTATCCGGCTGGAACGTATGCGGCAGTGAAGCTCTGTCCGGATGGCGAATAGTGTTCCAGGCGCTTTCAGTACGCGGCAGCATCGGCATTGCGCCGCCCATGCCCGCCTCTTTCAAGGCCTTGGCCTCGGCCGTGACCGACTGGTTGGCATACAGGGTCGACAGGTAAGACACCGAACCGGTTGCCGCCAGCGCCATGTTGCGCAGGATATTCCTCGCGCTGAGCGTGCCGGATGCGCCTTGGGGCTGGACGGCAACCGCTGGCAGCGCGCCGTTCAGCGCTGCGCTCTGCACACCTGAAACAGCCTTGCTGTAGAACGCGGTGCGTACCGCCGGTTCGCGAAGGTCCAGGCCTTTGGCCAGGTCCTTGCCCAAATCGGCATTGGCGCGTTCCGGGGTGAAGACCGGGATCTTGCGCCCGCGCGGATCGACATAGGTCGAGTTCAGTTGTGCAATGGTCTGGGTGGTGGCTGATATGGCCCCGGCGATCCCGGAAGTCACCGCTCTGGCCGACAGGGTCTGGCCATTGAGCAGATTGAAATCATTCAGCATCTGGCGTACCGCCTGCCCGCCACCAAAGGCGCCGTAGGGGATCATCTCACCCAGTGGATGGGTAGACGAAACCTGAACCTTTTTCTGATTCAAAACCGCTCGCTCGCTTTCGACGAAGGCTTTGTCCTCAGCGGCTTCCTCAGGCGTTTTTCTGACCAGTGCGCCGTTGTTGTTCTTCAACTCGAAAGGGTCGGGAATCACCGAGTCGGTATCAATCCCCTTGAGCGGTACCATATTCAGCCGCTCGTTGAGGCCGGCTTTCTGAAACCCGGCCTGAACCATCGGCTTCAACAGGTTGGTAACGCCCTCGTGAGCCACCCCGGCAGTCAGCCCTACGGCCAGGGCCCTCTTCATGCTGGCGTCGGCGCTTTTTTCGGGAACGGCATCTTTCATCGCGTCACCGGTGGCCGTGCGGATATACCCCAAGTGGAGCATGGACACCATAAACTGCGGCACCGCTGCCGCAACGATCGGACCGAACCCCTTCCAGCCGCCGACCGAGTTGCGATCAACGTTCAGCTTGTCGATCAGAGCATCCATTTGCGTGTGAGCGGCAACGGCATTCAACCGCTTGGCTTCAGGCGACTTGCAGAAGTCGGCGTGCAGGTCGCTCAGCATCGCCCTGGCCGTCTCCAGCGCCTGCCGGTCCATCAGCAGACCCGGTCTGCTGTCCTCAGTGGCGCCCTCCAACTGGCTGTCCAGCGCGGCGATGCGTTCGTCCAGCACCGCAAGACTGTGGTTCAGCCCCGCTTCGATGGACTTACTGGCCCGACCGGCGTATTCGCCAAGCGCCGCCTGACTGACCGCCAGCGTGTTGCGGTCGCGCAGCCCTCCTGGGCCGAATGCATCAGCCGTCGCGTCATGCATGAGCTGGAAGTGTTCCAGCTGGTCTGCGAGCGACCGGGCAAAGCCCTTGATCAGTTGTTCGGTCTCGGCCTTGCCTGGCTCATGCCCTGGCTCAGCGAATCGTCCGAGCGCTTGCTGCAGGTCGGAGCCGTGAAACTGTTGCAACGCATAACGCTCAGGCGACAAACGGGCGGCCATGACCTCGAAGGGCAGTTTTTCAGACTGCAACAAACTGCCGATCAGCAGGGCCGCGTTAGCGCTGATGGTCGGCGTGGAGGTGCCCTTTACGGTAGGCTGTTCGGCACGAAACTTCTCCAATGTCGGCAGATGTCGCGGCGCGACTGGCAGGCGAGCGGCACCGGCCGCCGAGCTTTCCGGCGCTTGCGCGGCCGACTGGCTGGCGGTCAGCGGCGGGTTGCTGCCCGGGCTTACCGCGTATGGATGAGCCTGGGCGACAGCGGCAGACGGCTGCGGCTGGTTCGCCTGAACGATTTCGGTACTGCCTGATCCGCCGACTCGTATGCCAGTCATTGGAACCTCCCGGAACCCGTAGGCGTATCACGCATGGTTGCCTTGGAGGCAGGCGTATTGACCGGGGCGCTCGCAGTACCCACCGGTCCCATGAAACCGTGCTCGCGCCACTCTCTGGCCAGGTCGGCAAAGGACTTCATCAGCAGCAGCACGCCCTCGGCTGTCGCTCGTTCAAGGCCTATCGAGCCCATCAGCAGCACTCGGCCGGTCTGGGCATTCCAGGAGAAAGCCGGGCTGTGGGCACCCGCAAACATATGAAAGTTGATGTCCATCAACGCCAGCAAGGCGCTGTCACGATTGCGCGCGGGCAGCGCGCCCATATCCCCGTAGATCAGAATCGCACGCCCCTCGTCGCGGTCCTGATAGTGAAGGGTGAAGTCGACGTCGCTGATTTTGAAATTGGCTGACTCGTAAAAACGTTCGGGTTCGGAGATCAGACTGAGCGTGCAAATCTCATTGATAAGCGTCTGATATTCATCATTTTTGTTCATTTAACAGCCTCTCGGTGCGCTGTGGGTCCACACCATTTTTTTGCTGGCGTGTGCGCACTGAGTCGGAGGGCAAGGCGTTTTGGTTCCTTGGCGCGAGCCGGCCTCTCCAGCCCGGTACATCGGAGTCAGCGCCAGTCAACGCACACAAACGGGAACCCATCCCCCCGTGCTGCCACTCACTTCGGGCAACGCCAAGGCAGAGTCCTCATCGACCTATAGAACCCGACAAGGACGCGGCGATCAACGCCGGTAACTCCGGAAGACGACGCTGGTTCATATGTCCATCCCATCGAGGTAAAGCACCATGAGCATCGGTATCAACTCCTCCACCTCCTACCAACCCGCTTCAACCCAGCTGGACTTCTCGGCGCTGAGCGGCAAAAGCCCGCAGACCAATACGTTCAGCGAGGAGAGCACTGCACAGGCCGTCGACCCGAGTGCCCTGCTGTTCGACACTGCCAGCCAGAAAGACGTCAGTTTCGGAAAACCCGACAATACGGTTCAAAGCCCCACCGACAGCAGTGCTGCAACTGACCCTCAATCCAATGTCGTCAAGCTGCTCAGCGCGCTCGTCACATCGCTGCTGCAAATGCTCATGAACCTCAATAAAAAACAGGACACGGGTCAGGACGCCAACGAGTGGCAAGACCCGTTTCAAAACAATGGCGGACTCGGTACGCCATCGACCGAAGGCGGTGGCGGTGGTACTGAGGCGGCTTCAGGCGGGGACGACGGCGGAGGCGGTACTGAGGCGACTTCAGGCGGTGACGACGGCGGCGGCGGTACAACCGCAGCGTCGGGTGGTGGCGATGATGGCGGTACATCCCCAACCACTGAAGGTGACGGCGGCGGCAGCTATGCGTCCACCGGCACAGAGGGCAGCGGCACGCCTTCGACCGACAACGGAAGCGACAGCGGTGATGGCGTAACGCCTCAAGTCACCCCACAACTGGCCAACCCTGGCCGCAACTCGGGCAACAGCACGGTTTCGGATACAACGGGCTCTCTTGAGCAATCCGGCGAAGTCAATGTCGTGAAAGACACCATCAAAGTCGGTCCTGGCCAGGTGTATGACGGCCACGGTGCAACCTTTACCGCCGACAAGTCGATGGGCACCGGCGACCAGGACGAACATCAGAAGCCCCTGTTCGAACTGGCCGAAGGCGCGGTGCTGAAAAACGTGAACCTGGGTGAGAACGAAGCCGACGGCATCCACGTGAATGCCAGAAATTCGGAGCAAGTCACCATTGATAACGTGCACGCCCAGAACGTCGGTGAGGACATGATCACCGTCAAGGGTGAAGGAGGCGCAAAGGTCACCAATCTGAACATCACTAACAGCAGCGCCAACGGTGCCGATGACAAGGTCATTCAGCTCAATGCCGATACCCACCTGAAAGTCGACGGTTTCAAGGCCACCGATTTCGGCACGCTGGTCCGTACCAATGGTGGCAAGCAGTTTGATGACATGAGTGTCGAGCTCAATGGCGTGGACGCGACCCATGGCAAGTTCGCACTCGTCAAAAGCGACAGTGACGATCTGAAACTGGCCACTGGCGACATCGCCATGACCGACGTCAAGCACGCCTATGACAAGACCAAGGCGTCTACCCAGCACACCGAGCTCTGATACGACGCATACATGAGGAACAAGCAAAGGGGCGCATTCCGTAGAGGGCGCCCCTTTCCTTTACCGGCTATGGTTGGAGACGCTTATGAGCGCCCTGGCTGGAACGGCACCGCGCTCGGTGAACCCGCGGCAATGCCACCCTCTTCGATGTCCGGCTCACGAGCATTGCGACGACGCAATGTGTCACGCAAGGATGCCCCCGTCGCAGCAATCGCCTCACCACTCGCGTCAATGCCCGCCCTGGCCAGCTTGACAGTCTGGTCGGCTACGTAGCTGGTCGAACTCGACGCCGCCGATTTGACCGTATCCTGCAAGAACGACTCGGCTTTTTTTACTGCGGGATCGGTTGCGACCGCTGCGGTGGTCCAGGCCGCAAAAACGCCTGCCGAGCCGGCCATATTGGTCAGTTGGCTGACCGCCGCCTTGGTGGCCGGGTCAGTGATATTTTTGGTCGCCATCTCCTGCAATTTGCCCACGCCGGCAAAGCCGCCTGCCAGGGCCAGCCCGTTTTGCGCAAGACCGGTGGCCGACACCAGGCTTCTCACTGCTTTCAGGCCGTCGGTGGCGACGTCCAGCGGCAGACCCGCCACCCGCTTGCCGGCGTTCAGCGCCGCGCCGGCGTAGCTGGCTGACTTGATCGCATTGTAGGCATCGAGCCAGTCGGTCTCCTCACTCAAGTCTGCCTTGGGTTGCTTGTCCTTGATGCCCAGCACGAATGCACCGCCGCGCAAGTGATCACGCGCCTGCACACTGAGCATTCGATTGCCGAACCCCGCGTTGGCCACCAGGCCGCCTGCCGCCGACACGCTGATGTCGACCGCACCCTGCACGGCGGGTCTGGATGCCAGTGCTGGCGCCAGTACGGTACGCACCGCATTACGCGCGCTGTAAGTCTGAACGGCAATGCCCAGATCGACCGCCTGACGCATGACACCCGGCGAATGACGCTTCACGGAAGCCGCCATCGCATCATGCAGTTTCTCAGGCGGGGTACTCAGGTAGTGCAGGTTGCCCGTGGCGCGATTCATGACCGTGGTGCCGACCTGATCCATGATCCCGGACAACGCTCCGGACACAAATGGCGTCAGGGGTTTGAGCGGCGTCGGCAGCCAGTCGCCCTTGTTGATGGCAGGCTGCATGTATTGCAGCACCGACGCAGCGGCAAACGGCGTGGCGCGCAGCGCGGTCGAAGCGGTGGTTGCCATCCTGTCGAACTTCTCCGCCTTGGCGAAGGTGTCGGCAATAGTGGCAGGCGTTTCGCCCTCGTCCAGCAAACGTCTGGCGCGAGTATCGATGATGTTGTCGATCTGCTCGTTGTGCGCATGAACGGCGTCCTGGTCAACGGCCAACTCACTCAACGGCAGTTTGTGCGCAGCGAACACATGATCTTTCAGGTAATCGGTAATGGAATCCAACATGGTCTGCTCGGCAGGGCTGAGCTCGCGCACGGAACTGGAGGCCAATGATTGCGATGCGGAATAAAAGCGCTCCAGCTCGATGCTGGGCTGCGGGCTGCCGGTTCGATTGATGTGCATTGAAACTCCCTCTCTATTGCGTAAGTTGCGTAGCAACGCGACGAGACGGGTCTGGCCGGACGACTGGCCTGCGAACAGGCAAGGCAATGGGGCGTCGGTCCGAGAGTGGTAACAATTGCAAACGTCCGGGAGCCCGTCAGCGAAGAGGACCGACAAGGCTGTGTGGTCGCAAGGGTGCCGGGGGTTCCAGCTGTTGAAATGGTCAAGACAGGCGTAACTGTTTCGCCACCATGGAGAATTAAGCGAGCTTTAAGCCTCGGTCAGTAAGTTTGCAGCGTGGCGTGTTGATTGACCGCGCCAAACCTCTTCCAACCCAGCAAAGGAGTGCCGCAATGCCTGGTCCTTTTGAAAAAAAATGGCTGTGCATCAGCAGAACGGTCACCTACGTTGGCTGGTCACTGTTCTGGCTTCTGCTCTGGGACGTGGCCGTGACCATGGACTTCATGTTGGTCCAGGGTGCGGGGATAGATCTCCCCCTGATGCCGCTTACGTTGTTGTGCTCGGCGCTTATCGTGCTGATCAGCTTCCGCAATTCCAGCGCCTACAACCGCTGGTGGGAAGCACGCACGTTATGGGGCGCGATGGTCAACAGCTCGCGCAGCTATGGCCGCCAGGTGCTGACCTTGATTGAAGGCAATGCCAACGAGCGTGGCAACCCGGTGAAAGAAGTATTGTTCAATCGTCACGTGGCTTACCTGCGGGCACTGCGCGCTCATTTGAAAGGCGATGTCAGCACAGCAAAACTCGAAGGGCTGTTACCGGTTTCCGAGATTCAGCGCGCAAAGGAGAGCAACAACTTTCCCAATGACATCCTCAATGGTTCGGCGGCCATGATCTCCGAAGAGTTTGCCGGAGGGCGAATCGACAGTATCCGTCTGGCGCGACTGGAGTCGACCATGGTCGAACTGTCCAACTGCCAGGGCGGCATGGAGCGTATCGCCAATACGCCGCTGCCTTACCCGTATGTCTATTTCCCCAGACTGTTCAGCACGCTGTTCTGCATCATCATGCCGCTGAGCATGGTGACCACTCTGGGCTGGTTCACCCCGACGATATCCACGGTGGTCGGCTGCATGCTGCTGGCAATGGACCGCATCGGCACTGACCTGCAAGCTCCGTTCGGCGCCAGCCAGCACCGGATCCGCATGGAAGACCTGTGCAACACCATCGAAAAGAACCTGCGCTCGATGTTTGACGCACCGGCAAGGCAAAGTCTGGTGATTGACGCGCAAGACCAGCAGGGCAGCGCCTGGCAACCGCATCGGCTGGTGGTTTAGAAGCGCTTGGCTGGCGTGCCGATATTCAACGTTGGCACGCCATCCGGGACATTGAGCATCCCATTGCCAGACCGCAGGCAGCACGGTTCAAAACACAAATCCCTGCCCCAGTTCGTTTTCCATCCATTCAAGAAATCGCCTGACTCTGGGGAAGCTGGAGTGCGCCTTGGGGAATACCAGATGGTGCGCGGCGACCGGTGCGGTCAGGGCTTGAGGGGCAACTTCGATCAGTTCGCCCGTGGCCAGGTATTTTTGCGCCAGCAACGTACTTTCCAGCGCAAACCCCAGCCCGTGGCTGGCCGCTTCGAGTGTCATGTATGAGCGGTCGAAACTCAGCGCGTAGGGCTTTTCCGGACGAGCCAGACCATGCCGGGCAAACCATTCAGGCCATTTCAGCAGTGTGGCCTCGGAGAGAATCAGTTCGCGGTCGAGCAAGCCTGCGGCGCTCTCCACCGGACGGCGCGCCAATAATTGCGGAGACGCCAGCACAGCGAACTTCTCGTCACGCAAGGTGCGCACTTCATAACTCGGCCAGTTCGGCCTGCCATGGCGGATATCCACGTCGATCTTGTCCCTGCTGAAATGCAGCGACTCGTAAGAACACGACAGGTTGATCTGAATGTCCGGGTGGCTTACCCGAAAGGCTTCCAGCCTCGGCATCAGCCACAGCAGCCCGAAACTGGGCGCAGAATGCAGACGCAGACAATCGAGGCTGACATCGCTGGCAGCACGCTCGGTGGCGACGACGAGGCTGTGCAGCACTCCAGAGACATCTTTCAGATACTGCTCACCCACCGGCGTAAGGGTCACACCACGGGCGGCCCGAACGAACAGCTGGCGACCAATCAAGGCCTCCAGACGAGCCAGTTGGTGGCTGACTGCCGACGGCGTCAGGTCCAGCACTTCGGCGGCTCTGGCCAGATTGCCAAAACGCGCCGTCTGCTCGAAGGCCTGAAGCGCTTTCAGCGGTGGCAGGCTCAGAGGTGCCTCGTCATCAGGCCGCATGGATGCTCCGCTGTGTCCGATTATTTGAATTTCGTTCATTCAACCACTCACCTGCCGAATTGACGAGAGGTGAATTTTTTTCAGCATCCAGTGATTCTTGCGGCATTGCTCAGGGCCGGCACCGGGAACACTCTGAAGTCATCGATCACCCGAATCGAACCCATAACAATAATCAGAGGTAACCCTCATGCTTCTTCAAGGCAAAATTGCAGTGATCACCGGTGCGGCATCGGCGCGCGGTATCGGTCGCGCAACCGCGATCACCTTCGCCAACCATGGCGCACGTGTGGTGATCATCGATCTCGACGAGTCCGCAGCACGCGATGCCGCCGCCGCACTGGGCGAAGGTCATCTGGGCCTGGCAGCCAACGTCGCCGACGAACACCAGGTTCACGAGGCCGTCAGCAAAATCATCGCGCACTACGGTCGCATTGACATTCTGGTGAATAATGCCGGTATCACACAGCCCATCAAGACCCTGGACATCCGCCCTTCTGATTACGACAAGGTACTCGACGTCAGCCTGCGCGGCACCTTGCTCATGTCGCAAGCGGTGATCCCGACCATGCGTGCCCAGTCCTCGGGCAGTATCGTGTGTATGTCTTCGGTTTCCGCCCAGCGCGGCGGCGGCATTTTCGGCGGACCTCATTACAGCGCAGCGAAAGCCGGCGTGCTGGGACTTGGCAAGGCAATGGCGCGGGAATTCGGACCCGATCAGGTACGTGTCAACTCCATCGCCCCCGGCCTGATCCATACCGATATCACCGGCGGCCTGATGCAGGACGAGCGACGTCACGCGATCATCGATGGCATCCCGCTGGGTCGTCTGGGCGCGGCGCAGGACGTGGCCAATGCTGCACTGTTTCTGGCCAGCGACCTGTCGTCCTACCTCACCGGTATCACGCTGGATGTGAACGGCGGCATGCTGATTCACTGACCGCGAGTGGACGGGCTGGCAAACAGCCTGTGTTTGTTCTGGATCGACGATACGCCAGGCGGTTGCCTGGCGGTCTATAAAAACAAGAGATCAGACCATCATGATAACCACCATGACCCTCGACGCGGTGTCGACCACGCGCGCCAATGCCTACCGCAAGACCGCCTGGCGACTGATGCCGTTCCTGATGCTGTGCTACCTGTGCGCGTACCTGGATCGGGTCAATGTCGGCTTCGCCAAGCTGCAGATGATGAACGACCTGGCCTTCAGCGAAACCGTCTACGGGCTGGGTGCAGGCATGTTTTTCATCGGCTATTTCCTCTGTGAGGTGCCCAGCAACCTGATCCTTCACCGGGTCGGTGCCAGACGCTGGATCGCCCGCATCATGATCTCCTGGGGGATCATTTCCGCGCTCTTTGCCTTTGTCGAAACTGCCTGGCAGTTCTACGCCCTGCGCTTTCTGCTCGGGGTGGCGGAAGCCGGTCTGGCACCCGGCCTGCTGCTGTACCTGACGTACTGGTTCCCCTCTTATCGCCGCGCGCGCATGACCGTGCTGTGGTTTATCGCCATCCCGCTGTCCGGGATGATCGGCGGCCCGCTGTCGGGCTACATCATGACCCGCTTCGCAGGCGTTCATGGCTGGGCCGGCTGGCAATGGATGTTCGTCCTCGAAGCGATCCCGACGGTGATCGTCGGCTTGCTGGTACTCAGCTATCTGAAGGATGGCGTGCATCAGGCGACATGGTTGTCCGCTGAAGAAAAGGAACTGGTCAACAAAGAGCTGCAAGAGGACAACAGCCAGAAAGTGGTACACGCGTCGGTAGGCGCCTTCATTCGCGACAAGCGTCTATGGCTGCTGGCGTGCATCTACTTCTGCGTGGTGATGGGCCAGTACGCGATCACCTTCTGGCTGCCGACGCTGATTCGCAATGCAGGCGTTTCCGACCCGCTGCATATCGGTCTGATGACCAGCCTTCCCTACCTGTGCGCAATCGTCGTGATGCTGTTGATGGGGCGCAGCGGCGACAAGCATCGAGAACGCCGCTGGCACCTGGTCGGCCCGATGATCGCAGGCGCGCTCGGGCTGAGTCTGGCGGCGCTGTTCGGCGGCAATCTGCTGCTGTCGGTGCTCAGCCTGTGCCTCGCCGCAGCGGGCATTCTCTCGGCATCATCAATGTTCTGGATGCTGCCCACCACACTGCTGGGCGGGGTATCGGCGGCCGCCGGGATCGCCGGAATCAACAGCTTCGCCAATCTCGCGGGCTTCTGTTCGCCCTATCTGATCGGCTGGATCACCACCACGACCGGCTCAAGCGCCATCGGTATGTACCTGATTACCGGCGTGCTGTTCATCGGCGCGTATCTGGTGCTGCGCATCCCTGCCGCCTCGGTCAATCGTTGAGTCAACGGAGTAATCACCATGACAGCCACTACTTTATCTGCGCCTTCCACCTCGCTGGCGCAGCGCGCTCATAACATTCGCCGGCACGCATTACGCATGGGCCAGGTTCAGGGCCAGGGTTATGTCGGACAGGCGCTGGGCGCTGCGGACCTGCTCGCCGTGTCCTATTTTCACGCGCTGAACTATCGCCCTGAAGACCCTGAATGGGAACAGCGCGACCGCTTTTATCTGTCGATCGGCCACTACGCCATTGCGCTGTACGCGGCGTTGATCGAGGCGGAAATCATTCCGTTCGATGAGCTGGAAACCTACGGCTCGGACGACAGCCGATTGCCCATGTCCGGCATGGCCACCTACACCCCCGGCATGGAAATCACCGGTGGCTCACTGGGTCATGGGCTGGGCATTGCGGTGGGGGCCTGCCTGGGCTTGAAGCGCAAGAACTCCAGTGCCTTCGTCTACAACCTGCTGTCGGACGGCGAACTGAACGAAGGCTCCACCTGGGAAGCGGCGATGTCCGCCGCGCACTGGAAGCTGGACAACCTGATCGCGATCATCGATGTGAACAACCAGCAGGCCGATGGCCACTCCAGTGAAGTACTGGCGTTTGAACCCGTTGTCGATCGCTGGCAGGCGTTTGGCTGGTTTACCCAACGGGTCGACGGCAACGATCTGGACGCGCTCGTCGCCGCCTTCGACAACGCGCGCCAGCACGACGGCGCGCAGCCCAGGGTCATCATCTGCGACACCAAAATGGGCAAGGGCGTAGCGTTTCTGGAAACCCGCGAAAAGACCCACTTCATCCGCGTGGATGAGCACGAATGGGACATCGCACTGAATAACCTCGACGAGGGGAAAACTGTATGAGCTCTGCCAATCACACACCGGCTCCGTCCGGCGCCACGAAGAAAAAACTGACCACCTCGGCGATGATCGCGTCTATCGCGTCCGAGGGTCAGGCCACTCGACCGGCTCCGTTCGGCCATGCATTGGCGGCGCTCGCTGAGCAACGTCAGGACATCGTCGGACTGTCGGCTGACCTGTCGAAATACACAGACCTGCACATCTTCGCCAAGGCGCATCCCGAACGTTTCTATCAAATGGGCATGGCCGAACAGTTGCTGATGAGCGCAGCAGCCGGCATGGCCAGGGAGGGTTTTGTACCGTTCGCGACCACTTATGCGGTATTCGCCTCCCGACGCGCGTATGACTTCATTTGTATGGCGATTGCCGAAGACAACCTCAATGTCAAAATCGTCTGCGGCCTGCCGGGCCTGACCACCGGTTACGGGCCCAGCCATCAGGCCACCGACGACCTGGCGATTTTTCGCGCCATGCCCAATCTGATGATCGTCGACCCCTGTGATGCACTGGAAATCGAACAGGCCGTACCGGCGATCGCAGCGCATCAAGGCCCGGTTTACATGCGCCTGCTGCGCGGTAACGTGCCCTTGGTGCTGGACGAGTACGGCTACACGTTCGAGATCGGCAAAGCCAAGACACTGCGCACTGGCAACGACGTGCTGATCATTGCAACCGGCCTGATGACCATGCGTGCACTGGAAGCTGCCAAGCAGCTGCAGGCTGACGGTATCGACGTGGCAGTGCTGCACGTCCCCACCATCAAACCGCTGGACGAGCAGACCATACTCGCTGAAGCCAGAAAACCGGGCCGGCTGGTGGTGACGGCCGAAAACCATTCGGTCATTGGCGGGCTGGGCGAGGCAGTGGCGACGGTGCTGCTGCGCAATGGCGTGACGCCCACGTTCAGGCAGATCGCCCTGCCGGACGCTTTTCTCGACGCTGGCGCGCTGCCTACACTGCATGACCGTTATGGCATTTCCACGCCCGCCGTCTGTACGCAAATCAAGGCGTGGCTTTAAGCACTGGCCGGCGCAGGGGCTGATCTCCCTGCGCCTCGGGAGCACGTATTGAACGCCAATGAATTACTGGACCCGGCCTATCGTTGGTTCATGGACGAGCCGTCGAGCAACTGGACGCTGCACACCCTTGCCGACATCAGGGCTCGCGTCAGCGCCACCTGGGCCACCGCCGCCACAGCGCGCGGCGAGCAACACTGGACCTCCTCCGATTCGGACAATGGCATCAGGCTATGTCTTTATCGCCCGGACCTTTTACACCCTCACACCGACCTCCCGGTCATTTTGTATATCCATGGCGGCGGCTTTGTACTGGGCAGCCCGGAGATGGCCGATGATGACCTGGCCAAGCTGGCCGTCGAGCTCCAGGCAATCGTCATTGCCGTCGATTACCGGCTTGCCCCCGAGCATCCGTTCCCGATCCCGCTGGAGGACTGTTACGCAGCGCTGGAATGGATATTCTGCAACGGAGCGGCGCAGGGCATGAACACCAGCAATCTGGTGATCATGGGCCACAGCGCCGGCGGCGGGCTTGCTGCCGCGCTCGCCCTGCTGGCCAGAGACAGAGGTCTGCGGACCATCGCTGGCCTGGTGCTGATCTACCCGATGCTGGATCACCGCACAGGCACACCCGACGCTCCGCCAGCCAACCCGACTACCGGCACTTTCAGCTGGTCGCGTCAGGCCAATCATTTTTGCTGGGAATGCCTGCGCGGCGCCTACGCAGTGGACGATGATCGCAAGGCCCTGTTCTCCCCTGCACTGGCCACCGACCTGAGCGATCTACCGCCCACTTTCATCTGCGTCGGCGCACTCGATCTGTTTCTGGAAGAGGACCTGTCATTCGGGCTGGCCCTGTCGCGCTCGGGGGTGCCTGTGGAATTGCATGTCTACCCAGGCGTGCCGCATATGTTCGATCAGTTGCCAGGCGAGCAGACCGCGCAGGCTGCGCAAGATATTGCCCGCGCCATGCGCAGGATGATCGCCGCAGGGTTATGCGACTAGAATGACGCACATGTTGCATCAATCCGGAAACAAGGGAATGTATGTTCAAGCAATGCCTGTTACTCGCTACGGCCATCTCACTGAGCGGCTGCTGGAGCCTGATGTATCACCTCGATGGTGAGCGCTGCGTCTATCCCGGCACACGGCACGGCTGGGCATGGGGTACTAAAGATGTGACATCGACCTGGCCATGGCTGATAGACGTGCCGTTCTCTCTGGCGCTGGATACGCTGTTTTTGCCCTACGACCTCACCGCTTTCCTGCCGGAAAACCTTGGCGGTGATGATCGCGAGTGCCATTTCAATGATGGGCTGAATGTGCTTGGTTGACAGGCACCCATAGAGTAAGGACACGTTGATGCTCGCCACCAGACTTCACCTCCTGTGCGGCAAGATCGCATCCGGTAAATCGACACTGGCAAAATCAATCGCGACCGAACATTCAGCGATCCTGCTGAGTGAAGATCAATGGCTCTCTCGGCTCTACCCTGACGAGATCACATCAGTGGCGGACTACGTGCGCCTGGCCCATCGGATCCGCGACATCATCGGCCCTCTGGTCATCGACATGCTGAATTCGGGCATGTGCGTGGTTCTGGATTTCCCTGCCAATACGCTCGCCGACCGCCAGTGGCTTCGCAGCCTGGCTGAAGACGCGCAGGTTAAGCATCGACTGCACTATCTCGATGTGGAAGATGATATTTGCCTTGCCAGACTGCATGCCCGCAACGAAAGAGCCGAGCATGACTTTGCGGCCACAGATGCGGAGTTCAGGCTCATCACCCGCTACTTCCAGACTCCCCACACTGATGAGGGGCTGGATATTCTTGTTCACCGCCTGTGATTCATCAGAGGGCGCGTGACGACGTCCTTTCAACAGCCTGATTTCTGATGTTCCTGCAACAGGCACCCTGCGTAACCGGTCGGCGAAAACCGGAGCAAACGGATGCCTTAACGCCACTACACAACGATGCCTGCCATATGAACCTTCGGCCGATATGGCGCTCACTTTATAGGTTGCCTTGTCTCATTGCCGAAAGGAATTCGCATGCTTTCGACCTCACCATCGCCCCCTCTTGCCAGCCCTGTCGAGCGTGAGCTCAGTCTACGCGCGGTGATTACCGGGGTTGTGCTCGGTATCCTGTTGACGCCTTCCAATGTGTACGCCGGGTTGAAGATCGGCTGGTCGTTCAACATGTCGATCATTGCGCTATTGATCGGTTATGCGATCTGGCAAGGGCTTTCGAAGCGTTCCTCAGGGCAGCTGCCGTGGACGCTGCATGAGAGCAACATCAATCAGACGGTCGCCTCGGCCGCTGCGTCGATCATTTCCGGCGGGCTGGTCGCGCCGATTCCGGCTTATACCTTGCTGACGGGCCAGCAACTGGATGCCATCCCGATGATCGCGTGGGTCTTTTCGGTGAGCTTTCTGGGGATCTGGATCGCCTGGTATTTGCGGCCGTCGCTGCTCAATGACGCATCGCTGAAGTTTCCCGAAGGCATGGCCACTCTGGAAACCCTCCTGCACATCTACAATCATGGCCGTGAAGCCGCGACGCGTCTCAAGGTGCTGCTCAGTACCGCGTTGCTGTCGGCACTGGCCAAGTGGGTCGACACGTTCGTATGGGCGTTCCCGCGCTGGTCGCCAAGCGCTCAGTTGGAGCGCCTGACCTTTACCGCGGACCCTTCGCTGCTGCTGGTGGGGTTCGGGGCGATTATCGGTATTCGCGTCGGCTTGACCCTGCTGATCGGTGCCTTGCTGGCCTGGGGTGGCCTGGCGCCGTGGCTGCTGGAACAGGGGCTGGTGACGCTACCGGCCGACAGCAGCGGCCCGCAGTTCGCCGCGTTGGTGGAATGGTTGCTATGGCCGGGCGTGAGCCTGATGGTCTGTTCGACGCTGGCCTCACTGGCCATCCGCCTGTGGACACTGCACGCGTCTACCAAAGCCAGCGGCGCAACCCCCTGGTCAATGCCCAAGCCCGGGCCGGCTGCCGGTTTTGCGCTGGCGATCCTGCTGGTCGTCAGCCTGCAGGCGATGTTATTCGGTATCAACCTGTGGATGGCCTTGCTGACCATTCCTCTGGCGATCTGCCTGGCGGCCGTCGCGGCGCGCGTGGTCGGTGCCACGGGTATTCCGCCCATCGGCGCAATCGGGCAGTTATCGCAACTGAGCTTCGGCATCGTCGCGCCCGGTCAGGTGCCGATCAACCTGATGAGCGCCAACACGGCCGGCGGTTCAGCCGGGCAATGCACCGATTTGATGAACGACTTCAAGGTAGGCCGGGCGATTGGCGCCACGCCGCGCAAACAATTGATTGCCCAGACCCTGGGCATTTTCGTCGGCAGTATCGTCGGGGTCCTGGCCTATATGGCGCTGATCCCGGACCCGCAATCGATGCTGCTCACCGAAGAGTGGCCAGCCCCGGCAGTGGCGACCTGGAAGGCTGTGGCGCAGACGCTGACGCACGGTCTGGACTCGCTGTCGGCGAGCATCCGCTGGGCGATTTTCATCGGCGGGCTGGCTGGCTTGCTGCTGGGCATCCTCGACAGCACACTGCCCGCGCACCGCGCCCGGTACCTGCCCAGCGCCGCAGCACTGGGCCTGGCCTTCGTGCTGCCCGCCTCGGTGTCGTTGATGATGGCGCTCGGTGCAGTGCTCACCTGGCTGGTGAACTGTCGCTGGCCGTCACTTACCGAACGCTTCGCCATCACCGCAGCGGCTGGCCTGATTGCCGGCGAGAGCATTACCGGCGTCGGTGCGTCGTTGTGGCAGATGGTTCAGAACGGTGGGTAGCCGCATGCATGGCGGGACAGGCAAACTGCTATGATTCGCACCTGTGCAAGCGAGTTAAAGAACATGAATCGTCGCAAGAAAATCCAGCAGTTGCTGAAAGCCCATGCCAAAAAGGCCAGCGCCAAACTGGCCCCGCAGAGCAAGGAAAAATACATCAGCAAGGCCGACCGCGTGAAGCTGGCGGCCGAAGCAGACCAGGACTCGACCAGCCCGTCCGAAGGCTGAACCGCCACGTAAGCGCCATCGTGCGACGCAGAGCGTCGGGAACTGCATTCCCACAGGAGCGTGCGGAACGATCAGCCCGAATATCAGGCACGGCGGTTACTTGGCGAAAGAATATTCCCCGCCCTGCTCCAAAGCCTTGCGGTACGCAGGCCTGCCCTGCAGTCTTTCAACCCACGCGGTCACGTTCGGGTACGGCTGCAGCATTCCCTGAGCCTTGGCAAACTCGCCGATAAAGCTCATCTGGATGTCCGCCCCACTCAGTTCGTCGCCAAGCAGATACGGCGTCAGCCCCAGGGCTTCGTTCAGATAGCCCAGGTAGTTGGCCAGTTCCGACTGGATACGCGGATGCAGCGGCGCACCCGCGTCACCCAGGCGTCCGACGTACAGGTTGAGCATCAGCGGCAGAATCGCCGAGCCTTCAGCGAAGTGCAGCCATTGCACGTATTCGTCGTAGGTAGCGCTGGCAGGGTCCGGCTGCAGACGACCGTCGCCATGGCGGCGAATCAGGTAGTCGACAATGGCACCGGACTCGATGACCACATGCGGGCCATCTTCGATGACAGGTGATTTGCCCAGCGGATGCACCGCCTTGAGCTCGGGTGGCGCAAGGTTGGTTTTCGGGTCGCGCTGATAACGTTTGATTTCGTAGGGCAGGTCGAGCTCTTCGAGCAGCCACAGAATACGCTGCGAACGTGAGTTGTTCAGGTGATGGACAGTGATCATGTCGGGCTCCGCCGGGTGAGAGTGTCTAAAAAAGACTGCACTACCTCCCCGGAGTGCCGTGAAATGATTTTACTTCGATGAACGTACTGGAATCGTTCAGGTAGCTCTGTCACTCGAAACGCTCGCCACTTCGCCACGAAGCTCGCGTTCCACTGCCGCTTTATCGATGACCGACCAGACGCCGATGATCTTGCCGTCGCCAAAGGTGTAGAACACGTTTTCGCTGAAGGCAATGCGCTTGCCAAGCGCCTCCAGCCCGAGAAAACGGCCTTGCGGAGAGCAGTTGAAGAGCAGACGGGCGGCAACCTGTGGTGCTTCGACCACCAGCAGGTCGATATTGAAAAGCAGGTCGGGGATGATCCTCACGTCGTTTTCCAGCATCGCCCGGTAACCGGCCAGACTGATCCGCTCGCCGTTGTAGCGCACGCCGTCGTCGACGAAATCGCCCAGGTCCTGCCAGCGACGGTCGTTGAGGCAGGCGATGTAGGCACGGTACTGATCGGCCAGGTTCATATGGCGCCCTCCTTTTCAAACGATACAGACGCAGCCTCGTTGAAAGGCTGCACACAATTGCGGCTTTACTGTAGCGCTTATGAGTGGCGCAGAGAGTGAGTAATGACAGCGACGTATGTGCCAGATAAAAACTGCTTTTAAATCAATGAAAAGCATCTTTTACCAGTCAAAAAACTGAATTTCATTGGCAGCAAAAGGGGAAAACAGGGGCGTTATGACAAGCAGAAGTTAATCGTTTCAGCAGTCTCACGCTCAAGGCTTTCGCCAGGAAAACAATCCTGAGCGGGTTTGTAGGGAACTAGCACGGCCGACACCGCCCTAAGCGTGACATCCATGTACTGGCGCAACGCTGGTTTCAAGCCAAGGACTTCAGATTCATGTCTTCAAGTAGCACCTCAGCAGCGGCGGGTCAGCAAGGCCGGCAACGCGCTGCATCGAATCGACTCATCTTTATCTCCGTGCTTGTGGCGACCATGGGCGCGCTGGCGTTCGGGTATGACACTGGCATCATCGCCGGCGCCCTGCCGTTCATGACCCTGCCCGCCGATCAGGGCGGCCTGGGTCTGGATGCGTACAGCGAAGGCATGGTCACCGCGTCACTGATTGTCGGCGCCGCGTTCGGCTCGCTTGCCAGCGGCTATATCTCCGACCGTTACGGACGCCGCCTCACCTTACGCCTGCTGTCAGTGCTGTTTATCGCCGGCGCACTGGGCACCGCCATTGCGCCGTCGATTCCGTTCATGATCGCAGCACGCTTCGTGCTGGGTATCGCGGTGGGCGGCGGCTCTGCCACAGTGCCGGTGTTCATCGCCGAGATCGCAGGCCCGTCGCGACGTGCGCGGCTGGTCAGCCGTAACGAATTGATGATCGTCAGCGGCCAGTTGCTCGCCTATGTGCTGAGCGCGGTCATGGCGGCCTTGCTGCATACACCGGGGATCTGGCGTTACATGCTGGCCGTCGCCATGGTGCCAGGCGTGTTGCTGCTGGTCGGTACGTTCTTCGTACCTGCGTCGCCGCGCTGGCTGGCCTCCAAAGGCCGTTTCGACGAAGCGCAGGATGTGCTGGAGCAACTGCGCCCCAGCACACAGGACGCGCAGCGTGAAATCGACGAGATGAAAGCGCAGGACGAAGAAGCTCGCCATCGTCCCAAAGCAAGAGAATTGCTGCGTCAGCGCTGGGTCATCAAGTTGCTGCTGATCGGCGTAGGTCTGGGCTTTACCGCGCAGTTCACCGGGGTGAACGCGTTCATGTACTACACGCCGATCATTCTCAAGAACACCGGGATGGGCACCAACGCTGCGCTGACCGCGACGATCGGCAACGGCGTGGTGTCAGTCATCGCAACCTTGCTGGGCATCTGGGCCATAGGCCGCTACGGGCGTCGGCATTTGCTGATGACCGGTCTGGTCATCGTCATTCTGATGCAGGCAGCGCTTGGTTGCGTGTTGCAGTTCATGCCGCAGAACATGACCCAGAGCTACACCGCCCTCGCCTGCATTCTGGTGTTTCTGCTGTTCATGCAGATGTGCATCTCGCCGGTCTACTGGCTGCTGATGTCAGAACTGTTCCCCATGCAGGTGCGCGGCTTGCTGACCGGCACAGCGGTATCGATGCAGTGGTTGTTCAACGCATCGGTAGCGTTCACATTCCCGATTGCAGTCGATACCATCGGCAACCCGACGTTCTTCATCTTCGCCGCCATCAACATTGGCTCGTTGATTTTCGTGTTCCTGTGCCTGCCGGAAACCAAGGGCAAGTCGCTGGAGCAGATCGAAAAGCATTTGAAGAAGGAGCTGTAACGACGACCGGATGAGGTCGTCAACGGCCTCATCCACCCTCCAGGCAGATCAGCGCACCAACATCGAAGCTGCCGCCGCGACCATGATTGCCGCCGCACCGCGAAACAGTTTCCTTTGCGCACTCTCACTCGACAACAAATGTCGAATGCGCAAGGCGGCAAATATGAACACTGCCCCTACCCCCAGCAGCACCAGTACCGTCAGCGGCACCAGCACCAGCCCCCACGTCTGCAAAGAGACCGTTTCAAGATTGATGACCAACGGCAAAAGCGCCAGATAAAAGGCAATGGTCTTGGGGTTGCCCAAGGTGATGGTCAGTCCGGACGCGGCCGCGGACAGCAACTCTTTTTTCTTCGCTGATTTTCCGATTTCTATGGCTTGATGATCTGCGAACCAGAACTGCCAGGCCAGATAGCACAGATAAATCGCCGCCCCCCATCGCACTACCTGAAACAACGCATTGAAGTGTTCGGCAATCATGGCAAGGCCAAATACTGCAAATGAAAGATAGGTCAGGTCACCGAGGATCAGCCCGGACAGCAGGCAGAAGCCTGACACCGCCCCGCCGCTGACACTCCGTGCGACCAGCGCTGCCATACCGGGGCCGGGGATGGCGGCGGCGATGCCCAGCGCTGCCGAATAGGTAAGAACCTGAGTCAGATCAAGCATGTTGCACTCCTTGAGACTTGACGCTGATTGAAGAGCTTGCCTGAGATCCAGCAGGCAAACCCCTGTGTCGAAAAATATTACGTGTTTCAACGCGGAAAGAATTATCTGTTCTTACTGGCTGGACGGCTAAAACCGGTATAAATTTCCTACAACATGAGGAGTAACGGTATTTATGACCCATCCGACATTAAGCCCGATAGATGTAAGGATCCTCACGGCTCTGCAGCAGGACGGCCGTATCACCAATCAGACCTTGGCCGACCAGATCGGCATGTCTGCCTCGCCCTGCTGGCGACGGGTCAGGCAGCTTGAAGAACATCGCTATATCCAGGGTTACAGAGCCGTTCTGGACCGCCGCAAGATCGGGCTGGGCGTCATGGTGTTCATTCGTATCAGCATCGACAGTCATAGTGAGGCCGAGGCCAGAAAATTCGAGAAGGAAGTCATGCAGCTGGAAGATGTCGTTGCGTGCTACAGCATCGGCGGCGATGCGGACTTTCTGCTTCAGGTCGTAGCGCCCGATCTGGATTCCTTTGCTGACTTCGCCATGACCGTGGTCAGACGATTACCCGGCATCAAGGAAATGCAGAGCATGTTCGTGCTCAAGGAAATAAAACCGTTCGTCTCGTTCCCGGTAAAGCAGCCCGCATAGCGTAAATGCGTGCATCGGTATCAATGACTGCACGCCCATCATCTCAAATAAAGGAATAGCAATGTCTGCACAGGAGCCAGCCACCGTGACCTTCACCAGCGCCATCCCGATCCTGCGGATGTTCGATGAACGCAAAGCGCGTGAGTTTTACATCGACTTTCTCGGTTTCAGCATCGAGTTCGAGCACCGCTTCGAAGCGGATCTGCCGTTGTATCTGGGCCTCAGCCTTAACGGGTTGAACCTGCACCTCTCCGAGCATCACGGTGACGCCTGTCCAGGTGCGGCGGTGTTCATCCCGACGCAGAACATCGAGCAATTGCGCGATGAGCTGATCGGCAAGCAGTACGGCTATGCCCGCCCGGACATCGTTCAGCAAGGCTGGGGAAAGACACTGGAAGTGTGCGACCCGTTCGGTAACCGGCTGAGGTTCTGCGAGAGTTGAGAAACCCGCATTAATGTCAGCCGCAGGGCGATACATTTGCCCTCGGCTGGCACGACCCATCTTTGTGCACACAGACACGTTCAAGCGCAAACATGACGCATGACTGCTGAATAACACCCTGCCAATTGCCGGTAACCTCCCTGTAAATCGCCCTCTGACCAAGCTTGGCCCGTAACGTGCAAACCCGTCAGTTCATCTTGTATACATGAATGAACACCACCATGACTGCACTCGATATCCCTGAACTTCAGTCGGCGCTCCGCTCGGGCGACATCACCCTGACGAAACTGGTGCACACCCTGACCGCATACATTGATGCGGATGACCGGGCAGAGGTCTGGATTCATCGCGTCCCGCTGGTACAGCTTGTCGAGCGGGCACAGGCGCTGGAGAGTCTCGCCGAGCAACTGGGCGATGCGCTGTATGACCGATTGCCGCTGTTCGGCGTGCCCTTTGCGGTCAAGGACAATTTCGACGTGGCGCACATGCCGACCACGGCTGCTTGCCCGGCGTTCGCCTACGTGCCCGAGGACAATGCTCATGTTGTGCAGCTGCTGCTCGACAGCGGCGCAATCCTGATGGGCAAGACCAATCTCGATCAATTCGCTACTGGCCTGGTGGGCGTCCGTTCGCCCTACGGCGCGGTGCGCAATGCGCATGATCCGGCCTACGTCAGCGGCGGCTCGAGTTCCGGCTCGGCAGTGGCGGTAGCGCGTGGCTACGTCAGTTTTGCACTGGGCACGGACACCGCAGGTTCAGGCCGCGTGCCGGCCGGCTTCAACGGCATCGTCGGGCTCAAGCCCAGCCTTGGCCTGTTCAGCAGCCGCGGGGTCGTGCCAGCCTGCCGCACGCTGGACTGCCCATCCATCTTTGCCAAGGATGTCATGCAAGCCTGGCAAGTGGCGCAGGTCATTGCAGCTTACGACCCGCTGGATGCGTCCAGTGTGGCCGTGCAGGCATTGCCGGTGCAGCGCAGGGTTCGGCGTGTCGCCGTGGCGCGGCACTGCGAGTTCTTCGGCGATGAGCAGGCCAAGGCGGCTTACCTCAAAGCCCTTGAAGCCCTGCAGAACGACCCGTTGGTGACGGTCAGCACCATCGAGTTCGACGTGTTCGCCGAGGCGGCTGCCCTGCTGTATCAAGGCCCGTGGGTGGCAGAACGCCGCGCTGCGATCGGCGAATTCTTCGCCAGCAACGCGGCCGATATTCATCCTGTGGTACGCGGCATTGTGCAGAGCGCGGATTCATTCGACGCCGTGGACACCTTCAACGCGCGCTATCGCCTGGCAGAGCTGACCCGCGCTGCGCAGCAGTTGCTGACCGACATCGATGTGCTGGTGGTGCCGACCGCGCCGTGCATGCCGACCATCGAAGCGGTGCTCGGCAACCCGGTCGCGCTCAACTCACAGCTCGGCTATTACACCAACTTCGTCAACCTGATGAACATGTGCGCCATCGCCATCCCGACAGATCGTCGCGCGGACGGATTGCCTGCGGGCATCACGCTGATTGGCCCGGCCGGTGCCGATCAGCGCCTGGCAGAGATCGCCGCAGCCTGGCAGCCGCTGTTCGGCCAGGCTGACCAGCGTGACGCCGTGGCGATGGCCCCCCTGCCCTATAACAGCCCGACCGTGCAGGTTGCGGTGGTCGGTGCCCACCTCGTTGGTCAGCCACTCAACTGGCAATTGCTCGAAGGCGGCGCGCGTCTGCTGCGCAGCACAACCACCAGCGCGGATTACCGCCTGTATGCGCTGGCAGAAACGACGCCGCCGAAGCCGGGACTGGTGCGCGTCGCTGAACAGGGCGCGAGCATCGAGATAGAAGTCTGGGAAATGCCGCTGAGCCAGTTCGGCGCTTTCGTCGCGGCCATTCCAGCGCCACTGGGCATCGGCTCGCTGCAATTGGCCGACGGCCAGTGGGTCAAGGGTTTCATCTGTGAACCTGGCGGCCTTGAAGGCGCGCTGGACATCACTGACTACAAAGGCTGGCGCGCCTACCGCGCCGCGCACACATCTTCCATCGCTCAATGACCCGAGGTAGCACACATGTCGAATGTTGATCGTCGCAGTTTCATCAAGTTGGCGGGCATTATCGGCCTGAGCGCAGCGCTGCCTTTCGGTCGCGCCTATTCAGCCGATGCGCCACTGGTAGTGGGTTTCATCTACGTCGGCGCTCGCGACGACTTTGGTTACAACCAGGCCCACGCCCAGGCAGCGGCCATCATCAAGACGCTGCCCAACGTCAAAGTGATCGAGGAAGAAAACGTTCCGGAAACCGTTGCCGTACAGAAGACCATGGAAGCCATGATCCGTCAGGACGGCGCCACGTTGATTTTCCCGACCTCGTTCGGCTATTTCGAACCGCACGTGGTCAAGGTCGCCAAAAAGTACCCGGACGTCCGTTTCGCGCACTGCGGCGGTCTCTGGCAGAAAGGTCGCGACCCGATGAACGCGGGGAGCTTTTTCGGTTACATCGACGAAGCGCAATACCTCAACGGCGTGATCGCCGGGCACATGAGCAAGAGCAAAAAGCTCGGCTTCGTCGCCGCAAAACCTGTGCCGCAAGTGCTGCGCAACCTGAACGCGTTCGCCATGGGTGCCCGCTCGGTCGACCCGAGCATCGTCACCACAGTGATCTTCACCGGTGACTGGTCGCTGCCGGTCAAGGAAGCAGAAGCTGCCAACGGCCTGATCGATCAGGGTTGTGACGTGCTGACCTGCCATGTCGACGGGCCCAAGGTGATCGTCGAGACGGCTGAAAAACGCGGCGTGATGACCTGTGGCTACCACGCCAGTCAGGCTGCGCTGGCGCCCAAGGGCTACCTGACCGGGGCCGAATGGAACTGGGAGACGCCTTATCGTGCTCACGTCGCGGCAGCCCAGAGCGGCGCGCCGATGATCAACTTCCTGCGCGGCGGGCTCAAGGAAGGCTTCGTCAAAACGTCTGCCTACGGGCCTGCGGTCACGGCCGACGCCAGGCAGAAAGCCGATGCCATCAAGGCGCAGATGCTGGCCGGTCAGTTCGTGATTTTCAAAGGCCCGCTCAAGGACAACAAGGGCAACGTGGTGATTGCCGATGGTGTTGCCCAAGGCCAGACCGACATTGCTCTGGAGAGCATGAATTACCTGGTCGAAGGCGTGCTTGGCCAGCTCTGAGGAACGTTCATGAGTTCATCGACAAGTCTGCGCCGCCTGGCCAGCGCGTTGTTGCCGGGGCTGCCTACGGTGCTGGCGGTGTTTTCCTCGTGCGTGCTGTTCGGGCTGTTTCTGGCGGTTCAGGGCAAGCCTGCCTGGCAGGCGCTGCAACTGGTCGGCGAAGGCGCGTTCGGCTCGTGGTTCGCGCTGGAAAACACCTTGCAACGCGCCGCGCCGCTGATGCTGACCGCGCTGTGCGTCGCCCTGCCCGCGCGGGCCGGGCTGATCATCATCGGCGGTGAAGGCGCGCTGGTACTGGGCGGGCTGGCTGCCGCAGTAACACCCTTGTGGCTCAGCCATCTGCCAGCCGCTTTGATGCTCGCCTGCATGGCCGTCGCGGCAATGACCGTGGGCGCCCTGTGGATCGGCCTGAGCGGCTGGATGCGCCAGCGGCGCGGGGTTAATGAAACGATCAGCAGCCTGCTGCTTTCGTACATCGCCCTGGCACTGTTCCGGCAGTTGGTGGAAGGCCCCCTGCGCGACCCGGCAAGCCTGAACAAGCCTTCGACGCCGCCGCTGGACGATGCCTATATGATCGGCACGATCAGCGACAGTTTCGAGGTGCACTGGGGCCTGGTGGCGGGCGTCGTCGCCTGTCTGCTGGCGTATGTGCTGGTGCGCCACAGCGTCAAGGGTTTTGCCCTCGCCGTGGTCGGCGGCAACGTGCGTACTGCGCTGATGATCGGCTTGCCCGTGGACCGGCTGATCATGCTCAGTTGCCTGTTGGGCGGTGCGGCGGCGGGTCTGGCCGGCATGTTCGAGGTCACCGCGGTGCAAGGCAGCGCCAACGCCGCGCTGATCGCAGGCTATGGCACCAGCGGCATCCTCGTGGCCTTCGCCGCTCGCCATCATCCGCTGGCAATTATCGTCTGCGCCATCCTGCTCGGCGGGCTGGAAGCCAGTGGCGGACTGCTGCAACGACGGCTCGGTCTACCGGACGCCACCACGCTGATTCTTGAAGGTCTGCTGTTCACCAATCTGCTGCTCTGGGAAGCCCTGGGTGGGCGTATCGCTGCCTGGAAGATCAGGCTGACGGCGGCGCCTGCGCCGGTGGACAAGGGAGCATTGCAACATGGCTGATATCGACCTGACTACCTTTCTGCTCGCTCTGCTGGCCGGAGCTATCCGCGTCGGCACACCTTTTCTGTTCGTCAGCCTGGGCGAATGCCTGACCGAGAAAAGCGGCCGGATCAACCTGGGGCTGGAGGGCATTCTGGTGGCGGGCGCGATGTCCGGATATGCCGTCGCATGCCTCAGCGGCTCGGCGTGGCTGGGCGTCGGTGCGGCTGCAGGAGTCGGCGTTCTGCTGGGCCTGCTGCACGGGCTGGCATGCTCGTTGCCACGGGTCAACGACATTGCGTTCGGCATCGCGCTGATCCTGCTCGGCACCGGCCTGGCGTTCTTTCTCGGCAAAGCCTTTATCCAGCCACAGGCGCCCATGCTGCCTTCACTGGCGCTGGGTGCCTGGAGCAGCGAAGAACGCGTGCGCTCGGCGTTGAACATCAATGTGCTGTTTTTCGTCGGCGCAGCACTGGCGTTCGTGCTGCACTGGGGACTGCGCACCACGCGCTGGGGGCTGATGCTGCGTCTGGTCGGCGACCATGCCGAAACCGCTCAGGCGCTGGGCTATCGACCGCTCAAGGTACGCATTGTGGCCACTGCGGTGGGCGGTGGGCTGGCCGGTATCGGCGGCGCCTACCTGTCGCTCTACTACCCCGGCAGCTGGAACGAAGGGCTGTCCAGCGGTCAGGGACTGATGGCCGTGGCGCTGGTGATCTTTGCCCGTTGGCGCCCGTTGGCGTGTCTGTGGGCGTCGTTGCTGTTCGGCGCTGCCGGTGCCATCGGCCCGGCCCTGCAAGCGGTCGGTATCAGCACCGGCTATTACCTGTTTGCCGCAGCACCTTATGCGCTGACGCTGGTGGTGATGTACGCCACCTGTCGCCGTGGTCGCACTCTGAATGGCGCGCCGGGCGAACTCAGCCTGACGCGATGAACTGATCTTTTCGAGGAGACATTGCATGGCCAGTGGTCTTGGTGGTTTGAACAAGTCGCCCAATGGCGTGGTAATCGGCCTGGCGCAGCTGGCGTTGCCCGATCCGCATACGCGCGAGGCGTTGTGGGCGCAGACGCAGAAAGTGGTCGGCATGGTTGCCAAGGCACGACGCAGTAATCCGGGCATGGACCTGATCGTATTTCCCGAATACTCGTTGCACGGCCTGTCGATGAGTACCGCACCGGAGATCATGTGCAGCCTCGACGGCCCGGAAGTCATGGCACTGCGCGAGGCGTGCAAGGCGCACCGGATATGGGGCTGCTTCTCGATCATGGAAGCCAACCCGCACGGCAACCCGTTCAACAGTGGCCTGATCGTCGATGACCTTGGAGAGATTCGCCTGTACTACCGCAAGCTGCACCCGTGGGTGCCGGTCGAACCGTGGGAGCCGGGCGATCTGGGTATTCCGGTCTGCGACGGGCCGCGCGGCAGCAAGCTGGCGCTGATCATCTGCCATGACGGCATGTTCCCGGAAATGGCCCGCGAGTGCGCCTACAAGGGCGCCGACATCATGCTGCGCACCGCGGGTTACACCGCACCGATCCGCCACTCGTGGAAGATCACCAATCAGAGCAACGCCTTCACCAACCTGATGCAGACCGCAAGCGTCTGTATGTGCGGCTCCGACGGCACGTTCGACTCCATGGGCGAGGCGATGTTTGTCGACTTCGACGGTACGATCATGGCTGAAGGGGGTGGCCGGGCCGACGAAATCGTCTGCTGCGAACTGCGCCCCGACCTGGTCCGCGAAGCCCGTCTGCACTGGGGCGTGGAGAACAACATCTATCAATTCGGGCATCGCGGCTATGTGGCGGTCAAGGGCGGCGCACGCGACTGTCCTTACACCTACATGCACGATCTGAGCGCAGGCCAGTACCGCCTGCCGTGGGAAGACGATGTCGTGCATACCGATGGCAGCTCGTGCGGTTTTGCAGCCCCCGAGCGCGACTTCAAACCCACCCCCAGCAGCTGGAAGGAGTAACGCCATGAGCGAACGTCATATTGCATCGGCGCCCTACCCCTGGCCCTGGAACGGGCAATTGCATGCGCACAACACAGCCTTGATCGTGATCGACATGCAGACCGACTTCTGCGGCGTCGGCGGCTACGTGGACAGCATGGGCTACGACCTGGCCCTGACCCGAGCGCCCATCGAGCCGATCAAGGCGCTGCTCGCCGCGATGCGCCCGCTGGGCTTCACCATCATCCACACCCGCGAAGGCCATCGCCCGGACCTCAGTGACTTGCCCGCCAACAAGCGCTGGCGCTCGCAGCGCATCGGCGCGGGAATCGGCGACCCAGGTCCGTGCGGCAAGATTCTGGTACGTGGCGAGCCGGGCTGGGAAATCATCGACGAGCTGGCACCGCTGCCCGGCGAAATCGTGCTCGACAAGCCCGGCAAAGGCTCCTTCTGCGCCACCGATCTGGAACTGATCCTGCGCACCCGCGGCATCGACAACCTGATCCTGACCGGCATCACCACCGACGTCTGCGTGCACACCACCATGCGCGAAGCCAATGACCGTGGCTTCGAGTGCCTGCTGCTGGAAGACTGCTGCGGGGCGACCGACCCTGGCAACCATGCGGCGGCCCTGAGCATGGTCAA
This sequence comes from Pseudomonas sp. B20, assembly GCF_020515755.1. Taxonomy (NCBI): domain Bacteria; kingdom Pseudomonadati; phylum Pseudomonadota; class Gammaproteobacteria; order Pseudomonadales; family Pseudomonadaceae; genus Pseudomonas; species Pseudomonas sp. B20. The sequence continues at coordinate 244,727 of NZ_JAHPJG010000003.1, forward strand.
AATGCAGGGTGGCGTGTTCGGTGCGGTCGGCCATTCGTCAATGCTTCGCGACCTGTTGGGAGCATGAACATGCGTGCCCCGAGCCTTGAGACGATTGGTGCCAGCAAGCATTTCGGTGCGTTTCGCGCACTCGACGAGGTGTCCTTCAAGGTCCGCGCCGGCACCGTCCACGCCCTGCTTGGCGAGAACGGCGCCGGCAAGAGCACGCTGGTAAAAGGCATCATCGGCTACAGCCCGCTGCAGTCGGGCAGCATTCTGATCAACAACCGCGAACACGAGATTCGCACCCCGCGCGACTCTCATCAGTTGCAGATCGGCATGGTGTATCAGCACTTCACCGTCGCGCCGGGCCTGAGCGTGGCGGAAAACCTGGTGCTGTCGCGCGGCGATCTGCCGTGGCGTATCGACTGGGCCAGCGAGCACCAGCGCCTGGAAGCGTTCATGGCAAAAATGCCTTTTCGGCTGGACATCCATCGGCCGGTCAGCAGCCTGGCGGCCGGCGAAAAGCAGAAACTGGAAATCCTCAAACAGCTGTATCTGGAGCGTCGACTGGTCATTCTCGACGAACCCACTTCGGTGCTCACGCCGCAGGAAGCCGACGAAGTGCTGGGGCTGATGCAGGCGATGGCGCATCGTGGCGAACTGACCGTCCTGATGATCACCCACAAGTTTCGCGAAGTCAGCACCTACGCCGATGACGTCACTGTGTTGCGCAAGGGTCGCTGGGTGGGCAGCGCGGCAGTGGCTGACACCACCACGCAACAGATGGCGGCGTGGATGATGGGCGAGGCACAGGTACGCGGGGTGAGCACCGAGCGCCCGGCGATGGCAGCCCGTCCGCCGCAGTTGCAGGTGGCAGGCCTGGATGTGCCTGGCGACAAAGGCACGCTGGCGGTGAAAAACCTGTCTCTGGCCGTTCACCCGGGTGAGATCGTCGGGGTTGCAGGTATCTCCGGCAACGGTCAGCGCGAACTGACCGAAGCGCTGCTCGGCCAGCGCGCCTTCAGCGCCGGGCAGATAGCGGTCGACGGTCAGCCTTACCACGCGCGGCGTGAACAGATGCAGCGCCTGCGCGTGTTCAGCCTGCCTGAAGAACCCCTGCGCAACGCCTGCATCGGCACATTCAGCGTGGCTGACAACCTCGCCCTGCGCAATTTCGACCAGCCGCCGCTCTGTCGCCAGGGCTGGCGCCTGGATCGTCGAGCAGCAGGTGTCCAGGCACGCAGCCTGATTGAGCAGTTCCAGGTGTCGCCCAACGATCCTGATCGGCCGATCGGCACCTTGTCCGGGGGTAACGTGCAGCGCGCTGTACTGGCCCGTGAACTGACCCACGACGTCGCGGTGCTGATCGTCGCCAACCCGGTATTCGGTCTGGACTTCGCCAGTGTCGCGCTCATTCACCAGCGCCTGATCGACGCTCGCAACAGCGGCACAGCGGTCCTGCTGCTCAGTGAAGACCTCGACGAACTGCTGAGCCTGGCTGACCGTATCGTGGTCATTCACGACGGCGAGCTGGTGTTTGAAACCCGTGCAGCGGACGCCGACCGTACCGAGCTGGGCCGACACATGGCCGGGGCCGAGCATTTCGCGGGGGAACCGGCATGATCAAGGTCAATGCGCGCCCTGACCGCTTCGCCTTCGATACATTCCGTACCGCTGTAGTGATCATCGACATGCAGCGCGATTTCCTCGAACCCGGCGGCTTCGGTGCCGCGCTGGGCAACGATGTCGCACCGTTGCAGGCCATCGTTCCGTCCGTGCAACGCCTGCTGACGCTGGCGCGCGGTGAAGGCATGACGGTGATCCACACCCGTGAATCGCACCGCCCGGACCTTGCCGATTGCCCGCAAGCCAAACGTGACCATGGCTCGCCGGGCCTGCGCATCGGCGATCCCGGTCCGATGGGGCGCATCCTGATTCGCGGCGAACCCGGCAATCAGATTATCGACACCCTAACACCGCTCGCTGGCGAGTGGATCATCGACAAACCCGGCAAAGGCATGTTCTTCGCCACCGACCTGCAGCAGCGGCTGACCGACGCCGGGATCACGCATTTGATCTTTGCCGGCGTCACCACCGAAGTCTGCGTGCAGACCAGCATGCGCGAAGCCAATGACCGGGGTTATCGCTGCCTGCTGATCGAAGACGCGACCGAAAGCTACTTTCCCGCGTTCAAACAGGCCACGCTGGAGATGATCACCGCACAAGGCGGGATTGTCGGCCGGGTTGCCTCACTGACGGACCTGGAGCAGGCGCTGCAGACAAGGAGCACACATTGATGGACATCAACCTCCCCCACGTGGTCGCTGAAGTGACCCACGCCTTTCACGACTACGAACGCGCCCTGTTGGCCAATGAACTGAGCACGCTGGATGCGTATTTCTGGAATTCCGAACAGACCGTCCGCTACGGCGTCGCGGAGAACCTGCAGGGCGCCGACACGATTGCGCGCTATCGACGCCAGTGTCAGCCGGTCGGACCGGGCCGCACGCTGCTGCGCACCGTGGTGAGCACCTTCGGTGAAGACTTCGCCACGGTCAGTACCGAGTTTCATGATGGCGTCACCCAGCGCCTTGGTCGGCAGATGCAAACCTGGGCGCGACTGGAGGGCGGCTGGAAAGTCGTTGCCGCACATGTCAGCATTGACCTGAGCAGCCTGGAGCCACGCCCTTGAATTCCCCGAACACCACCAACGCGCTGGCTGAAGACGTCTATCGGCGGCTCAAGCAGGAGATTTTCGACTTCTACCTGCTGCCCTACGATCGCTTCACCGAAACCCAACTGGCCGACCGTTATCAGGTCTCGCGAACACCAGTGCGTGACGCGCTCTACCGCCTGCAGCGCGAAGGCTATCTGGATGTCGAGTTCCGGCGTGGCTGGTCAGTCAAGCCTCTGGACTTCAACCAGATCGACCAGCTATACGATCTGCGCATCGTCCTGGAGTGCGCAGCGGTCGAGCGCATCTGTGCATCGGCCGAAGTGCATCCGGAACTCACTGTTCTGCGCCAACACTGGTTGATCGATCGCGATAGCTGGCAGATAGACATGCAAGTAGTCGCCGACCTCGATGAACAGTTCCATACCCAACTGGTAGCCGCTTCAGGCAACCTGGAAATGGCCCGTATCCACCAGGAAGTGACCGAGCGCATCCGGATCGTGCGCCGTCTGGACTTCTTCAAAAGCGCGCGTATCGAACACACCTACCTCGAACACGCCGCAATCCTCAATGCCCTTCAGGCGCGCAAACGTGACGAAGCATTATTGCTGCTGCGCTCCCATGTAGAGATCAGCAAACTGGAAGTACGCAAACTGACGATCTCCATGCTCAGTGATGCGCGACGGCGGTATGAGGCGTGAGCGTATGTGCGCTTTGCGATCTGTAGCCAAGCGCTCGTACTCCGATAAAAAGCACTTCTAAGGTTGCGGATCGATAAGCCGTTCAAGCTCTTCAATAGAGACTTTGCACCACTCCGGGACTTCGTCAACTTTGTATTCGACAATCGAAGCGTCTGTGATTTCTGCTTCGAGCTCTGCAGTATCTCCGGAGTTATCAAACAAGTATGCTCGGCTCGTCGCCTGGATGGCCTCCGGCAGTAACGCCAGGCATCTGTGATAACGAGTATGCACTTTCTCCGGTGTGACATTATGCCCGCCCTCGCCAACACGAATCGCGATCCGGTTGATATTGATACTCGGGTTTTCGGTAGCGACAAAATATAAATAGGTCCGGTATCCCATTGCCTTGGCTTTTTTGATGAACTCCACTTTGGAACGATCTGACATGACCGTCTCAAACGTGAAGCTGGCGGACTGATCAAGCAATTGATGCCTGATGAAGTCAGCAACCACCGAGGCGTGGTAGGACGTGAAGGTAATGCCTTCAATCAATAGCGATTGGGCGGTGAGGACGAAATGCTCAGCCTGGCAAGCCAACTGCTCTCTTTCAATGAGGGGGTGGGACGAAAAAAACGTCCGGAAAGCCTGCTGGTCAGCGTCAATCGAAAAGGAAGAAAGATCCAGAAACCCGTTGTCACCCACCTCACGCTCAAGGTCGTCAGCATTGACGTAAATGTAAATCAGGTCAGGATGAAGTATGCGTTTGATGGTGCTTTTGCCTGAACCGTTGGGGCCGGCAAAGACACGTAGCCTAGGTACGGGCACTGGTAGTGGACCCTGGGCCGATCCTGAAAGAGCCGGTCGTTACCTTGCGTCTCGGCTTCGAGGCACACACGACTTTCTCCGTGCCGTCCGCACATTCGGCGACGATAAATCCTCCTTTGGACAACAACACTGTCTGCCCGGACGATTTTGCCTTCTCATAAGCCATTCTGGTTGCGATGGACGCTTTAGCCGGGATCTGGGCTTCCAGCTCCTGAATAGCTTCTTCAGACAGTATGTTTTCTGGAGATCTGGGCATGAATCCTCCTTATCGGCATATTCAATATGAACCTCAACGACCAGATCATAGCCCTAAAAAGGTTTCCTCGACACCTGCCGATGCGCGTCTGTGTTACCAGTCGTGAGGACCGTGAATCTGACAGACCATCGCATGGGTGGACTTGCACGTACGTATAAAAACCGTAAACCAGAACACACTGAAACAAGGCGTATCGATCAGTCTATCCAGGCATCTACCGTCCCATGCAACCTTTTCAAACCAGCCCTGTCCTAGCCATTAGTACGTAATGGCACTTAACTATCATCTCGTATTCGCTGTATTAACACATGAACCCCTACTGCAGATTCGCCGGTGAATGACAGCCTGGCTTGTTAGGCAATGGGTCAGTCGTCGCCTCGACCAAACGTCGTGAGCAACTTCAAGTCTGTACGTAGTCGCAGCTGAAAACTGCTCAATCAACCAGGCCATGTCTCCGCGCAGCTGGAAGAGGTCCACAGGACGGATCCACCGCTTATGCGCTGCCAAACATGATCCGGGCCACACATGCGCGCCACTCAGGAATAGTGATCGATGAACCCACAGGGCTATGAGCACGACCACGTCATACCGACGAATATTGAAGATGTTGCCAAGGTATTGCAGGCCGCTGCTCACTCCGCCTCGTGCACCGCCGGTTTGCTGATGGTATCCAGCGCTACAGGCTGGGAGCAGTTGGTCACCTTTGGTCCAAGCCTGCCCCAAGCGGGTGAGGCATGGTTGAGGATGATCTCGTCGTATGGCGACGTGGTGCTGGTCGGTCAGGACAGCCCGGCGAATGCGATGGAAACCAACACGGGGGCGACGCTGATCTACGTCGCTATCCGTGGCTTCAGGCATGAGTTGCTCGGCGCAATGCTGTTGAGCAACAGCGATGACGCAACGGTGCTGAGCGCAGCGCAACGCTACGCGCTGCAGGCCCAGGCGGTTCATATTCGCACTTACCTGCAACCGGGGCGTGATCCCGAGGCCAACAACCCGCTGGTGACTTCGTTCGAACGCCTGCGCTTGCTTGAATCGGTTGTCATCAACGCCAATGACGCGATTCTTATCACCGAAGCGGAACCCATCGATCTGCCCGGCCCGCGTATCGTCTATTGCAACCCTGCGTTCCTGGCGATCACCGGCTTCACTGAAGAGGAAGTCATAGGCCGCACGCCCCGGATCCTGCAGTGTGAGGACACCAGTCGGGCAACGCTGGACGTTATTCGCGAGGCGCTCAGTCACTGGCGACCGGTCGAGGTCGAACTGCTCAACACCCGCAAGGATGGCAGTCAGTTCTGGGTCGAGCTGAGCATTGTGCCGGTGGCCAACGAAAAAGGCTGGTTCACCCACTGGGTGTCCGTGCAGCGCGATATCACCGAGCGCAAGGAGTCTCAGCAACTGGCTCAGCGAGCTCGGCTGGAGTGGGAGGAAAAGCTTGCGCTACAGAGCCGGCTGGAGGAACGCGAACGCATTTCCGAAGAGCTGACCTATATCGCTTTCCACGATGAGCTGACCTCGCTGTTCAACCGCGCTTACCTGATGAACGAGTTGACCACGACATTTGCAACCCGTGATTCTCGTTACGAACGGGCAACGGTACTGTTTCTGGACCTGGACGGCTTCAAGGTGGTCAACGACAGCATGGGGCACCTGGCCGGTGACAAGTTGCTCAAGGCGGTCGCGAACCGATTGCAGACCTGCGTCCGCTCGAATGACGTGTTGGCACGAATCGGCGGCGACGAATTTGCGATCCTGCTGATGGGTAAGGATCAGCCTGAGACTGCCGTAAAAATGGCTGAACGTATCGTCAGTCAATTGCACACGGCAATACAGATCGAAGGCCAGGACATTTTCATCTCGTGCAGCATCGGCATTGTCACCGCAGGTGAAAGCCATACCAAGCCCGAAGAGTTGCTGCGTGATGCCGATGTGGCCATGTACTCCGCGAAAAAACAGGGCAGAGGGCGCTGGAGCATCTTCAACACCTCGATGCGCGAGGCGGCGATCGATACGCTGGTGATTCAGAACGCGCTGCGCCAGGCACTGGAAGACAAGGACTTCCTGGTCTTTTATCAGCCGATCTACAGCGGTAACTGTGAACACCTGGTCGGGGTCGAAGCCCTGGTCAGATGGAACCATGCCACCATGGGCATCATTTCTCCCGATGCGTTCATCCCGATTGCCGAAGACCTCGGGATCATTCATGAGCTGGGGGCCTGGGTCATGCATCAGGCGTGTAGCGAAGTGCAGGCCTGGCGCAAGGAGTTCTCTCACCTGGACCTGAGGCTCAACGTCAATGTGTCCGGGAAAGAGTTGAGCCACCCTGGATTCGTCGATCAGGTGACTCGGATCATCGCCGCCACCGGCCTGCCTGCGGGCCAGCTTCAGATCGAGGTCACCGAATCGGTGTTTCTCTATCAGCCTGACGCGATCGCGGAGATTCTCCGACAGATCAGGCAGCTTGGCGTGCGAGTGGCGCTGGATGACTTCGGCACGGGTTACAGCTCGCTCGGCTACATCGACCGCTACCCGATCGATGCGGTGAAGATCGATCGGTCCTTCGTGTCCCGAATGATGACGTATGAGCGCAGCGAAGCCATTGTCAGCAGCATCCTGTCGCTGGGCCGAGCGCTGAATCTGGATATCACCGCGGAAGGCGTGGAGACAGCGGAACAATACAACCTGCTGCGCAAAATGGGCTGCCCTTACTTTCAGGGCTATCTGCTGAACAGGCCGATGCGCTCAGAGGCACTGCTGCATATCATCAAGTCCGCTGCCGAATGCACTGCCTGATTTACGCCGACGGTGATGGGCCGGAATGACTCCCGGCCATTGCGCAGCCTGAACGTGAGCATGCTGTCTTGTAATGGGTCTCTACCTGTAAAATCTTGCCAATGATCTGGTAACTGATCCAGGAAGCTCTGCGCAGCGTACTGAATACCGTCGTGATGGGCGTCATGCACCCGTTTATTCATGTGGATATAGTGCCAGTGCAACCAGTGCTCAGTGCCTGCGGTCCAACTCACGGCATCCATTGTCCAACCGGCATTGCGTCACACATTATCTGATCAGAGCCGCGATCAATTAACGGATCACTCGACAGGAAATCAGATGACCTCATCCAGCCAGCGTCTTGCCTTGCTTGAAGCAGTTGTTGAACAGTCATTCAATGCCGTATTGATCACCGACGCCAATCTGGCCAATGGCGGTCCCTTCATTGTGTACGTCAATCCGGCCTTCTGCTCCATGACCGGCTACACGGCCGAGGCATTGATCGGTGCCTCGCCACGGATCCTGCAAGGCCCGGACACCGATCCTCAAGTGATCGAGCGGATGCGCGAATGCCTGAGCGAAATTCTTTTTTTCGAAGGGTCGACAGTCAACTACCGCGCGGACGGAAGTCCTTACATCGTCGAGTGGAAAATTTCTCCCGTGCGCGACGATGCAGGTACGGTGTGCAACTTTGTCTCTGTGCAGCAGAACATCAGCCCGCGCATCCGCGCCGAGCGTGAGCAACACCTGCTGGCGCAGGCACTGAACGCTGCGCTTGATCCGATAATCATCACCGACTGCAATTCCACCATCGTGTTTGCCAATGAAGCCTTTCAGCAGATTACTGGCTACAGCAGCAGCGAAATCCTCGGCGAAAACCCGCGGATGCTGAGCTCTGGAAAACACGATGAGGCGTTCTATGCGCAATTCAAGGAAGCGCTGAAGAGTGGCGCCCCGCTTCGCACGACCTTCATTAACAAGCGCAAGGATGGCTCGCTGTTTTATGCGGAACACAGCATTTCGCCGCTGTGTAACCTGGAGGGCGCAATCACCCACTATGTCAGCATCAGCCAGGATGTGACCACGCGCCTGGGCCGTGAACAAAAGTTGCTGGAGATTGCTCACAGCGATCCGCTGACCGGGCTGGATAACCGTCGCTCAGCCGAGCATACGCTTGAGCGACAGATACCTGCGGTGAGTATGTCGGGCAAGCCGTTCAGCCTGATCATCTGCGATATCGATCATTTCAAGGCGGTCAACGACCGGTATGGCCATCCTGCCGGCGATAGCGTAATCACCAGCGTTGCGGCCATCCTCAAACAGCGTATCCGCCTGCTGGACGTCGCCGCTCGATGGGGAGGAGAAGAGTTTCTGATCCTGGTGCCCGACAGCTCGTTGAAACAGGCGGCCGAACTCGCGGAGCGCATTCGCAAGAGCGTTGAAAGCCTGGTGATCCCGGAAACAGGGTCGGTGACCATTTCACTGGGCGTTGCAGAGCTCAGCGCCGGAGAATCGGCTGCCAGCCTCATTCAGCGTGCAGACAAGGCGCTTTATCAGGCCAAGCGTCTGGGCCGCAACCGGGTGGAATGCGCTTAGGCCAAGGCTCGGATTTACCCATTGTCCGCCTCGTTTGCCTGCGCATCGAACCCGGGCCTGTCCTTGCAACAGGCCCGAGCGTCGTGTCAGAGCTTCGGCAGCTGTCCGATACGCCCCATCATCTCGGTGACGATCTGCAGTTCATGGACCGACGTAGCGCCAGCGGACGCGCTAAAGATGTTTTCCATGCCGAGATTTCCACCAGAATAATGATGCGAGAATCCCCTTTTAAATCGAGGCGATGCACTGGAGTGCTCATATGATCAAGCTGCTGATGCGCCTGAAAGCGCGCTTCGACGGAAAGCCCAAGGGGCAGCAGTCTGATCGGTTGCCGCCTGCGCAGCCTGTCGATCAGCAAGAATCCATGTCACGCGTGCAGGAAAATCTGGCTTGGCTGCCAGTCTATAAAGAGCCGGAACCACTGCGTCTGCAGCCACCTGCCTGCCCCCCATTGAGGCAACAGGACGAACCGCTGCGAGCCCGCTACCACGCCTACGTTGCGCAAACGGAACAGGCTGATCCAGCCAGTCAGGACGAGTCATGCCGTGAAACAGGACGGCAGTTGGCCAGAGAGCTGCAGTCAGCGGCAATCGACATCGTTACGTCAAAAGCCGAAAGCTCGCCGAATGTTTATTGGCTGACTCAATCCGCTGCTATTGCTTCGCTGTTTGCCGACGGCGCGCAATCGGACGCGTTTCAACGCTATCAAGAATATGTGCAGCACTACAAAGACCAGCGACTGACGGCCGGGCAAGTATGGGCGTTTGATATTTATGTGGCCGAACATACGCCAAGACAGGTCAGGACATTTCTGCCACATCCCTCAAGCGAAACACGTTTGCCTGATGAACCCTCGCCGGCGGCCGACGATATTGACCAGTTACTCTCCTACCTGCCACTGCTGTACCCAGACGGCGTGGCGATCAAGACTTATATCATCAAGGAAAACACCTATTGGCCAGACTACTTTCCGGCAGTCGAAGCGTTTTATCGCGCGGTGGCCAAAGACTGCTGGTGTGACATTGATTACCTTAATCATGGCGCGGCGGACATGCTCAATGACGACATCTATATCGCCCAGGCAAACCTCGCTGATATGCAAACGCTGCTGACGTACTGCATCAGAGGCGAGCGTTTTTGCGATGGACACCATGGCGCGATGATTGAAAAAGGCTACGTGCTGAAGATCCTGCGCAGGCTGGCGGTGTTGCGCGAAGATTGAAGTTCACGGCAAGCAGGCGGTGTGCCGGGCGATGGCAACGCCCATCGTACTTCTTTCACATGCGCTCCTGTGCACCGAACGACTTCAACAGCGTGTGCCGGCTCCAGGGGCCACAGTAGCGTGGAAGGCATGCGATCGGCACGTAACCGCAACGCGCGTACCATCTGGCGATATCGTCATCCAGCGTTTCGATCAGAGCGTCAGTGCAGCCTCGCTCGATGGCCAATGCCTCAAGCCTGTGCAACGTCTGCGCCCCGAGCCCTTTTCCGCGCGACCCGGCATCGATCCAGAGATAACTCACAAACAGCCGCTGAAACTCGGTTCGGCCTGTGGCGCCGCCAATCAATAGATCGTTCTCCGTGATCATGCAGGCAATAGGATCAGCCATTCCCCCTTTCGCCTCGGACAATGCGCGACCGTGTTGCAAGACGCCGTCAGCAACAGCCCGGGGTTGATCATTGGTAATCTGGGCGCCTGTAAGCCACTTCATCATGTCAGCACTTCCTTGGTAACGGACTGCGGATACATGAGCAAGATAAAGGCCAACCACCCGATCAAATACAGTGAATTCTTCCCCCGCCGAACACTCCGAACAGTACCGAGCGAATGCTGCAGATCAGTCGCTCCCCACTCGAGGACATCTGAATGACCACCGCATTCAAAGTTGGTGACGCCGTACACTGGAACTCCGAGGCAGGCCAGGTGCATGGCAAAGTCACCAAAGTACATGTGCAGGACGTGGAGTTCATGGGCAAACATCGGCCCGCTTCAAAGGACGATCCGCAGTACGAAGTGAAAAGCGACAAGACCGGTCATTCGGCGATGCATCATGGGGATGCGCTCAAACACGCGTGATTGCTCTGCGCCGCGTCGTGGAGAGAACGGTGTAGCGCCCGTCTCACTCACGCGAGAAAGCTGTAACCATTGGCGTGCCTGCACCCGAAACGGATGCAGGCACACGGCATCAGATCACGCCGCAGGCAGCACGATCACCGCCACCGCCCAGAGGTGCGGGGTGGTCGGAATGGTTGTCGCCGCCGGCGTGAACCATCAGCGCGTGGCCTTTGACTTCCGAGAGCTTCTTCAGGCGTGGGGCAAGCACCGGATAACTCGCAGTGCCGTCAGCAGCCACGTACAGCGCAGGCAGATCGCCTAGATGGCCATCGGCGTAAGGCCCCAGATGCTTGCCGGTCTTGGCCGGGTCAAAGTGACCGCCTGCCGCGAGGGCTGCAACCTTCTTGCCGTCTTTGGTACCCGCTTCGCAACTGCCGTTTTCATGCACATGAAAACCGTGGATGCCAGCAGGCAGCTCTTTCAGATTCGGAGTGAACAGCAAGCCGTATTGCGTTTCGCTCACCGTAACGCTGCCAACAGGTTTGGGCGCGCCATCAGCGCTGACCAGATTGATTGGAACGTCCAGCGATGCAGCCTGAACACCGAAAGAGAAAACGCCAAGCAGACCTAGCAAAAGATGAGGTTTCATAATTTCAATGCGTCCCTGATCTGATAATCGAATTGAACGTGGCACCAGGCAGCGCGGAGGCTGCACAGCACGAACGTCTTTCATGCCACAGAGGATGTGACCACAGACCTGCGAACTTGATGCAAGGAAATGAACGGGGATCGCCGGGGAAAGTAATGCAAAACATCACGACTGGCCTGCCGACACCAGGGTCGGCAGGCCAGCGCTGTTCACCGTGCCCAGTTAACAGCACAGTGTTGCGGATCAGATATCCAGGCAGATCTTGCCGAAATGCTGATTGGTTTCCTGATAACGGAACGCTTCGACGATGTCGGTCATCGGGAAGGAACGGTCCATGACCGGACGCATGCCGTTGGCATCAATGGCGCGGATCATGTCCTGTTGCTGGGTGCGACTGCCGACCAGCACGCCCTGCATGCGCAGTTGTTTGACCAGCGCCGGCACGAACTCCAGTTGACCGGCAACACCGCTCAGAATGCCGATGACCGAGATGTGGCCAGCGACCCGTGCCGCATTCATGGAGTGCTGCAGGGTCGATGGACCGCCCACATCGATGATGTGATCCACACCACGGCCGCCGGTCAGCTTGCGGGCAGTCTCGCCCCAGTTGCTGTCCTTGCGGTAGTTGATCAGGTGGTCGGCGCCCATGGCTTGCAGACGCTCCAGTTTTTCATCACTCGACGACGTGGCGATAACGGTCGCACCGACCATCTTGGCGAACTGCAACGCGAAAATCGATACACCGCCAGTGCCCTGCACCAGAACGGTATCGCCGGCTTTCAACGCGTCATCGACCATCAGCGCACGCCACGCGGTCAGGCCAGCGGTGGTCAGCGTGGACGCTTCGGCATGGCTGTAGCCCTTTGGCGCAAGGGTGAACGAGGTGGCACGGGCAGTGACCTGCTCGCGGGCATAACCGTCGACGCCATCACCCGGCACTGTGACAAAACCTTCAACCAGCGGCTCGCCACTGATCCATTCCGGGAAGAACGTGCTGACCACGGAGTCGCCAACCGCGAACTCGCTGACGCCCTCGCCTACTGCGGTGACTACGCCTGCACCATCGGCCATGGGAATGCGTTTTTCCGTCGGTGCCCACATGCCGGTGACGACCGCGAAGTCGTGATAGTTGAGCGAGTTGGCGTGCAGACGCACAGTGATCTCACCGGCTTTCGGTGCAAGCACTTCGCTTTCGCCCACGCTGACCTGATCGTAGCCGCCGCCAGCCTGCACGTAGATGGTTGTGTTGCTCATGGTCAATCTCCTATCAATTCAACATTACGCAAAATGACGAAATGTATAAGTAGCGCTCAAAGCCTAGAGTTCTTTCTTGAGCCTGTCGGCAAACCGATCGATGGCCTGCTCGTCACGGCGAAAATAGGTCCACTTGCCAATCCTCGTTGCCTGAACCAGCCCAGCACGTTGCAGGATGGCCAGATGCGCAGACGCGGTAGAAGCCGACAGGTTGGCCTTGGCCTGAATGTGCGACACACACACGCCTATCGCCGGATCACCGTGGTCCTGGGGAGGGAAATGGGCTTGCGGGTTTTTCAGCCACTCCATGATCAACATGCGAGTGTCATTGCCGACCGCTTTGATTTGCTCAAGAATCATGGGGCACAACATTACGCTTTTTTACGAAATGTTCAACCCCTGATTTACCCTCCCCCGGCCAACGGCATGTTTTGATTACAGCTTCACATCGACCTGACAAATGAAGCAATCTGTCGACTCCAATAAAACCGACTGCACCGCTGAGAGCATCCAGACTCATGATGAATCTTAAATACAGCGCCCTGACCGCCCTGCTGCTGGGTATCACAGGCATGGCTCAGGCTCAGGACTACACCTCGCATCTGGACAAGGTGCTGCAAGCTGGCCAGTTGGCTGTCTGCACCACTGGCGACTACAAGCCCTACACCCTGCTGCGCGAAGACGGTGAGTACGAAGGCATCGATATCACCATGGCCCGTTCACTGGCCAAGAGCCTGGGGGTGAATGTGCAATGGGTACCCACGACGTGGAAAAACCTGATGCCGGACATGGTGGCCGGTAAATGCGACATCGGTATGGGCGGCATCTCGGTGAGTCTGGAACGCCAGAAAAAAGCGTTTTTCAGCAACACGCTGGACGTCGATGGCAAAATCCCGCTGGTCCGCTGCGCCGATCAGGCTCTGTATCAGACTGTCGAGCAGATCAACCAGCCCTCTGTGCGCCTGATTGAACCCGCCGGTGGCACCAATGAAGCCTTCGCTCGCGCTCATCTGCCAAAGGCGTCCCTGGCATTTCACGACAACAAGACCATCTTCCAGGAGCTGCTGGACAAGAAAGCTGACGTGATGATCACCGATGCTTCCGAAGCGCTCTACCAGCAGAAACGCATGCCCGGCCTGTGTGCGGTCAATCCGACCCGGTCCATGCAATACGGCGAAAAGGCCTACCTGTTGCCACGCGACGATGTCACCTGGAAAGGCTACGTGGACCAATGGCTGCACCTGAGCAAGGCCACCGGCGAGTATCAGCAGGCGCTGGGAGAATGGCTGGCAGTGCCCGCCGAGTGAGTGTGAAGCGGTTTTGCCGGGCACTGCCTTCGACGTCTTGCTGTGTAATGGTTGCAAGGCGTGTCCGGGTGAAATAGCGTGTTAAGGCAACTTTCACTGGAAGGCAGCCAAACGAGCATGAAGCCCAGCAAACCCATCACCCGTGCGTACTGTGTGGAACTGCAGCAGGAGCTGTCGATCGCCGCTGCCCGACGCGAATACTTCTCTCAGGAGCCGCCACGCGCACGCTTCGAGTTTCTCTGCTCGACCGAGGCGTGCAGGGCAATAGGCGCGAAGGTTACCGGGGTTCGCTATGACGTGAAGCCACAGGACAACCCGACCTTCGTCGCCGCGCACTTTCGCGCCAACCCGCATTACGACCATCACTCGGGCTGCGAATGGGTGGATGAGCGCGCAGAAGCAGAGGAAGAACCGAACGATCCGGTCGAAGAAACCGATGTCCAGACACGCCTGCGCAAGGCCAAACGCAAGCTGGACGATTACATCGATATCTTCGACCCGGTCATCAAAGCGCCGACCAAAGACGCGTCCGGCCCGGAAAGACCCGATGCTGGCGCTCAGCGCCCTGCTGCAACGCTTCCGGTCACAGAACCTGCCAAGCCGCCGACTGCTCGCTACAGCGAAACACGCACCAATAACCTCGAGCGGCTGGTGGACAGCTATCGGCAGGCCAAGGCAGAGCTGTCACTGGAAGACTTCAAGCTGCTGAAGCTGAAAATTCCGGGCCAGGGAGAAGTGTCGCTGCGCTCGTATTTTCGCCATATCAAATACGCGCAATCAGGCGATAACGGCCGGGTGCTGTTCGGAGGTGGTCTGGTCGAGCAGCGTTACGGGCTGGGTTTCAAGTTCAGGTTCTTCGACCGTCTTGACGGCAAACTGGTGACGCTCTACGTGTCGCCCGCGCAGATGCAGGCCTATCGCTCCAGCCGCTACATCAGTGAGCTGCTGAGCCATGCGGAGGACGTGAAGTTTTTCACGGTGTATGCGTTGGGAACGGTCACACAGAGCCCGTCAGGCAAAAGCTATGGCCTGGAGGTCGACGACTTGCGGCATCTGGCGATCGTGCTGGGGCCGGCGAAGGAGCCGCTTGAGGAAGGGAAAACACCTGAAGCCTGAGCATTGGGTCGAGGATCGTTCCAGCGTTCGACGCTGGAACGATCCGGGTCAGCTCATCAGACCTTGACGATCCAGCCGGCTGGCGCCTCGATGTCACCGGACTGAACGCCGGTCAGCTCCTTGTACAGACGCTGAGTCACAGGACCGACTTCGGTCTGGCTGTAGAACACGTGCAGGTTGTCCTTGTAGGAAATCCCGCCGATCGGAGTAATGACCGCAGCCGTACCGCATGCGCCCGCTTCCTTGAACTCGCCGAGCTGGTCGATGAATACATCCCCCTCTTCGACCGTAAGGCCCAGGCGGGATTTCGCCAGTTCGATCAACGACAGGCGGGTGATCCCCGGCAGCACCGATGGTGACTTGGGCGTCAGGAACACATCGTCCTTGGTGATGGCAAAGAAGTTGGCCGAACCCACTTCCTCGATCTTGGAGTGGGTCTGCGGATCGAGATAGATGCAATCTGCAAAGCTGTGCTTCTTGGCTTCAGAACCAGGCATCAGGCTGGCAGCATAGTTACCGCCGACCTTGGCCGCGCCTGTACCGTTGGGCGCAGCGCGGTCGTAGCCGGAGATGACGAAATTGTTCGGCTTCAGGCCACCCTTGAAATAAGCGCCCACCGGAATGCAGAAAATCGAGAAGATGAACTCAGGCGCCGTGCGCACACCGATGTTGTCACCCACACCGATGACGAACGGGCGCAGGTACAGCGCACCGCCGGAACCGTAAGGCGGGATGAAGCGTTCGTTGGCCTTGACCACTTGCTTGCAGGCTTCAATGAACACATCGGTCGGGACATGGGGCATCAACAGGCGGGAGCAGCTGCGCTGCATGCGCTGGGCGTTCTGATCGGGACGGAACAGATTGATCGAGCCATCCTTGCAGCGGTAGGCCTTGAGCCCCTCGAAGCACTGCTGACCATAATGCAGCGCGGTCGACCCTTCGCTGATATGCAGCGTGTTGTCCTCGGTCAGTGAGCCCTGATCCCAGGCACCGTCGCGCCAATGAGAAAGGTAGCGCTTGTCGGTCTTGATGTAATCAAAACCCAGAGTGTCCCAGTTGATGCTTTCTTGACTCATAACGCCCTCTATCATTTTAGCGACTGCCTGGTCGAGTCAGGCCAATGCCTTATTCTGCCAGATCATTCGGGCCATGAGGCTCGAAATAAATGCAAACCGACATGGCATTTCTGAAGCAGGTCCGAACGCACAGGCGCTTTTGCGGCCAGTCAGTTGCCCAATGGCCGTGATGTGGCCTGGCGCTGGAGAACGTATGAGAGGAAGGCGTCCATGTCCGAGCTGCACAAGGTCCGTGCCACGGATTTGACTTCCTCCATGGGCCAGTCCCACCAGGCCGTCTGCAGCAGCAGTTGACGAACATCCTCTTCAAAGCGCCAACGGATGAATTTGCACGGATTACCACCGACAACCGAATAGGGGGCGACATCGCGTACAACCATCGCACCAGCACCGACGATTGCACCGTGACCGATCGTGACGCCTGACACGATGAGCGCGTTGGCGCAGATCCAGCAGTCACTGCCAATGGTGACATCACCCTTGCTGGGGGAGTAATCCTTGATATCTGCCAATTGCTCGACCATTGCGGGAAATGGATAGGTCGTGATCCAGTCTGTGCGGTGCTCACCACCCAGCAGAATCCTCACCCCTTCAGCAATCGAAGTGTAGGACCCTACGCGCAGCACGGAGTCATCACCAAACTCGACGATATCCGGCGCGCCGTACGTGCCTACACCCACTTCGGCTCGCGGGTATTGCAGTCTGATCTTCTGCGCAAGCCTCTCCAGTTTGTCGAGTTTGCGCAGCTGCTTGCGTATTTTTCTGTTTTTTAACAGCTCGATGAATTTCATATCTTCAATCACATGTTTTTTTGCACAGTCAGGCCGCGCTCACCGATAGCTCAGGAGCAAACGCTTGCAGCGCCGCAAGGTCGTTCTGTTGATCTGCCTCCACGGGATGGAAAACAACAGACTCCAGGCATATCGCTTGTCCGCGACCGCAGCGTATTTCAAGGCCTTGTTGATGGCCTGAGTGCGACCGCTCTGGTATTCGCGATGATCCCGATAAGGCTCGATGCTCTTCAGGTCAGCCTCAAGCAACACCTTGTACTTGCGCGAAAGGTTGTTCGGGTGCCGCCGATAGCGTGTGACGATCTCGGGGAGCACATGAATTTCATAGCCCAGATGAGCGATTTTCAGTGTTGCCTGAAAATCCTGAACCTTTATCTGCGGGTCATAGCCGTTCGCATCCTTGATGGCCTTCATGCGGTACAGAGCGACCGGCGCGCCGACGACCACCGCGTCGCGCAATATGTCATCGAACGTCAGCCGCTCGATGTGATCGCGAGACTGACGTTTGATTTCCTTGCCGTCGCCATCCATGTAGCTGACCAATGCGCCGACACAGCCTACTGCAGGGTGATTGTCCAGATACTCGGCACGAATCCGCACCGAGGAGGGAAGCATGATGTCATCCAGGTCCGGCGTGGAGAGGTAAACGCCTTTGGCGTAACGCAGACCATGGTTGAGGGCAGCACTGACGCCCTGATTGGCCTGGCGATAAAGCTGGAAAGGATAGCGTTGCTGCAGGGACTCAAGCATCGCGATGCTGTTGTCGGTCGAGCCATCGTCAACGATGATGACCTCGAAGTTCTCGTAGTCCTGAGCAAAGATGCTCTGAATCGCGACCTCGAGAAATCGCTCGGCGTTGTAGCAAGGGGCAATGATGGAAACCAAAGGGCTGGGCGTGGGGTTCTGACTTTCTGAAGACATCATGGGTAGCAGCCATAATCATGATCAGCCCTGGCGGGCTCGGAAACCGGATATCCGTAACAGGTCGCTTGAAAACGGCACATCATGCGGCAAGCGCTCCTGATTTTCCATGAAAGGTCAAAAACGCCCTGCAAACAGGCGTTTACAGCCGCCGAAAAACTGTCGGCATACCCTGCCTTTCATCCAGTGTAGATCGACACCCAAAAAAAACCCCGTTCTTCGCAGGACGGGGTTTTTTCATATCGCGTATCAAGTGAAATCAGAAGGCGTAAGTCACCAGCAATTCTTTCGTCACCTGAAAGTCGACCGACATCATCACGCTCAAGGCAGTAATGGTGAAGATCGAAAACACGAACAGCTTGCGAGCCCAGACAGTATCGTCAACGGCCTTGTAGCCCTTCCAGGCCATGTACAGCCAGTACATGCCCATACCCGCTGCGACAGCCAGGTAGTTGAGGCCCGCGTAGCCACCGACGGTCAACATCAGGGTCGCTACGAGGAACGCCAGGATGTAGAGCATGATGTGGCGCTTGGTAACCAGAATGCCGCGCTTGACCGGCAGAACCGGAATCTTCGCAGCACGGTAATCATTGAAGCGGAAGATGGCGATCGCATACGAATGCGGCATCTGCCACAGGCTGAACATCACCAGTAGCGTCAGGGCCGCAAAGTCGAAGCTGTTGCTCACTGCGCAGTAGCCAATCACCGGCGGCATGGCCCCCGAAAGACTGCCCACCAGCGTGCCGTGAACGGATCTGCGTTTCAGGTACAGGCTGTAAAGGCCGACGTAGATCACGAACCCGATCACTGCAAACAGTGCGGCCAACGGATTGGCCTCGGTGTACAGCAGGCCAACGCCTGCGATACCGAGCAGGGTTGCGTAGAGCAGCGCCAGTTTCAGTGAAACCAGGCCCTGCACCAGAACCCGGTTACGGGTTCTTTCCATTCGCTGATCGATATCGCGATCGATGCAGTTATTGAACACACAACCGGACGCAACGACCAGGGAAGTACCGATGACCGCCGCAAGGAAAACGCCGAAATCGATATTTCCCTTGGAAGCCAGAAAAAAGCCACCTGCCACCGAAAGCACGTTACCGAAAATGATCCCCGGCTTGGTGATTTGGATAAAGTGCTTCAGTGACATCTGGTATTCCTCAATGCGCCATCATTTCGCGGTGGACGCTGAAAATGATCCACAGCGACAAGCCGACCAGCAGGACGATAACCATCGTGGTAAAGGCGAAGGCCATCACGTTGTTACGTTGCACGCTCGTGAAGTCCAGATGCAGGAAGTAATGCAGGTGCACCAGAATCTGGATGATCGCGAAGACTAGAACGATTGCGATCGTCATGTCCTTCGGCAGTGAAGGTGACATCACCAGGGCAAACGGAATGGCGGTCAGGATGATCGACAGTACGAAACCGATGACGTACGACTTCACTGAGCCGTGACTATTGTCTTCAGCGGAGTGATGCGAATTTGACATTACAAAGCTCCCATCAGATAGACAACGGTGAACACGCCGATCCAGACAACGTCCAGGAAGTGCCAGAACAGGCTCAGGCAGCTCAGGCGCGTCTTGTTGGTGTTGGTCAGGCCCTTTTTCTGGACCTGGAACATCATGATCGCCATCCAGATCAGACCGCTGGTCACGTGGGCGCCGTGCAGGCCTACCAGCGCGAAGAACGCTGACAGGAAGCCGCTGCGGCTAGGACCGAAGCCCTCTTCGATCAGGTGATGGAACTCATAGATTTCCATGCCGATAAAGGCAGCACCGCACAGAAAGGTCAGTGCCAGCCAACCCAGTACCTGGCTTTTATTGCCCTTGTACAGTGCCAGCATGGCGAAGCCATAAGTGATACTACTGACCAACAGGAACGCGGTTTCCACTGCCACGAATGGCAGCAGGAAGATGTCCTGGCCCGAAGGACCGCCCGCGACACTGTTGACCATCACGGCGTACACCGCGAAGAACGAGGCGAACAACACGCAGTCGGTCATCAGGTACAGCCAGAAGCCGTAGACCGTCATGCCACCGCTGTCGTGGTGATCGTCATGCCCATGATCATGGTCGTGACCGTGATCGTGGGCTCCGGAGTTGATTGCAATATTTGACATTGTTTAAACCTGTTCCAGCGAGGACTTGACAGGAGTGTATGCACCGTTGGCCGCCAGGACCTTGTGATGCTCACCTTCAATACGCGCTACATCTTCAGCAGGCACCATGTAGCCCTGGTCGTCACGCATGGCGTGAGCAACGAAGACAGCAATGGTCGCAACCAGGCTTGCGCCTACCAGCCACCAGATGTGCCAGATGAATGCGAAGCCGAAGACCGTCAGCAACATACCCATGTACAGGCCGGTAGCCGTGTTGTTAGGCATGTGGATCGCCGAGTAGCGGGCAGGAACCTTGTAAGCGGTACCGGCACGTTTTGCATCGGTGAACGGGTCGATGTCGTCAGCTTTTGGCAGCTCGGCAAAGTTGTAGAACGGTGGAGGCGAAGAAGTGGACCATTCCAGGGTATGGCCATTCCATGGGTCACCGGTCAGATCGCGGTTGTTGTCGCGGTCACGGATACTCACGAACAGCTGGATCAGCTGCGAAGCGATACCCATGGCGATCAACACGGCACCGAACAGCGCGACGTCCAGGTAGATGTTCCACTCTGGCATGTCAGTAGCGTTCAGACGACGGGTCATGCCCAGGAAGCCCAGCGCGTACAGCGGCATGAATGCGACGAAGAAGCCGACGATCCAGAACCAGAACGCTGCCTTGCCCCACTTCTCGTTCAGGGTGAAACCGAACGCTTTAGGGAACCAGAACGCGAAGCCGGCGATGTAACCGAATACCGCACCGCCGATGATGACGTTGTGGAAGTGAGCGATTACGAACAGGCTGTTGTGCAGCACGAAGTCGGCACCCGGGATCGCCAACAGAACGCCGGTCATGCCGCCGATCGAGAAGGTGACCATGAAGCCCAGGGTCCAGAGCACCGGCGCAGTGAAGCGCAGACGGCCCTGATACATGGTGAACAGCCAGTTGAACAGCTTCACCCCCGTCGGGATCGCAATCAGCATCGTCGCCAGACCGAAGAAGGCGTTGACGTTGGCACCCGCACCCATGGTGAAGAAGTGGTGCAGCCAGACCATGAAGCCCAGGATACAGATCGCACCAGAGGCGAAGATCATCGACTTGTGGCCGAACAAACGCTTGCCGGAGAACGTGGAGATGACTTCCGAGAACACGCCGAAGGCCGGCAGGATCAGGATGTACACCTCAGGGTGACCCCACGCCCAGAACAGGTTCACGTACATCATGGGGTTACCGCCCATTTCGTTCGTGAAAATGTGGAAGTCCAGGTAGCGGTCAAGGGTCAGGAACGCCAGGGTAGCGGTCAGGATCGGGAACGAAGCCACGATCAGGATGTTTGCCCAGGTGCAGGTCCAGGTGAAGATCGGCATGTCCATCAGCTTCATGCCAGGGGTACGCATTTTCAGAACGGTCACGAGGAAGTTGACCCCCGTCAGCGTCGTACCTAACCCGGATAACTGTAGCGCCCAGATGTAGTAGTCGACCCCTACGCCAGGACTGTATTGCAACCCGGAAAGAGGTGGATACGCGACCCAGCCGGTCTTGGCGAACTCACCGACACCCAGAGAGATGTTGATCAGCAGCATACCTGCGACCAGCAGCCAGAAGCTCAGGGAGTTCAGGAACGGGAACGCCACGTCGCGAGCGCCGATCTGCAGAGGCAGAACGATGTTCATCAGGCCCGTGAAGAACGGCATCGCCATGAAGATGATCATGATCACACCGTGAGCGGTGAAGATCTGGTCATAGTGCTCAGGCGGAAGGAACCCTTCGGAACCGTTCTGGGCCATCGCCAGTTGGGTACGCATCATGATCGCGTCGGCAAAACCGCGCAGCAGCATGACCATGGCAACGACGATGTACATCACACCGATTTTCTTGTGGTCGACAGAGGTCAACCACTCAGACCACAAGTACGTCCACTTGCGGAAATAGGTGATCAACCCGACAACCGCAATGCCGCCGAGCGCGATCATGGCAAGTGTCACCATGACTATGGGCTCGTGGAACGGCACCGCTTCCAGACTTAATTTGCCAAACATCGTTTACTCCTCTGCCCCAGCAGCTGAATTTTTGCCTTTTTCCGCACCAGCCTCACCGGCTACTTCCTTCTCACCAGCAACAACCTTCTTGCCTGGATTCATACCTTCATACTTGTCGATGACGATCTGGAACAGGTTCGGGGTGACCGAGGAAAAGAGTTCGACAGGGTTGCGTTCGCTCGGCTTGATCAACTCGGCGTATTCGGCCGTGCCAAGCTTTTTGGGCGAGCTCTTGACTTCGCTGACCCAGCTGTCGAAATCAGCCTGGCTGGTAGCGATGGCCTTGAACTTCATGCCGGTAAAGCCTGCGCCACTGTAGTTGGCCGAAATACCGTTGAATTCGTGATTCTCGTTGGCAATGAGGTGCAGCTTGGTGTGCATGCCCGCCATCGCGTAGATCTGACCACCCAGACCCGGGATGAAGAACGAGTTCATCACGCTGTCCGAGGTGACCTGGAAGTTGATCGGAGTCTTGGCCGGGAACACGATCTTGTTGACCGTGGCAATGCCGTAGTCCGGGTAGACGAACACCCACTTCCAGTCAACCGAGATCGCCTGGATGGTGATCGGCTTGACGTCCGAATCAAGCGGACGGTAAGGGTCCAGCGAGTGAGTCGAGACGTAAGTGATGTACCCCAGGAAGACCAGCAACAGCATGGGTACGCCCCAGACTGCGATTTCGATCTTGGTGGAGTGAGACCAGTCCGGCGTGTACTTGGCAGCCTTGTTCGACGCGCGATACTTCCAGGCGAAGATCAGGGTCATCAGGATGACCGGGATCACGACAATCAGCATCAGCAACGTTGCGATTATGATCAGGTTCCGCTGCTCGATACCCACCTGCCCTTTTGGATCGAGCAGAGGTACGCCATCGCATCCACTGAGCAAAAGCATACAGAAAAGGGCCAAGAAGCCAAAAAACCTGGGGTACCTTTTTTTACTCATTTCACGACCTCTAAAAGCAGCTTGCGCGGTGCAGTTGGGTTTCGACCGCCAACACTTCGCCCTGCCAGTGCCGGCTAATTTTTTTGAATTGAACAAGGGCCGCCAGTACGCACAGCGGCGTATCGACAAGTCCGGGTTTAGCTATGGATTCTTGTTTTTTGAGTTGCTGGAACTGCCCAAAACTTCGGGCAGACGCTTTCGACGCGGCCATTATACGCCCTCAGAGGCAAGCGTTGCGCTGCCTGTTCAGAGTGCACAGGGGACGCTCCAAGCCTCAAAATGCTGATCGTTCGGCCAAGCTGAACGACAAGTGACGGGGATTGTAGATACGTAAATTTTTAATGACTATGCCTAATTTTGTAACAGTTATTCTCTATACGCGTAACAATCGTCCTGCAAACGCCTCATTTCACCTGAAAAAAGCCCCGTATTCACGGGGCGTTTTTAGCGAAAGCCCCTGTAGTTAGTAAGGTTTGCGGCGATTGCGGACGATGCACGCCGGTACCAGAACTGCAGTCAGGACAAACGCCGTCAGCGCCCATTGCGCGAGTGACAATCCGAGAACCGGCGGATATGGCGTCGTGCAGAAACCGCTGACCTGAAACCCTGTAGGGAACAGTGTAGCCAATGGCAGGCCATCGACAATCGGCTGCAGCACATCGATGCCGCAGCTGTCGGACGGATGGGCGAGGATCCAGACATGCCGGCCGGCAGCAGCAATACCGCCAAGGGCACTGAGGGTGACCAGGGTTTCAAACACCGTGACGCTGCGACGTCCGGGCATGGCGGCACCGATGAACGCAAAAATGGCGATGAACAACAGTGCGTAACGCTGCAGAATGCACAGCGGGCAAGGCGCTTCGCCCAAGGCGATCTGCATGTACAGGGCGCCGCCGATCAGGGCCAGGCAGATAATGCCCAGCAAAACCAGAAAGCGCTTTTCGCGTCTCAGGTACAACGTGTTGTCGCTCATTCACATACCTTACTGAACTGATCAAGGGGTTGGTCAACGCCATGCAGCGTGCGTGAGCAACCTGGACGAGGGTGGACGGCCTGGCTGAGCCGAGGCGTGCGCGATGATCATCTGTCTGATTCGGCAACTCAAGCATTGGCCAGCCATACGGACGCATTTGCCGGCCAGGTGGTCTGCGCGGCAGCAGATGCACGACCGACAGGACGTTTTTTGCAGGGGCCGGATGCAAAGCCCTTCTATATATAGAAGGGTGCGTCAGTTTGTCGCAGCTCTTCTTCTATATATAGCTGCGGTATTTTGTCGCAGGGCGCCTTTCTGGCAAAGCACTATGACGTGCGAACCCGCTACACAGGTTGTGGGAATGCAGAGAGCGACAATCTGCCGCCCTCCCCCGGTTTGACTCAACCGAAGCCAGACTGCCACTATCGGCGCATGGGCAGCCAGTTTCTCGGGCCCGCCACGGTGCAGTGCAACGACGTCCAATGGCAAGCGAACGGCGCGCTCGGCTGTCGGTTAAAAATCCTCAAGCCAGCCCGCCTCGGGTCGATAACCTGTCATAGAAAGTTGTTTGCCGCTACCAGGCGACGAAACACCTACAGCCAGAAGGTTCATATGTCCAAGAACGTCCGAGCAGATTCACTTTCGCTGCTCCTCTTCACGTTGCGCAGCGGCAAGCTGATGGCGATCAACCTGCTCAAGGTCAGCGAGATCATTCCCTGCCCGCCTCTGACCCATCTTCCCGAATCGCACCCACACGTCAAAGGTATCGCGACGTTACGGGGTTCGTCACTGTCGGTTATCGACCTGAGTCGTGCGATCGGCGAGCGACCGCTGGCCGATCCAGACGGTGGCTGCCTGATCGTCACGGATGTCAGCCGCTCGAAGCAGGGCCTGCACGTTCAGGCCGTGAGCAAGATTGTGCATTGCCTGACCACCGATATCCGTCCGCCACCCTACGGGTCGAGCAGCAAGTCGTTCATCACCGGGGTCACGCAGGTCGACGGCGTGCTGGTACAGGTACTGGACATCGAGAAGGTGATCCACGGTATCGCCCCTGCGCAGATCGTCGTGCAGTCCACAGAGCTGGCCAAAGAGGATGCGGAACTGCTGAGCAAGGCGCGTATTCTGGTTGTCGATGACAGTCAGGTTGCCCTGCAGCAGTCGATCATTACCTTGCGCAATCTCGGCCTCGAATGCCACACGGCGCGCAGTGCCAAAGAGGCCATCGACGTTTTGCTCGACCTGCAGGGTACTGCGCGACAGATCAACGTGGTGGTGTCCGATATCGAGATGTCGGAGATGGACGGCTACGCCCTCACCCGCACACTGCGGGATACCCCGGACTTCAGTGACCTTTACATCCTGCTGCACACCTCGCTCGACAGCGCGATGAACAGCGAGAAGTCGCAGATTGCCGGGGCCAATGCCGTGCTGACCAAATTCTCGTCACCCGAGCTGACCAAATGCCTGATCGAGGCCGCACGCACAGTGGTCGCCCAAGGGCTCTGATCCCTGAGCGCACAGCCACACAACGTCCGAACCTGACCGATGCATCCGCCGCGCATTACTGGCTGATGCGTCGGGATCTTGCAGTGCCAGTGCCCATCCCGGCCTGGCCGCCTGGCATCCAGCCATATCCCTTTACGCTTGAGCGAGCCGCAGAGGTTCATCGCCTGCTGACCCTGGGTTATGGCAGCGCGGCAGGCTGCGTGGCGGATTATCCGGACTGGCTGGCTGCATTCGAACACGATCCTGAATGCGATCCATCGCTGTGCTTTCTGGCCATGCGTGACGAAACGGTAGTCGGTGTGATCGTGTGCTGGACCAGCGCATTCATCAGGGACCTGGTTGTGCACCCTGATGTGCGACACAACGGGATCGGCCACGCCCTGCTCAATCATTTGTTCACCCATCTGCATACGCGCAATGAAGCATCGGTCGACCTTCACGTCATGGAAAACAACCTGGCGGCGCGGCGGCTTTATGAAAAATCCGCAATGGCTTATCTCAAGCGTTTCGACACCCCCGCAGCCTGAGCCCGCTGTTGACCGGCCCGACGAGTGGCGCGCAACTTGCTTCCCGAGAAACACCAAGCGAGTGAGTGACCAATTGTTGTCGCTTGCCGCCTACCTGTTGGACGGGTCATCGAGATAATGGACACCAAGTTTTCCTGCGTGGGGTGTGGCGGCTGCTGCACCGACCATCACGTACCGCTGACGCTCGGCGAAGCCGCGCAATGGGCGGCAGATGGCGGCAACGTCATCGTGCTGACCGAAGCATTTTTGAGCAATGGCTATGGGGTTTCCGAGACGCAGCTGACCCATGCCAGCCGTCGCTCGACCGAGGTCAGCACTGGCAGCACGACAGCCTTTGTGGCGATCACCTTCGCGGCCTACAACGTGGGGCGCTGCCGGAATCTTGACGAGAAAAACCTGTGTCGCATCTACGAGCGCCGGCCACTGGTGTGCCGAATCTATCCGATGGAGATCAACCCGCACATCCCGTTACGCCCGGAGAACAAAGGCTGTCCGCCAGAGTCCTGGGAGCAGGGTCCTGACCTTATCGTCAACGACAGGCTGGTCGACAGGCAACTGATAGACCTGATCGAACAGTCGCGTCAGGCCGACCGGGATGAAATAGAGACCAAACAACTGATTTGCCAGAAGCTCGGCATCCGTACCACCGCCCTCAAGGGCAACGGTTTCGTCGCCTACCTGCCGGACATGGGCGCGTTTGCCGCCGCTATCGAAGAGGTCGCAAATCCAGCGCAGGATGAACAAGCCCAAGGCTCGAAGTGGGAATTTCACGTCGCCGGCCAGCACGTTCTGGACACCTTGCAACAGGAAGGTGCCGAGGTGACTGACCGGCAGCCGGTTTCCTACCTGTTCATCCCCTTGCAGGCGGCCTGAGCAGGATCACTCAGGCGATCAGCGCTTGCCCATCGACCTGCGGGTGCCAGCCGGCGCGACGCCCGGGGTCTTGTGGTGGCCGTGCTTGTTGTTTTTCTGATGCCACGCCGGCTCCTTTTTGGCCTGGGCAAACTCCGAAGGCTTGAACGGAAAGCTGAAAGGCGCAATGACAGCCTTGTTTTCAGTGTCTGCGACGGAGTCGGCTGCGGCGTCTTGAACAGGAGGTTGTTCAGGGGTGGTCATGGTGTCACCAGAAAGTCGAATTGGCCGGGCAAATGCCCGCGGCCGCGCAGCATACATCAATCGCCGCACAACCGCCCGAGCCTCCTGTCGCCGTCATTTGTAGAACAGATCGACCATCACCTCGGCATTAAACGGTCCGGGCCGTGGCGTGCTGGTATTCCATAGCAGTTCGGCATTGAAGTCCGCCCTGGCAGTGTTGGTTTCGCCGAGCAATTCCGCCAGATGAAATGGCTCGTTGTAACGTAGCGGCTGACCGTTGACTGCACTGGTAATGCGTATCCCCAATGAATCATTACCGACGGGGACCAGCAGCTCGCCAGACAGAGTGCCTGTCACCGGCCTGAAACGCGCATCGATGCTGAACGGCGAATCACAGCTGCGGCTCGTCAGCAGGGAGAATGTCTGAGTGGCGGTCACTTTGCCAATGGCCACCTGGTGTATCGCAACGTCGCCAAATTCCACGATTTCCGGGAGCACTTGCAGATCGGCGTCGCAGGCCACGAACCTCAGCCCCCGCAGGTTATTGATCACATAACTGAGGCTGCGCCCTGACAGCCGACTCGGGTCTGTCGCGCCGCCCAGCTGAAAAAACCGGTAATCGAGCAGATCACTGGCCACGCCGGAGGACGGTGTAGCGCCGAACTTCTGGATAAATACCGAAAACGCCAGGCTAAAGCGCACTTTCGGGCAGTTTTCGAGCGTGCTCTCACCCTCGCGACACATCGGCATGTAGCTGCCGGTACCGACCCGACCACTGCCTTGCAGGTGATCGATGCCCTGCAACGTCAGTCCGGCGCGAATCCCCTGACCGATCGAACGATTGTCCGGATTCAGGTAGATAAAAACCTCCTCCGCTTCGGGCTGCCAGCCCTCTCTGGCGCACTCGACCTGAACAGTCAGAGGTTGGGAACGCCATACCACTTCCCCGTCAGGCATCGACTCCGGGATTGCCACCGTACTGCTCAGGTCATCGTGAATTTCGGTTTCGCCCGTCCCTTGAGTGGTACAGACCACTGCGAAAGTGGAAGCCGGATGCAGTAACAGCAACACGGCAAGGGATCGCAGCCAGCCTCTGGCAGAGAGATGTTTCATATCAGCATTCGTCCTGAATGGAATTGTTTTTCGGCGGCCTGGCGGTAGTGGCCGTCTGCCCGGTGAGCTGTGCGCAATGGGTTCGTCGGCCGCCGTAGTCGGTCAGCGCCTGGTATGAAAAACGATATGTGGCAGAGGGCTCGACACTCGCCGGTACAACCATCGAAATCTGGGCGCCCGGCGCCAACAGCAGATGATCGCCGAGCTGCACCCCGTCGATATGCAGCGCTTGCAGAGCGGCGTGATAGGGCGTCGGGTTACTGACCGTCAGCAACAAGGCGTGCGACGGGTCATGAGTCAGTGTCCACAGCAGCCGCGCGGGGGTGTCGGCCGGATCACCGTCAAGGCCGGGGGGCCGGTAGAACACGTTGATGCGTTGGCGCACGGCGATGTTCAACTGCCCCGCACCGTCCTGGCGTCGGGGTATCTCAAGCACGTAAAGATGCAGCAGCGACTCGTGTTTCTGCGGCATGCCTGTGCCCTGATACAGCACGCGCAAGGTCTGCCTGCCGCCCACCGGCAGGCGTGAAAGCGGTGGCGTGACCACGAATGGCAGCGCCTTGCGCAGCTCACCCGGGGTGTCGGCATCGTGCGCGGCGTCGCTGAGCCAGGCCTGTACAAGTGCCTCGGACGTGCCGCGATTACGCACCTCGAGCGTGACTTCGCGATACTGCCCGTCGAAAACCAGCCGCGTTCCACTCAGCGAAACAGCGCCCTGCGCCGCCAGGCCGCTCGTCAACAGCACAGCCGTCAACAGCGCCTTGCATGAGCCAGCGAAAGCGCTCATCGGCATATCACCCTGATCCGCTCGTAGGCACGCGACGGGTCTCTGGGCGGTAGCGAGAATGTCGCCTGACATCGTTGATCGGACCAGCGCACCCACAGGCTGCCGGCATCCTGCTCGCTGAGCACCAGCGCCTGGCTGCCGGGATCGACCACTGCCAGCGCCCTGCCCTGCTCATCTTCGACACTGGCACCCAGCGGCACCTTGCTGCCATCGGTGCGGACCAGTTCGAACTGGACCCGGCGGCCCACGTTGGCCTTGAAGCGCACCACCGGTATTGCGCCCCTGCGCGGCACGATCTGGGTGATGGCGTTTTCCAGATCGACATCAGCGCCCAGCTGCCGGGTATCCAGGCTGACCCAGTTGGTGCGGTAGGCCTGCGCATAAGGCAGAACCGCATAGCCGTTGCCGGCGGTCTCGACGTTGCTGAACGACTTCAAGCGGGCGCCACCGACATCCGGCACCTGAACCAGCGCAAAGGTTTCTCCCAAGGCCTGCCCCAGGTTCACGCCACCGGCATGCGCCACCAGCGAACCCGCAGCGGACAGGCTGAATGCATCGTAGTCCTGGCCCTGGCTGTATCCGGCCTCGAAACGGCCGAATGCCGTGCTGGTGCTGACCTTGCCTGCGCCAAAACTGCCGGAGGTGCTGTCACGTCCAGCCTGTACCGAATAGAACGTGTCGCGGTCGCCCAGCACCTGGCCGTTGAGACCGGCCTGCGCGTTGAACTCGCCACGGCTGTCGCGCACCGCGTTGAAAGACAATCGCGACGAGCCGGGGCTGGACCCGAGCGGCAGGGTCACGCTCAGGGCAATACGATCGTCGGTGCTGGCGTCACCGCTTCGCCCGAAATCCTCGTTGCGTTCGACGGACAGGCTGTAATTGAGCGAACGCCAGGCCGCGTTGTAGGACAGGTAAAGTTGCCGGGTCTTGCCGGGCAGGTTCCAGTAGCGCTGCTCGGACGCTGTAAGGCTCAGCGACGCCGACTGGCCAGGCACTATCTGAGTGATACTGAGTTCCAGCCGATCCCGCGCCAGCCCAGAGGACAACACTCGCCGCTGCTCGCCGCTGTCGCTGACGTGCTGGTTCAGGGTCCGGTATTGCTCGGTCGAATATCGATAACCGGCCACTGCCAGCGTGGTGTCGGTCACGTCCAGCGTGTTGGCATAACGCACCCGCAGGCTCTGACCACTGCGCGTCTGCTGATCTATTTTGCTGACCGAGCGGGTGAGGTCCATCGACACCGCGCCCAGCCCGGTGTTGACCCCGGTGCCTATATTAGCGGCCTGATAATCCTCGGCCAGTTGCCCCCCGGCGAACCCGGTAATCCGTTCGGAAAGACCGTAGATCAGAGCTGCACTGGCAAACGCCGGAGAGGCGTGCTGATCGTCGTTGTTGTCGACCTGCCCGCCGGCCAGGCTGTAGCGCAGCGAGCCTGCGGGAACCATGATCGGCAATGACGCATAGGCCTGGGTGAAGGTTCGTACGCGCCCGTCGGCTTCGATGACAGACACCGACAAGTCGCCATTGGAGCCACTGGGATAGATATCGGCAATCTCGAAAGGCCCGGGCGACACACTGCCGCTGTAGAGCAGAAAGCCGTTCTGGCGAACTTCCACGGTTGCATTGGTTTCGGCAATCCCGCGGATGACCGGGGCATAGGCGCGCTCACTGTCCGACAGCATGCCATCGTCAGAGGCCAGGGCCGCGCCCCTGAAGCGGACACTGTCGAAGACCTGCGAATCGGTAAACGTCTCGCCCAGCGTGAGCTGGCTTTTCAGGGCGGTGATATCGCGCTGCGCGAACGTACGATTACTGCGATAACGCCAGGGCCTGTCACTGCCGCCGACCGGAGAGGACTCGTTGCGCAAACGCCAGGCGCCGACGTTCAGGCCGTTTCGCAGCCCTACGTAGTACTGATCGGTTTCCAGGCCCTTGTTACGCCGCCGACTGCCATTGAAGTTGTAATTGATAAAGCCTGCGGTCTCGCCCTGGTCCCAAAGCTCCGGCGCCACATAACCACGAGTACCGCGCGACATCACCGCTTGCGGCACACTGATCGTCAGTCGCAACGCACCGGGCTGATAGTCGACGCGAGCAAATTCGACACGCGCAGGCAGGTCGAAACAGGCCTGGGCAGATACCTCACCTGACGGCAGACGACTCAAGTCCAGACCAAAGCTCTGTAGCATCTCGAGCGACAGGCAGGGCTCGATCAGGCCTGACAGCGGATTTTTCAAAAAGCGCATGTCGCGCCTGCCGCTCAGCTTGCGATTGACGTAGATATCAACCCGGTAAGTACCGGGCAGCACGCTATTGGAGCGCAGAAACTCCTGAAGGTCAGCCGGCTGATCGCTTCCCTGGATAAAAGCCGTATTGAATCTGGCTGCCCCGTCGCCACCCGACGAGGCGGCCGACGCGCTGACCGCAAACATCAACGTCAATCCGAAACCGATACCCAGCGCACAGCGTCGGGGGTGAGGGAGCGCGCACTGGGCAATGACTCCCTCATAAACTTCTTTGCGCCATTCCATAGCGGTCTTCACTCTACTTCGGCTGTCGCGCGCGCCGCGCAATCCTTTTACACAGACGCAGGTCTGCCGGGCTGCCTTGTCACTGAGGCCCGACGGTTTGAATACTGAACGCTGACAGTGGATGCGCCAGCTTATCGGGGCGACGCCTTGCCGGCGTTAACCGGTTGTTTATGGGTAAGGGTTGCCTGATAAGGCACTTGTCCGCCGTAGTCATTGAGACTGACGAAACTGAGCAGCAACGGCGCATTTGCCGGGGTGTGCTGTAACGGAATACGCAGACGCTGATGCGGCGCCAGCATCTGACTGTCCAGAAGGGCAAGTTCAGTATCATGTTGGCGTATGGAAATCCGGAGCATGGAGACATGATAGGGGCCGGGATTTTCGACCTGCACGCCCGTATCGTCGATTAATTGCCAGCTCAGTTTTTCCGGTGCCTGCTGTGGATCACCCTGCAAACCATCAGGCCGGAAGAAGACCTTGATGCGCTGACGTACCGCGATCTGCAGCGTGTTTTCTGCTGCGGTCTGGGGTATTTCCTGAACATTGAGCCACAATACCGATTCACGATCGGTGGGCATGTCGGTCCCGGAATGAATGATCCGCAACAGTTGCCTGCCACCCCCGGCCATACGCGCAAGTGCGGGGGTGACAATGAACGGCAGGTTCGGCAGACTTTCGTGAGTGCCGGCCGCCGCCACAGGCGATTCAAGCCAGGACTGCAGGAGAATCTCTCCCCCGCCACTGTTGTGAACACCCAGACTGACCTCTTTATCAGTGCCCTGGTAAATGACTCGCGTCGTATTCAATACAATGCCCGCCTGAACGGTGGATGCGCAGAACAACAACGCAACAAGCATCGTGTAGCGGAAAAAATCGGGAAACATGCTGACGTTCGCCTTGAATTCGGTAAAGGACAGAGCGAGCACTGCCCGCCCTGTCCGACACGATTACTCGTAATCCATCACGAACGGCAGGAAGCCGTCGGCATTACCAGGATTGGTGGGCGTGCCGTTAAGCACATACACCGCGCCAAAATTGATTTCGGCGGTGGCACCGTTGGCGCCATCCTTGATCAGCGTGGTGTCGACGGTTTCGTCACCACTCAGATCCATCAGCACACTGGACGCATTGAGCAGGCCGATACCGACGCCATCTGCCGCACCGGTGGTGCGCAGGAGTTTCGCGTCGTTGTTGTCCAGGCCACTGCCGTTACGGGCAATAAGGCGCATCTTCACCATGTTGTACTGGTCTGCACCCGCACTGCAGTTGACCAGCAACTGGATGGGGGCAGCCGTCTCGAATCGGCTTTCGCTCGATACACCGATATCGGAGAAGGACACGTTGCCCAGGTCGATATTGATTTCGCCAGGGTTGGTCCCGGCACTGACACCCGTGCCCGGCCCCACATCGCAGGAGATATTGGTCAGTGTTCCGTTAAAGACCATTGTGCCGTTGTTCGCCGCACTGGCGGTACCTGCCATGCCAACGCCCATTACGCCCAGAACTGCCAATGTAAGAGAAAGCTTTTTCATGCTAACGACCTTCCTTGTGTTATTTCGTGTGTGCCCGCTATCGGACGGTGAGCACTATAGAGCCAGGTCTATTTCAGTGCTGTCAGCTCGGTAACTTTCACCCCGCAGACAACACAACACGACACGCAGGACAGGTCTGTAGGAATAATTATAAGGTGTGCCGGGCACACTGATAAAAACCCTTTTCCACACAGAAGCGCGCCGTTACTCAGGTACAGACTACCGACGCTTTCACTGTGGCCGAGATTATTTATCGTTGACACTTTGCGGGCACTGGACTGCCACTTGAGAACGTGACAGTCCGGACAAGAAAACACGACAGACCGGTATTTACTGATAGCTCAACGTAACAACGGCAGCGCGCGCCTGCAGGGCTCCTCCGTCGATGACCACGGCGGCAGGCAACACCTGATACTGCGTCACGAAAGGCATTGCCTGCCCACCACAGACATTGCGTTCGGTGCTCACATGAATAGTGACCCCGGGTGCAACTTCCAGCGTTCTCGACTGAACACCGGGCGCCGTCATTTCTGTACTGGAAACCCTGCAACTGCTGTTGACGATACTGCCACGCAACGTTATTGCACTGTCCTTTGCCCATGACACAGCGGGAGCAGTCAGCCACACCGTCGACAGGATTGCGACCCACAAGCGTTTATCAAGGGGCCGCAACTTCCACATCACTTTTCCGTTCGTTTTCTGACTGCTCATGGCGTACTCCATTCATTGACTCATACGATAATTTAAGTTGATGAGAGAATGACCTGCCAGAAACCTACTTAGGAAAATGTAGGAAAACTCCTAGGACTTAATAAACATCTGGACAACTATCTCTTCAACATAGGTATCGTCCAATTCCGACTTTTCTTGACTGCACGCCACACCCGCTGGAGGCTTTCTGACAAACCTGACAGCTGAAAGTCATTCTGTTGACCGGGTTTGCAGGCTATAAGGAAGCTGTAAAAAACATCTCTCCCGTACTGACATTTGGCGTTTTCTTCATATGCGCAGAAAGACCCTGACCGTCACCGCCGTCGTCCTGGTGATCGCCTGTGTGGCGATTGCCGGCTGGAAACTGACACGCCCGGCCACACTCCCCAAACATGCCGCTGCCGCCGTGCCCGTCAAAGTGATCACGGTCAGCCTTGAGGACGTGCCGCGTTTCGTCACAGGGATCGGATCGGTGCTGTCGCTGCAAAGCGTCGTGATCCGCCCCCAGGTGGATGGAGTGCTGACGCGCGTGCTGGT
Organism: Pseudomonas sp. B20; assembly: GCF_020515755.1. NCBI lineage: Bacteria > Pseudomonadati > Pseudomonadota > Gammaproteobacteria > Pseudomonadales > Pseudomonadaceae > Pseudomonas > Pseudomonas sp. B20. Next base: position 279,083 of record NZ_JAHPJG010000003.1, read on the forward strand.
CAAGGAAGGTCAGCAGATCAAGGCCGGGGACCTGCTGGCAACGCTGGATGACCGCTCTATCCGGGCTGCGCTGGAACAGGCGCGTGCCCAGTTGGCGCAGAGCAAGGCGCAGCTGGACGTCGCGCAACTGGACCTCAAGCGCTATCGCCAGCTCACCCAGGAAAATGGCATCTCGCGACAGACGTTCGATCAGCAACAGGCACTGGTCAGGCAGCTCGAAGCCACGGCGAAAGGCAACGAAGCGAGCATCAACGCCTCACAGGTGCAGTTGTCCTACACTCAGATTCGCTCGCCGGTGACGGGACGGGTCGGTATTCGCAATGTCGATGAAGGCAACTTCCTGCGCGTCAGCGATACTGCCGGGCTGTTTTCAGTGACCCAGATCGACCCGATTGCCGTGGAGTTTTCCCTGCCACAGCAGATGTTGCCCACCCTGCAGGGGCTGATTGCCGAGCGCGACGCGGCGACTGTCAAGGCGTATCAGGGCGACGGCGCGGCCAACGGCCTGCTGCTGGGTGAAGGCACGCTTTCATTGATCGACAATCAGGTGTCGGCAAGCACCGGTACGATCCGCGCCAAGGCTCAATTCAAAAACCCCGGCGAGCAACTCTGGCCAGGGCAACTGGTGACCGTGAAGATCCAGACCGGTATCGAACTCAACTCGCTGAAAGTGCCGCCACAAGTGGTGCAGCGCGGCGTTGACCTGCACTTCGTCTATCGGCTCACTGCCGATAACAAGGTAGAAGTCGTCCCCGTCAAAGTGCTCTATCAGGACAGCGAACAGACGCTGATCAGCGGGCCACGTGCTGGCGATGTACTGGTCAGCGACGGCCAGTCGCGGCTACGCCCGGGAGCAACGGTCGAAGTGATCACCGCGCCTGCTGCGGATGTCGCCAGCGCGCAAGTGGAGCCCGCACGATGAACGGCCGGGGCTCGGTGTCGGCGTGGTGCATCGACCACCCGGTGGCCACCTTATTGTTGACCTTCGCACTGGTCCTGCTGGGGGTCATAGCGTTTCCGCGGCTGCCGATCGCGCCGTTGCCGGAAGCGGAATTCCCGACCATTCAGGTCACCGCACAGCTCCCCGGCGCCAGCCCCGAGACCATGGCGTCTTCGGTTGCCACGCCACTGGAAGTGCAGTTCAGCGCGATACCGGGCATGACCCAGATGACCTCCAGCAGCGCACTGGGCTCCACCAACCTGACGCTGCAGTTCACGCTCAACAAAAGCATCGACACTGCGGCCCAGGAAGTCCAGGCCGCCATCAATACCGCAGCCGGACGCCTGCCGGCCGACCTGCCCAACCTGCCGACGTGGCGCAAGGTCAACCCGGCCGACAGCCCGGTGCTGATTCTCAGCGTGAGTTCCAGCCTGATCCCGGGCACCGAGCTGAGCGACGTCACCGAAACCATTCTGGCGCGCCAGCTCAGCCAGATCGAAGGGGTGGGCCAGGTATACATCACCGGTCAGCAGCGTCCGGCGATTCGTGTCCAGGCCGCCCCCGAGAAACTCGCCGCGCTGGGGCTGACCCTGGCGGACATTCGCCAGGCGGTGCAGCAGACCAGCCTGAACCTGGCCAAGGGCGCCCTGTACGGCAAGGACAGTATTTCGACCCTGTCCTCCAACGACCAGTTGTTCAAGCCGCAGGACTACGCGCAACTGATTGTTTCCTACAAGAACGGTGCGCCCGTCCAGCTCAAGGATGTGGCTCGGGTGGTCGCGGGCTCGGAAAACGCCTACGTCAAGGCGTGGTCCGGCGATCAGCAAGGCGTCAACATCGCCATCTTCCGCCAGCCGGGCGCCAACATTGTCGACACCGTGGACCGTATCCAGCGTGAACTGCCACGCCTGCAGGAAATGCTCCCGGCCAGTGTCGATGTGTCGGTACTCAATGACCGCACCCGTACCATCCGTGCCTCGCTGCATGAAGTGGAACTGACCCTGATGATCGCGGTGCTGCTGGTGGTGGCGGTCATGGCGCTGTTCCTGCGCCAACTGTCAGCCACCCTGATCGTCAGTGCGGTACTCGGGGTCTCGCTGATTGCCAGCTTTGCGATGATGTACATGTTCGGCTTCAGCCTGAACAACCTGACACTGGTGGCCATCGTGGTCGCGGTCGGTTTCGTGGTGGATGACGCCATCGTGGTAGTCGAGAACATCCACCGTCATCTCGAAGCCGGCCAGGGCATGCGCGAAGCCGCGATAAAGGGCTCCGGGGAAATCGGCTTTACCGTGGTGTCGATCAGCTTCTCGTTAGTGGCGGCGTTCATTCCACTGTTGTTCATGGGCGGCGTGGTCGGGCGACTGTTCAAGGAATTCGCACTGACCGCAACCGCGACCATTCTTATTTCGGTGGTCGTCTCCCTGACCCTCGCGCCGACCCTGGCCGCCCTGTTCATGCGCGCGCCTACCCATCACCCGCATCAGAAACCGGGGTTCGGTGAACGCCTGCTCGCCTCCTACGAGCGTGGCTTGCGCAAGGCCCTGGCCCATCAGCGGCTGATGCTTGGCGTGTTCGGCCTGACCCTGGCGCTGGCGGTGGTCGGTTACATCCTCATACCCAAAGGCTTCTTTCCGGTTCAGGACACCGCTTTTGCACTCGGGACCACCGAGGCGGCCGCCGATATCTCCTACCCGGACATGGTGGAAAAACACCTGGAGCTGGCAAAGATCGTCGGCGCGGACCCTGCGGTGCTGGCGTTCTCGCATTCGGTCGGTGTTTCGGGCAGCAACCAGACCATCGCCAACGGCCGCTTCTGGATCTCGCTCAAGCCACGCGCCGAACGCGATGTGTCGGTCAGTGAGTTCATCGACCGCCTGCGCCCCAAACTGGCCAAAGTCCCGGGCATCGTTCTGTATCTGCGCGCCGGGCAGGACATCAACCTCAGTTCCGGGCCGAGCCGCAGTCAGTACCAGTACGTGCTCAAGAGCAACGACGGCGAATTGCTCAACACCTGGACGCAACGGCTGACTGAAAAACTGCGCAGCAACCCGGCGTTTCGTGACATGTCCAACGACTTGCAACTGGGCGGCAGCGTCACGCACATCGACATCGACCGCAGTGCTGCCGCACGATTCGGCCTGACCACCGCCGATGTCGACCAGGCGCTGTACGACGCGTTCGGCCAGCGGCAGATCAGCGAGTATCAGACGGAAGTCAACCAGTACAAGGTGATCCTTGAACTGGACGCCCAGCAGCGCGGCAAGGCCGAAAGCCTGGCGTACTTCTACCTGCGCTCACCGCTGACCAGCGAAATGGTGCCGCTGTCGGCGCTGGCCAAAGTCAGTGCGCCGCGCATGGGGCCGTTATCGATCAGCCATGACGGGATGTTCCCGGCGGCGAACCTGTCATTCAACCTGGCTCCCGGGGTCGCGTTGGGTGATGCTGTGCGCATGCTCGATCAGGCCAAGAACGAAATCGGCATGCCCGCCTCGATCATCGGCAGCTTCCAGGGCGCAGCACAGGCGTTCCAGAGTTCGCTGGCCAACCAGCCCTGGCTGATCCTTGCGGCGCTGGTGGCGGTGTACATCATTCTGGGTGTGCTCTATGAAAGCTTCGTGCACCCGCTGACCATCATCTCCACCCTGCCCTCGGCAGGTATCGGCGCACTGTTGCTGCTGTGGATGATGGGCCAGGACTTCTCGATCATGGCTTTGATCGGTGTGGTGCTGCTGATCGGTATCGTCAAAAAGAACGGTATTCTGCTGGTGGACTTTGCCCTGCAGGCACAGCGCGAGCAGGGCCTCACGCCCCAGGAAGCCATTTATGAGGCCTGCATCACCCGCTTCCGACCGATTATCATGACCACCCTCGCCGCGCTGCTCGGCGCGCTGCCGCTGATGCTCGGTTTCGGCGTCGGTTCCGAGTTGCGTCAGCCGCTGGGCATTGCCGTGGTCGGCGGCCTGCTGGTGAGCCAGATGCTCACGTTGTTCACCACGCCGGTCATTTATCTGCAACTGGAGCGGCTGTTTCATCGACGTCACCCGGCGCCCGACGCACCGGCGCTGGCCCTGCACAAGTGAGAGTCGCCCGATGCGCGTGCTGATTATCGAAGACGAAGAAAAAACCGCCGATTACCTGCGTCGCGGCCTGACCGAACAGGGCTATGCCGTGGACGTGGCGCGCGACGGGATCGAGGGCCTGCACCTGGCGCTGGAGAATGACCATGCGATCGTGATTCTCGACGTGATGCTGCCGGGCCTGGATGGTTTTGGTGTGTTGCGCGCGCTGCGTGCGCGCAAACAGACGCCCGTGATCATGCTGACCGCGCGCGAGCAGGTCGACGACCGCATTCGCGGCCTGCGCGAAGGCGCGGATGATTACCTGGGCAAACCTTTTTCCTTTCTGGAACTGGTCGCCCGCCTGCAGGCCCTGACCCGGCGCAGCGGTGGCCACGAACCGGTGCAGATCACCATCGCCGACCTGTGGATAGACCTGATCAGCCGCAAGGCGACCCGCGCCGGCCTGCGCCTGGACCTGACCGCCAAGGAGTTTTCGCTGCTCAGCGTGCTGGCCCGGCGTCAGGGCGACATTCTCTCCAAGACGTCCATCGCCGAGATGGTCTGGGACATCAACTTCGACAGCGATACCAATGTGGTCGAAGTCGCGATCAAGCGCTTGCGGGCCAAGCTCGATGGCCCTCACGAACACAAGCTGCTACACACCATTCGCGGCATGGGCTATGTGCTGGAGAACCGCAGTGCGGGTTGATTCGATTGCCCTGCGCCTGAGCGGGCTGTTCGCGCTGGTGGCACTGGTGGTCTTCCTGCTGATCGGCTGGGCCTTGTACCTGCAGGTCGACAAGAGCCTCGACCTGCTGCCCCGCGCGGAAGTGGACGCGCGCTACAGCGTGCTGGAATCGGCAGTCAATCGTTTCGGCAACCCGGAGCACTGGGGCAAGATCAAGAACAAGCTCACCTTGCTCAGTGAAGAGGACAAGCGCCTGCGCTTCTGGGTGGTGAGTGACAATCCGCTCTACGAGTTCGGCAACCCTGGCGCTGACATTCGTCGTTTTGCGCAGGGGCCGCTGGGCATGCACGACCTGAAACTGGCGGATCACCCGTTTTCGTTTAAAGTGCTGGTCAGCGAGTTTCCCGCCAAGGAACAGCGTCCGGCACTGCGCTTTCTGACCGCCATCGACACCGAGACGTTCTGGCACACGCAGCACTCGCTGCTGGTCGCCTTGATCAGCCTCGCCACGCTGGGCATTCTGCTCGCATCGGCGCTGGGCTACTGGGTCGCGCGAATTGGCTTGCGACCGCTGACCAGCCTCTCGCAGGAAGTCCAGAAGCTCGCCCCGCCGCGGCTGTCCGGACGCTTGCAGCTGTCGCCGCTGCCGCCGGAACTCGAACAATTCGTCGCCTCGTTCAACTCCACGCTGGAACGCGTGGAGCAAGCCTACTCAAGGCTGGAGTCGTTCAATGCCGACGTGGCACACGAGCTTCGTTCACCGCTGACCAACCTGATCGGTCAGACCCAGGTGGCGCTGACCCGCGGCCGCTCTGCCGAGCATTATTTCGAGGTGTTGCAGTCGAACCTCGAAGAGCTGGAGCGCCTGCGCTCGATCATCAACGACATGCTGTTTCTGGCCAGCGCCGATCAGGGCACCAAGGTCAAGGCGCAGACCTGCACCTCACTGGCTGAAGAAGTCGCTACGACGCTGGATTACCTGGACTTCATTCTGGAAGACGCGCACGTGCAAGTCCGTGTCAACGGCGACGCCAGCGCGCCGATTGAAAAGCCCCACCTGCGCCGCGCGCTGATCAATCTGCTGCATAACGCCGTTCAGCACACTCGCGCTGGCGAAGTCATTGAAGTCAACATCGAATCCCGCGATGCCCATGTCACTGTCAGCGTGACCAATCCGGGCGTACAAATCGCTCAGGAACATTTACCCAGACTGTTCGAGCGCTTTTATCGGGTGGATGCCTCACGCAGTAACAGCGGCGCCAATCACGGCCTGGGGCTGGCCATCGTCAAGGCGATTGCCTTGATGCACGGCGGCACCGTGTTCGTGAACAGCGCCAAGGGCGCCAATACCTTCGGCATCCAGTTGCCCCGCTGACACCGAAAATACTGACTACACTGACCATTTTCACGGCCCTCAGTGTGCGTCTGTTCGCAGCGTTTTAAATACACTTGCTTTATTCACATTCCATTCATATGAGGCTATAAGGAGCGTGTTATACACGCGCCAATAAGTTCCCCAAATAAATGATAATTTTATTAACCGATTATCAAGAATCATTCGTCTGCAGGTAGAACAACCGATGATGGTGTTTGCGTTTTCTCGGCGAGCCCGGCTCAGATGGACCCGTCCGGAGCTGATATTGATTTTTGGCAGCTCGGTTTCAATGCTCGCCATTCTGGCGATCGTGGCGTCTCTACTGGCCCAGGAGCGCGACGACGCAGCACAGACAGCAGCACGCGCAGCGTCCAATATCGTGCGTTTGATCGATGCCGACGTCATGCGTAACGCAGAACTTTACGACTCTTCACTGCAAGGCATGATCAGCGCGTGGCAGCGTCCGGACCTCCAGCAACTGTCACCTGAACTGCGCCAACTTGTTCTGTTCGATCGCGCCACTGCCGCCTCTTACAAGGGCGATCTGGTATTGCTCGATAACCGCGGCGAACTATTGGCTGATTCTTTGTCTGTCACCCCTCGACACGACAACTTTTCTGACCGTGCCTATTTCAAGGACCATGCCGTAGATCGCTCTTTGACGCTACACGTCAGTGCACCGTACAAGACTCGCTGGGGCTACAAGGACTGGTGTATCAGTTTCAGCCGCCGCCTATCAGGGCCCAACGGCGAGTTCATGGGGATTGTGAGCGCAGAGATGCGTCTGGTGTATTTCAAGCACCTGTTCATGAGCCAGAATCTGGGCATTGACAGCAGCATCAACCTGATCAATACCTCAGGCATTTTGGTCGTTCGCTACCCGGAAATGGAAGGCCAGGAACTGATCGGCAAAGATTACAGCCACAGCCCCAACTTTCAGCGGATTCTTCAGGAAGGCGATGGCAGCTTTGCCGCGATGTCGACGCAGTTGAACGCTCGCCGGCTGTATACCTTCTCCAGAGTCGGCAACCTGCCGCTGATCGTCGTCATCGGGCAGTCAGAGGATGAGGTGTATGCCGTCTGGCGGCGCAACGCCTGGCTGGTCGGCTCGGCCACCAGCGTCTTGTGTCTGGGCATTCTGTGGCTGACCTGGCTGCTGTGTCGCGAACTGAGAAGACGCCACCGTGCCGAAGATGCACTGGCCAGCCTGGCCGCGACAGATGGTCTGACCGGGCTCGATAACCGCCGTCAGCTTGACGAAGCCATGGAAATTGAGTGGGCGCGAGCGCAACGCTCTGGCAAACAGCTGTCATTGCTGATGATCGACGTAGACCATTTCAAGGCATTCAATGAGCGTCATGGCCATCAGGGCGGGGACGAGGCGCTGCGTCTGATTGCGCAGACCATCTCATATTGCATCCGCCGTCCAGGCGACCGGATTGCACGCTATGGCGGCGAAGAGTTCGTGGTGGTACTGCCGGAAACAGACTTGCCGGGCGCCATGCTGATCGCGGAAAAAATCCGCAAGGCCGCAGAGTCACTGCCTCTGTTCAGGAATGCCGAGCATCCCATCACTGTGAGCATCGGGGTCGCTTCGGAGTTCGTTCGCCAAGGCGACAAACTGGAGGCATTTTTCGGGGTGGCCGACAAGGCGCTGTATCAGGCCAAGGACAATGGGCGTAACCGGGTCGAGTACCGCAGTTCGGTTGCCCGAAAGGTGATGGATCAAGTTTGAGGGGCTGCCTTCAGGCATAAAAAAACGCCAGACTGGCTGGCGTTTTTTCAGTTACCGCTGAGGCATCGAATTACGATGCGGCGCGGGCTGCATCACGCAGTGCTTTAACTTTTTCGTGGTTGGCCAGAACGCCAGCCTGCTGCTTTTCAATCAAAGCAATCACGTTAGGGGAAACGTTCTTGGCACGAGCTTTTTCCAGCGCTTCGCGATAAGCCTTCTTGGCAACGTCTTCACCTTTCTCGACTTCTTCCAGTACAGCCTTGTCGTCGTCGGAAGTAACCATCGACTTCAGGTTGACCCACGCGCGGTGCAGTGCGCCAGATACGCTGGAAGAATCTTCAGGCTTGCCACCCAGTGCGGTTACTTCAGCTTGCAGTTCACGGACGGCTGCAGCCACTTCAGTAGAGCGGTTTGCAAGGAACGATTTTACCTGAGCGCTTTTTGCGTGTTCTGCGCTGGTACGGAAACCTTCTTCACCGTCTTTGCTGGTTTCGATCAGGTCATTCAGGATAGAGATCGTTTCTTTGTTGATATCAGTCATTTGATAATTTCCTAATGGCAGGTTGATACGAAAGTGTTCGATGTATAGGTAATTGCAGACACCGTGCCAGTTTTTGATATGAAAATAATTGTTTAAAATCAACAACTTACGAAATTTTCACAATTTACCGTTCGTGACTTCTGCATGATCGGCCGTTTGGCCTGCATGCAGAATGCACGTATCGTACGGGCTGAGAGAGAAACGCAGGCTTATCGCGAATGAATCCGGAAAAACTCAAGTTGCTCGTGACACAGGAAATGCCGTTCGGCAAATACAAGGGCCGGCTGATCGCTGATTTACCGGGGAATTACCTGAACTGGTTTGCGCGGGAAGGCTTTCCCAAAGGAGAGCTGGGAGGTTTGTTGGCGCTCATGCAGGAAATCGATCACAACGGCCTTGGCGCGCTATTGGACCCGCTGCGTACGCGTCCACGTCAGTCGTTCAAGGACAAAGGGTAAAAGCGAAGAGACGGTCCGGGGAGAAAAAACCGGTGCTCCGGACCAGGGAGCACCGAAAAGCCATACAACCAACAACAACTTCCTTGTCGGAATCAGCCGCAGGGGCTGACGCCGAAATCCTGAAAATCAGTCAAACAGCGCCATTGCCTGCGCAGTCGCTTCCTGAATACGGCCCCAGTCACCATTCTTGACCCAGGCGTTATCGATCATCCAGGTGCCGCCCACGCACATAACGTTGGGCAGGGCCATGTAGCTCTTGAGGTTCTGCTCGTTGACGCCACCCGTTGGGCAGAAACGCACCTCATTGAACGGCCCGCCCAGGGCTTTGATCGCTGCCACACCACCACTGATCTCAGCCGGAAACAGCTTGAAGCGGCGATAGCCCATGGCGTAACCGATCATGATTTCCGAAGCGCTGCTGACGCCCGGCAACAGCGGCAAAGGGCTGTCGACCGCAGCTTGCAGCAGGTCTTGCGTGCTGCCAGGGGTGACGATGAACTGCGAACCCGCCGCCTCAGCGTCAGCCAGCATCTTGCGGTCCAGGATGGTCCCTGCGCCCACACATAACTCGGGGCGCTGTTCACGCAGGATACGAATGGCGCTCAGGCCGAACGCCGAGCGCAGGGTCACTTCCAGCGCAGTCATGCCGCCAGCGGCCAGTGCATCGGCCAGCGGCAGTACGTCCTGGTCACGGGCGATGGTGATCACCGGCAGAATCTTCGCCTTTGCGCAGAGTTCGTCGATCTGGACAATCTTGTTCGCCATGCTGGTCAGCGGCTGATTATTTTCATTCTGTGTCATGGCGACGGTTCCTTTGTTTGTGGGGCTTATCGGGGCTTATGGGCACCAGTAAATCTCGAGAGACGGGTTGAGAAAGGCACGTACCGGCATCTCGGCGAGGTCATCGCCTGCCAGCGCGGTGCGCAGGGTGTCGAGTTTGGCCTGACCGGACACCGACAGAATCGGCGAACGTGCCGACGCCAACAGGCGGCGGGTCAGGGTCAGGCGCTGGTGCGGCACGCTCGGTGCGAGCATGGGCAGGCAGCGGCGCTCGCCTTGCAGGTCAAGGGCTTCGCTCAGATTCGGGCTGTTGGGGAACAGCGATGCGGTATGCCCATCGTCGCCCATGCCCAGAATCAGTACATCGATGGGTGGCAGCTCGGCCAGTGCCTGATCGGCAGCCTGTGCGGCTTCCTCGACACTGCCCGCCACGCTGTACAGGCCGAGAAACTTCGCCTTCGCCACAGGCCCCTGCAGCAAGTGGCGCTGCAGCAGGCCGGCATTGCTGTCGGCGTGTTCGGTCGGCACGAAGCGCTCGTCCGCCAGACTGATCACGACCTTCGACCACTCCAGCGGCTGTGCCGCCAGACGCTGGAAGAAGGCGACCGGGCTGCGTCCACCGGACACCACCAGCGTCGCCAGACCGTTCTCGCTGATCGCCTGTTTCAGGCGCTCGGCGACATTTGCAGCCAGTGCATCGGCCAGTTGTTGCGCTGTGTCGAAATCGTGTGCTACCAGCCCTGCCGGCAGCTTGAGGTCACATGTCGCCATACCAGGATCTCCCGTCGCGAGTAATCAGGGCAATGGAGCTCATCGGCCCCCAGGTTCCAGCCGGGTAAGGCTTGGGCGCGTCGCCCGCCTTCTTCCAGCCAGCGATCAACTGATCGCACCATTGCCAGGCGTACTCGATCTCATCTTTGCGGACAAACAGGTTCTGATTGCCACGCATGACTTCCAGCAACAACCGCTCATAAGCGTCGGGGACACGAGCGCTGCGGTAGGTGTCGGAAAAATTCAGTTGCAAGGGACCGCTGCGCAGCTGCATGCCCTTGTCCAGGCCCTGATCCTTGGTCATCACCTGCAAGGAAATGCCTTCGTCAGGCTGCAGGCGGATGATCAGGCGGTTGCTGATCTGCAAACGCTGTTCAGGCGCGAAGATGTAGTGCGGCGGCTCTTTGAAATGGATCACGATCTGCGACAGCTTCTGCGGCATGCGTTTGCCGGTGCGCAGATAGAACGGCGTACCCGACCAGCGCCAGTTGCGGATGTCGGCACGCAACGCGACGAAGGTTTCGGTATCGCTCTGGGTATTGGAGTTTTCTTCCTCCAGATAGCCAGGCACCGCCTTGCCTTCGCTGTAGCCGGAGGTGTACTGGCCGCGCACCACCTGGGTCGCCAGACGCTCCGGGGTGAACGGTGCCAATGCCTTGAGCACCTTGACCTTCTCGTCACGGATACTGTCGGCCGACAGGTCGCTTGGCGGGTCCATGGCAATCAGGCAGAGCAGCTGCAGCAGGTGGTTCTGGATCATGTCACGCAACTGGCCGGCCTGATCGAAGTAGCCCCAACGGCCCTCGATGCCGACCTTCTCGGCCACCGTGATCTCCACGTGGGAAATATGGTTCTGGTTCCATTGGGTTTCGAACAGGCTGTTGGCGAAGCGCAGAGCGATGAGGTTCTGTACCGTGTCCTTGCCCAGATAGTGGTCGATGCGATAAACGCGGTTTTCCGGGAAAAACTGCGCGACGGCGTCATTGACCCGGCGCGAAGAGGCCAGGTCGTGGCCGATGGGTTTTTCCAGTACGGCACGCGTGCGCTCGGCGAGGTTGACCGACGCCAGGTTCTCGCAGATAGCGCCGTAGACCGAGGCCGGTGTGGCGAAATAGGCGATCAGGGTTTCGGCATTGCCGACGCGCTCGGCAAGGGCGACGTAGTCCTCGGCCTTGAGGAAGTCGACATGCAGATAGCTGAGGCGCGCCAGAAAGCGGCTCAGGTTGTCCGGCTCCAGTTCCGTCTCGGGAATGAAGCGGCGCATGGATTTTTCGATGTACGCCAGATGCGACTCTTCGTCGCCTGGCTCACGCGCCAGGGCAAGAATTTTCGTGTCTTCATGCAGCAGTCCAGCGCGATCAAGCTGATAAAGAGCCGGGAACAGCTTGCGTACCGCCAGGTCCCCCAGGGCACCAAACAGGGCAAATGTGCACGGTTCAACCGTAATCAAGGGCATAATGTTGGTTCTTTTATCAAGTTAGGCTACAAATACCTTTTTTAAAGGCGTTACTCAAGGCCATATGTAGTAATAACCACAACATTCTGCCTGAAAGCATATTCCAGTGGTGATCAACACAGGCCCTCAGTACGATAGGCCACCTTTGCTACAGGCTAAAGGGCTAATAAAAGCCCGAGACAAAACCGTTGGTAAATCAGCCCCGACAAGGACTTTGAATGGACCGCGTAAGAAACCTCCTGGAGCAAATCCAGGGCCGACTCGACGAGCTGAACAAGGCCGAACGTAAAGTGGCCGAGGTCATCCTGCTCAACCCGCAGATGGCCACGCGGCTGAGCATTGCAGCGCTTGCCCAGGCCGCCAAGGTCAGCGAGCCGACGGTCAATCGCTTCTGCCGTTCGTTCAGTGTCAGCGGCTATCCGGAATTGAAGCTGCAACTGGCCCAGAGCCTGGCCAGCGGCGCGGCTTATGTCAGCCGTGCGGTGGAAGCGGATGATAATCCGGAGGCCTATACCCAGAAGATTTTCGGCAGTGCCATCGCTTCACTGGACAGCGCCTGCCAGCAACTGGACCCGGCCTTGATCAGCAAGTCTGTGGACATGCTCATCCAGGCGCGGCAGATCCATTTTTTCGGGCTGGGTGCTTCGGCGCCGGTGGCTCTGGATGCGCAGCATAAATTCTTCCGTTTCAATCTGGCGGTGACGGCGCATGCCGATGTGCTGATGCAGAGGATGATTGCGTCGGTGGCGCATACCGGCGAGTTGTTTGTAATCATTTCGTATACGGGGCGTACCCGTGAGCTGGTGGAGGTGGCGCGTATCGCGCGGGCCAACGGCGCGTCGGTGCTGGGCCTGACGGCAGCCGGTTCGCCGCTGGCCCAGGCCAGTACGGTGAGTCTGAATATTCCTCTGCCGGAAGACACGGATATTTATATGCCGATGACGTCGCGGATCATTCAGTTGACGGTGCTCGATGTGTTGGCCACGGGTATGACGTTGCGCCGCGGTGTCGACTTTCAGCCGCATTTGCGCAAGATCAAGGAAAGTCTGAATGACAGCCGTTATCCGATCGAGGATCAGGGCTGACTGGGTGTCGTTGACTATCGTGCCGACGCTCTGCGTCATCTGCAACTCACCCTGCCAGGCTGGCTTGCAGTTTGAGCTGCACCTGTTCTCCGGGCCGCAGGCTGAAGGTGTCGCCGGAGCCTGAGGCGGCTTCGACGCGGACGAAGCCTGTGGTTTCGCTGCCGCATACGCCGAGGAGCGGTCTGCTGCCGGGGTGCCAGACGACGGTGTTGGTGCTGTCGCCGGTGTCGATGTTGAGCCTGCGCTGCCAGATCGGGTCCTGGAGCTGTACGGCGCCGGCGTGTTCGAATACGCGCTGGCAGGCGCCTGCCACGCGCAGTTCGCCTTGTTGTTGACAGGCTTTTCGGCTGAGTTCGTCATAACCCTGTGCGCCGTCGAGTCCCTCCAGCGCGACTTCAGCCACATCGCCGATCCGCCAATACGCGTGCAGCGCATGGCTGAAGTGACACGGTTCGCTGTCCTCGTGACGCGTGCTCAGACGCAGTTCCATGCCCTGCCCCAGTTCAGCATGCAGATCGACCTGCCAGTCCCACAGTTGCAGGCGCCAGTGCAGGCTTACACCCTCCTCACTCTCACTGCTGTCGATCAGTTTCCAGTCCAGCAAACGCCCCCAGCCGTGCGCCGGCCAGCCGCTCTCGCCGGGATGCCGGCCATACCACGGCCAGCAGACCGGCACGCCTCCACGAATGGCCCCCACCTGCGGCCACTGCGCGGCACACCAAAGCCAGGGTTTCTGGCCATGCGGCTGGAAATGCAGCAATTGCGCGCCCTGGCGACTGAACACGGCCTGACACTGCGGGTGGTCGATGACCAGTACATCGCGCAGCTGATGGCGCTCCCACTCGAAAGTCGGTCTGGCACGTCGGGATCGGAAGAAGCGTTGCAAGGGATGTTCAGGCAGTTGCGCGTCGTGAGTGGTCATCGCCAATCGCGTCCCTGAAAAATAAAAGGATCAAGCCATAAAAAAACGGGCAGCCAGGCTGCCCGCAAAGCACACACGACCCTTGATCGCGTTACGCGTCAGTCAATAATCAGAACTTCGACTGGATCTTGATGCCCGCTACCAGCGCATCATCAACCTGATCTACGCCACCAGGATGCTTGATGTACTGCAGGTTGGGACGCACGGTCAGCCAGTTGGTGACATGGAAGCCGTAGTAGATTTCAGAGTTGTACTCAGTGCTCTGGACCGGCAGGTAGCCAGGGTTGTCGTAGTCATTGATACCGCTGATCTGGTTGGCCAGACGCACGCGATCCTGCACATCGTCGTTGACGTGGATACGGGCGATACCGATACCGATGTCATCTTTCGGACGCGAGTTGAACGGACCTTTGTACGTGAAACCGATCTGCTGGTAGTTGTCGACGAAGTTGGTCGCCTTGTCATGCACGGTGGCGTTGGCAAAGATGCTCAGGCCGCGCGACGCATCGCCGTCATGAGTGGTGAGTTGTTGCTGAGCCACGACCCACCAGCCATGCTTGCTGCTGTGCGACTTGAACGCTGCGCCAGTCAAAGCCTGCGGCTGACCATTCACGTCTTCATAGACGTCATTGGCGTTCGGCGTGCTCTTGTAGTAACCGACGCGGTACTCACCGGGCAACGAGTTGAAGGATGGCGTCCAGACCAGTTCGACCGGCAAAATCATGCCTTCGGTGCCACTGCCACTGAGCTTGAAGCCGTTGCCTGTTTCAAGGTTGGACGGGTTCTGCTCGTACACACCGACCTGTGCATAGACTTCAGGCGTGATGTTGTACTTGATGCGCAACGCCCACTGGCTGATCGGCCAGTTGTACCAGGTGCTTACGTAGTTACCGACCTGCGAGCCGCAGAACGACAGGTTCTGGAAGTCGCACGGGAAGCTGTTGAAGTCTTCGCCCGGACCGAAACGGCCGGCCTTGACGTCCAGCGCGCCGTCGAAGTACTTCTGCTTGATCCACATCTGGGTCAGGCGCCAGGTCTGACCACGGCCCCAGACTTCCTGGGAGGAGCTGAGTGTACCGGCGCGAGGATCGCCGATACGGTCATTGGAAATGTTGCGACCGCTACGTTCGGTGATTGCCAGCTTGAACTCTGCGTCTTGCCAGCCGAGAACTTTCTGCAAATCGACTTTCATGCCCAGCGCGAACTGGTCGCTGTAACGACCGGTGGTGTCGTCGTTGTAGCCGCCCTTGAGGTTGCTGGCCATCTCGGAAACGTATTCCAGCGAGAAGTCGTAACCCTTGTCCAGCAACTCGGTGCGCTTGCCACCCCAGTCACCCGTCATCCAGGGTGAATCTGCGGCAAATGGCTCGGCGGCGTGAACGCTGCCTGCCAGACCCATCGCACCCAACGCCGACAGCTTGCATACCAACTGGAGCCGGGAAAGCGATTTACCTTTGTTGATCTTCTTCATCCCATCAATCCTCGTTTTATTGTTATTAGCTTTGGTAAACGTGTTGCTTCATTCACTGCCCTGTGTTCGCTGGTCGGCCGTGCGTTTTGGCAGCCAACGGCCAGCCAGCGATGCTCGTTGCTGAATCAATTTATCACTTGCGGCTCGACCGGTGACACATTGTTTTCCCGTTCGGCCGCCTGCCGCGCTCCCAGCACGCCAAGACGCTCACCGCTCTGAGCATCGAAAATCAGCACTCTGGCAGGATCGAACTGCAGGGTAAGGCTCTCGCCCACCTGGGGCGCGACATCCGGGGCAAGGCGACAGCAGACCTTGCTCTGGTTGAGCGTGACGAACACCAGCGTATCCGGACCGGTCGGCTCGGTCACCTGGACCTCCGCGCGAATGGTCGGCAGCCCGGTCGATTCAGCGCCGGCAAGCATAATCTGTTCAGGGCGAATACCGAGAATGATTTCTCGATCTTCAAGGCCTGCATCGGACACGCCCACCGGCAGTTCGCAACGTGCCTGGCCACTGTCGAGCGCAGCGATCAACTGGCCATCCTTGCGTTGCAGGCGCAGCGGGATGAAGTTCATCGGCGGCGAACCGATGAAACTGGCGACGAACAGGTTGGCCGGATCGGTGTAGATCTGCTTGGGCGTACCGAACTGCTGGACGATACCGTCCTTCATCACCGCCACCTTGTCACCCAGCGTCATGGCCTCGATCTGATCGTGGGTCACATAAACGGTGGTGGTTTTGAGGCGCTGATGCATCAACTTCATTTCGGTACGCATCTCGACGCGCAACTTGGCGTCGAGGTTGGACAGCGGCTCATCGAACAGGTAGATCTTCGGTCGACGTGCCAGGGCACGACCCATCGCGACACGCTGTTGCTGGCCACCGGACATCTGGCCCGGCTTGCGATTGAGCAGGTGCTCGATCTGCAACAGCTTGGCAACGCGCGCCACTTCAGCGTCGATGTCGGCTTGCGGCATCTTGCGGATCTTCAGCCCGAACGCGATGTTTTCACGCACGCTCATGGTCGGATACAGGGCGTAGGACTGAAAGACCATGGCAATGTCGCGGTCCTTGGGGCTGGTGCCGCTGACGTCCTGGCCGTCGATCAGAATCTCACCGCCACTGATGTTTTCCAGACCGGCAATGCAGTTCATCAGGGTGGATTTACCGCAGCCCGATGGACCGACCAGAATCAGAAACTCGCCATCCTTGATCGACAGGTCGATGTTCTTGAGTGTGTCCGGCAGGTTGCTGCCGTAGGTCTTGTTGACGTTGCGTAATTCGAGAGTCGCCATGATTACCCCTTGACCGCGCCGGCCGTGAGCCCACGCAGGAAATACTTGCCAGCCAGTACGTAGACCAGCAGTGTCGGCAGGCCGGCAATCATCGCCGCCGCCATGTCAACGTTGTATTCCTTGGCACCTGTGCTGGTGTTGACCAGATTGTTCAGGGCCACGGTGATCGGCTGAGAATCGCCGCTGGAGAACACAACGCCGAACAGGAAATCGTTCCAGATCTGGGTGAATTGCCAGATCAGGCAGACCATCACGATGGGCGTGGACATCGGCAGAATGATGCGCCCGAAGATGGTGAAGAAACCGGCACCGTCCAGTCGTGCAGCCTTGACCAGCGCATCGGGAATGCTGACGTAGTAGTTACGGAAGAATAGCGTGGTAAATGCCAGTCCGTAGACCACGTGAACAAACACCAGCCCGGTGGTCGTGTTGGCCAGGCCCATCTTGCCCAGTGTGAAGGATGCCGGCAGCAGGACGGTCTGAAACGGCAGAAAGCAACCGAACAGCAACAGACCGAAGAACAGCTGCGAGCCCTTGAAGCGCCACATCGACAGCACATAGCCATTGAGCGCGCCGATTGCGGTGGAGATGATCACGGCCGGAACAGTGATTTTTATCGAGTTCCAGAAATAACCATCGACCAGGTCCCAGGCTTTTATCCAGCCGATTGCAGTCACTACGCTCGGCCAGCTCAACAGGTTGCCGGTGCCGATGTCTTCGGGTGTCTTGAAGCTGGTGAACAGCATCACTACCAACGGCACCAGATAAATCAGACAGGCCAGCATTAGCACGGCGTAAATCAGAACACGACTTAAGCTGATGCCCGGTTTGCCAACATGACTAGTCATGGCGTTTGGTCCTCAGCTCGGAATACAGATACGGCACCAGAATCGCCAGGATCGCGCCGAGCATCAGAATCGCACTGGCAGAACCCATGCCCATCTGGCCGCGGCTAAAGGTGAACGAATACATGAACATCGCCGGCAGGTCGGATGAGTAACCGGGGCCACCGGCGGTCATCGCGGCTACCAGGTCGAAACTCTTGATCGCAATGTGCGCGAGAATCATCACGGCACTGAAGAACACCGGACGCAGGCTTGGCAGCACGACGCGCCAGTAGATCATCGGCAAACTCGCGCCATCCATCTGGGCCGCGCGAATGATCGACTGATCGACGCCACGCAGACCTGCCAGAAACAACGCCATGACGAAGCCGGAGGACTGCCATACCGCGGCGATGACCAGGCAGTACACCACGCGGTCCTGGTCAATCAGCCAGTCGAAACGGAAACCTTCCCAGCCCCAGTCGCGCAACATCTTGTCCAGGCCCAGGCCTGGGTTGAGCAACCACTTCCAGGCAGTACCGGTGACGATCATCGACAGCGCCATCGGGTACAGGTAGATAGTACGAATCATGCCCTCGCGACGAATCCGCTGGTCCAGCAGGACGGCCAGCAGGACCCCGATCACCAGGCTGATTGCAATGAACATCCCGCCAAAGACCGCAAGGTTCTTGCTTGCCACCCACCAGCGATCGTTGTCCATGAGACGCGCGTATTGCGCCAGACCGACCCATTTATAGGAAGGCAGGAACGTCGAGTTGGTGAACGACAGTGCGAATGTCCAGAGGATATAGCCATAGAAACCCACCAGCACGATGAACATGCTGGGGGCCAGCACCAGTTTTGGTAGCCAGCGTTGCAGCGCATCCATTGGCGAGGCTTTGCTGTTCGCAGCGACAGAGCTCATCGGGAGTATCCCATGCGGTGTATCGAATCCAGGCCGCAGCCGCAGGTGAAATCAACCAGGGATTTCAACACTGCGGACGACGGTTAAAGGCGGTTCAGAACGAATTACTTGGCAGACTTGATCGCAGCGCCCAGCTTTTTGGCTGTTTCGGCCGGATCAGCTTTCGGGTCATTGATGTAGTTGGTCACCACATCGAAGAACGCGCCCTGCACTGCCAGCGTAGTTGCCATGTTGTGCGCCATGCTTGGCTGCAGACCACCGGTTTTCGAATCAGCCAGGAAGTCCTTCGCAGCGGTTTGCGCACACGAGTCGAAACCGTATTTGCTCATGTCGGACAGCATGTCTTCACGAACCGGGATCGAACCCTTGTTGATGCTGAAGACCTTCTGGAAGTCCTCGCCCATGGCGACCTTGGCCAGATCCTGCTGTGCGGCAGTCGTGCCCTTGTCTTTCTGCTTGAACACCGCCAGCGAGTCGATGTTGTAGGTAAAGGCTTTTTCGGTGCCCGGGAAGGCTACGCACTGGTAATCCTTGCCAGCGACCTTCTTGGCTGCGGTCCATTCACTCTTGGCCCAGTCACCCATGATCTGCATGCCGGCCTTGCCATTGATGACCTTGCCAGCTTCCAGGTTCCAGTCCTGGCCCTTGCCGTCGGCATCCATGTAGGTCGCGACTTTCTTGAGTTCGGTGAGCGACTTGACCATTTCTGGGCCGGTCAACGCGCCGTTGTCCAGATCGACCAGAGCTTTCTTGTAGCCGTCAGCGCCCATCACCGAGAGCACGACAGCTTCAAAGACGGTGCTGTCCTGCCAAGGCTGGCCACCGTGGGCGAGCGGGATGAAGCCGGCTTTTTTCAGCTTGTCGCCTGCCGCGTAAAACTCTTCGAGCGTTGCAGGCGCCTTGTCGATACCGGCTTTCTTGAAGACTTCAGGGTTGATCCACAGCCAGTTGACGCGGTGAATGTTCACCGGTACTGCTACGTAATCACCGTCGTACTTCACGGTGTCGGAGACTTTCTTGTCCAGCAGGGAGTCCCACTTCTCGGACTTGGCGACCTCTTTCAGCGCATCGGTATCGAGCAGGCCGGTAGAGGCCCATTCCTGAATATCCGGGCCTTTGATCTGGGCCACACCGGGAGGATTGCCAGCAACGGCACGGCTCTTGAGCACGGTCATGGCCGTGGAGCCACCGCCGCCTGCAACGGCGCCGTCCTTCCAGGTAAAGCCGTCCTTTTCAACCTGAGCTTTCAGAACATCGACTGCAGCCTTTTCGCCACCCGACGTCCACCAGTGCACGACTTCTACGGTGCCTTTGGATTCAGCGGCGTTAGCGCTCAGAGGGAACAACGAAGCGAGAGAGATGACAACAGCGAGACGTGACATGGAATTCATCGAATTGACCTTTCTTGTTGTTATGCATGAGCAAGTCTGGTGCTTGCGCTTCGTGGGAGTCTAACCAAGCCTGACGCGGCAACAGTAACGAAGGGACGCGCGATTGTCACAGGATGGTGACAAATGAAATCCCTGCGCAATCTCTAGCCAAAAGACACTGCCCAGTGCGTCATTCCGCAGTTCTCGGCAGGTACAGCGTTACCCGCAGCCCCCCGTCACGCAGGTTTTGCAGACTGACTTCGCCGCCATGACTGTGGGCAATGTTGCGGGCGATGCCCAGGCCGAGGCCATAGCCCTGCTGCTGACTGCCGGCCAGGCGGAAATGCGGTTCGAAAACGTGCTCGAGACGCTGCTCGGGAACGCCAGGGCCTTCATCATCGACATGCAGCACGAACGCATGAGCATCATCCTCGACTTTCAGGTGTGCGCGGTCACCGTATTTGAGCGCGTTGTCGATCAGGTTGCCGATGCAGCGCTTGAGCGCCAGCGGTTTGCCTGAATAGGCAGCGTGTGCCTTGCCCTGCTGCGTGACACGCCCATTGCCATCAGCGAGCAACCAGGGCTCGACCAGATATTCAAGCAGCGCATTGAGGTCCACCGGCTCGATATTTTCATGGATATCGGTGTCCTTGACGCACTGCAGCGCGCCCTTGACCAGCAGCTCCAGTTCGTCCAGGTCGCGACTGAATTTGCGTTGCAGTTGCTCATCCTCGAGCAGCTCGACCCGCAAGCGCAAACGGGTGATGGGCGTACGCAAATCATGGGAAATGGCACTGAACAACTGCCCCCGCTCGGTCAGGTAGCGACTGATCCGCGTGCGCATGGCATTGAACGCCCGGCTGACCTCGATGACTTCGCTGCCGCCGCCCTCGACCACAGGTTCGACGTCCGCGCCCAGCGACATGTCCCGTGCGGCGCGCGCCAGACGTTTCAGCGGACGGCTCTGCCAGTGCACCAGCAAGCCGATGAACAACAGCAGAAATGCGCTGGTCAGGACAATGAACGAGACCTGCTGAAGAGGCAGTTCCTGCTCCTCCAGCGAGGTGTAGGGCTCGGGCAGCAGCGAGGCGATGTAGAACCACTCGCCAGGCGCCATTTCGATTTGCGTGACCAGCACCGGCGGGTTCACCGGCTCGAGTGTCAGCGCGTAATGCGCCCAGGAACGCGGCAGCTCGTCGAGCTTGAGGCCGCTGTTGAAGATGCGCAGTTCTTCGGGCCGCGCGAACCATACGGTGATGTCCGGCCCACTACCCAGACGCTGGCGCAGCACCTCGCCCACCACGTCCAGCACCGCCTGCTTGCGAGGGGTGGGCTGCATGATCTGCATATCCAGCGGGTGATCGTTGAGTGACACCACGAACCGTGTGCCGCCCATACTGCGCAACTGGTCGAGCACCATGGGCCGGTAGGCCAGCGGCAATGAGCGAAAGTAGCTGACACTGGCCGCCATCGAGTACGCCAGGCTGCGCGCACTGGTCACCAGGCCTTCCATCTGCGTGGCACGTAGTTGAGACAGCCAGATCACGCTGGACAGCGCCTGAGCCAGCGAAACCGCCAGCAAGGTCAGCAGCAACATACGCCCCAACAACGAGCGCGGCAGCGGCAGGCCGGTTCTCTTCGTGCCTGCCCCTGTCGGTTTAATAGCCGTTGCCCGCTTGCGAGTTGACGTTTGCGGCCAGCAGGTAACCACTGCCGCGAATGGTGCGGATCAGACGCGGTGACTTGCCGGTGTCACGCAGACGCTGACGCAGGCGACTGACCGCCATGTCGACGATGCGCTCCAGCGGCATCAACTCACGCCCACGTGTGGCATTGCCGATGGTGTCGCGGTCGAGGATCTGCTGGGGGTTGTCGAGAAACAGTTTGAGCAGTGCGAAGTCGGCGCCGGACAGAATCACCTCTTCGCCGTCATTGTGAAACAGCCTGTGGCTGACCATGTCCAGTCGCCACTCATCAAACAGGATCACATCGCCACCCGGACGCTCCTGGCCGAACTGGGCACGTCGCAACAGCGCCTTGATGCGTGCCTGAAGCTCACGCGGGCTGAACGGCTTGCCGAGGTAATCATCGGCGCCCAGTTCCAGACCGATGACCCGGTCGGCCTCGTCCGAACTGGCGGTCAACATGATGATCGGCACATGCGGCTGACGCGGATGCTGGCGGATCCAGCGACACAGGCTGAAACCGTCTTCATCGGGCAGCATGACGTCAAGGATCAGCAGGTCGCTTGGCTCATCATTGAACGCCCGACGGAAATCCGCGCCATCGCCCACCGTACGCACCTGAAAACCGGCGCGGCTCAGGTAGGTGTCCAGCAACTCGCGAATTTCCTGATCGTCATCCACCAACAGGATCGATTTACTGACTGGGCTCAAGTTGAAGCGTCCTTGTCTGGCTGTGAATTCTTGTTGTTATGCCATATCGCTCAGATCTGCGCAGCAAACGCCTGTTGCAGAGCCACGCCTGAACCCATGAGGCCCGGGTATTCGGCCGTGACCAGCCACACCGGCAAGCCGTTGAAATAGTCGCTCATGACGCCCTTCTCGGCCATGGCGCGCTTGAAGCCGCTGTTGATGAAGAACTCAGTGAAGCGCGGCACCACGCCACCGACGATATAAACCCCGCCGAGGCTGCCCAGGGCCAGCACATGGTTGCCGACCACTCTGCCGAGAAACACGCAGAATTGTTCCAGCACAGCCGCCGCTACCGGGTCGCCCGAGAGCGCAGCGGTGGTGATTGCCGCAGGCGATTTGAGCACCGGTTCGATGTCGTCCAGCGCGCAGCTGACCTGATACAGCAACAGCAAGCCGGCACCGCTGAGCACGACTTCGGCGCTGACATGCTCGTGCTCGGCCATCAGCCGCGTCCACAGCAGCGCCTCACGTGCGGTGCCGATGGGCAGATCGGCATGACCGCCCTCACCCGGCAACGCCATCCAGCGATTGCCTTCGAGTTTGATCAGCGTACCGACGCCCAGCCCGGTCCCCGGCCCCACCACCACGCGCGGCCGATCAGGCTTGCCGACACCGTGGCAGAAGGTCAGGTATTCATCGTCCTTGAGCCGGGTCATGCCCAGCGCCATGGCGGTGAAGTCGTTGATCAGCAGCAGTTCATCGACCTGCAGGTCGGCGCAGAAGGCCTTGCGGCTCAACTGCCAGTGGCTATTGGTGAACTGGAAAAAATCGCCATCCACCGGCCCGGCCACCGCCAGGCATACATGACCGATATCGCCGCGCTGCAGCTCCAGGTCCTGCAGATAGACTTCGATGGCCTTCTCCGGGCCCGCGTAGTCAATGGTCGGGAACACCCGGACAGAATGCAGCGTGTCGTCTTCCCAAATGGCAAAACGTGCATTGGTACCGCCTATATCACCGACCAGGGCCAACTTCACTTAAGCGTCTCCAGACTAGAGGTAAAGGCGCTGGCGCCTTGCTCTGCGGAGCTGAAGGCCATGCGCATGAATCCAAAAAGCTCGCGACCGCAGCCGACACTGTTGTCGATCTGGTTGATGGCCGGTTCTCTGGCGGCCAATTCTGACGCTTCGACCAGAACTTGTAACGTGCCTTTTACACCATCCACACGAATCACATCGCCATCACGCACCAGAGCCAATGGGCCACCATCGAACGCCTCCGGGCAGACATGAATCGCCGCCGGGATCTTGCCCGAGGCGCCCGACATGCGCCCATCTGTGACCAGCGCGACCTTGAACCCGCGATCCTGAAGGACACCCAGAAACGGCGTCATCTTGTGCAGCTCGGGCATGCCGTTGCAGCGCGGCCCCTGGAAGCGCATCACGGCGACGAAATCGCACTCCAGCTCGCCCGCCTTGAAGGCATCGGCCAGCTCTTTCTGATCCTGGAACACCTTGGCCGGCGCTTCGACGATCTGATGCTCCGGAGCCACGGCGGACACTTTCATCACGCCACGGCCCAGGTTGCCTTCCATGACCCGCAGACCACCTTCCGGCGAGAACGGACGGGCAACCGGGCGCAGGATGTTTTCATCGAGGCTTTCGAGCGGTCCTTCACGCCAGACCAGTTTGCCGTCTTCCAGGAACGGCTCCTTGGTATAACGGCTGAGGCCGTAGCCGGCCACGGTGTTGACGTTTTCGTGCAGCAGACCCGCAGCCAACAGCTCGCGAATCAGGAACGACATGCCGCCTGCCGCCTGGAAGTGGTTGATATCGGCTTTGCCGTTGGGGTAGACGTGACTGAGGGTCGGTACCACTTCCGACAGATCGGCCATGTCCTGCCAGGTCAGCTGAATGCCCGCGGCCTGGGCAATGGCCGGCATGTGCAGGGTGTGGTTGGTCGAGCCGCCTGTCGCGTGCAGCGCAACGATGGAATTGACCAGCGAGCGCTCGTCGACGATCTCGCCGATCGGCATGAAGCTGCCGCTCTGCATGGTCAGACGCGTCACCTGGCGAGCCGCTTCGACGGTCAGTGCATCACGCAAGGGTGTGTAGGGGTTGACGAACGAAGCACCCGGAAGGTGCATACCCATCACTTCCATCACCAACTGGTTGGTGTTGGCGGTGCCGTAGAAGGTGCAGGTTCCCGGACCGTGATACGACTTCATTTCCGAGTCGAGCAACTCTTCACGGGTGGCCTTGCCTTCCGCATACCGCTGCCGTACGTCGGCTTTTTCCTTGTTGGAGATGCCTGAAACCATCGGCCCGCCGGGCACGAAAATGGTCGGCAGATGACCGAACCGCAACGCGCCCATCATCAGGCCGGGCACGATCTTGTCGCAGATGCCCAGCATCATCGCGGCGTCGAACATGTTGTGCGACAGGGCAACCGCGGTAGACATGGCAATCACTTCACGGCTGGCAATGGCCAGCTCCATGCCCGGCTCGCCCTGGGTCACGCCATCGCACATGGCCGGCACACCGCCAGCAAACTGACCGACCGAACCAATGTCACGTAAAGCCTGTTTGATCTGGTTTGGGAAGTGTTCGTAGGGCTGATGCGCCGAGAGCATCTCGTTGTAGGAAGAGACGATGGCCACGTTGGCGGCGTTCATCAGACGCAGGCTTTGCTTGTCTTCCGGGCCGCAGGCAGCGACGCCGTGGGCAAAGTTGGCGCATTGGAGCTTGCCGCGCATCGGGCCATCGCTCGCTGCGCCGCGAATCAATTGAAGGTAGCGCTGACGGGTATCGCGACTGCGGGCGATGAGACGCTCGGTTACTTCAAGGACGCGGGGATGCATGTGATGAACTCCAGGCTAACGTCTAAGGTCACCCGTAAAGACGGCTCCGGTTTTCGAGCAGTGACTGTCAGGGAGCAAAACCCTGATCTCGATCAACTGGGAGTGCCTTTCAGGCTTGTAGTTGTAGATAAAACAAAATATTGCCACTAAAAAGGCTTGTTTTCTATTTCTATGAGAATAATCTTGTAATTCCAACAACAAATTCAGAAGGACGGCTGTATGACTCTTCGTATCGCAATCAACGGTTTTGGCCGAATCGGCCGCAACGTCCTACGCGCACTGTATACCCAAGGCTACCGTCAGGACCTGCAGGTCGTCGCCATCAACGATCTTGGCGACAGCGAAATGAACGCACACCTGCTGCGCTTCGACACCGTACACGGCCCTTTCAGCGGCACGGTCGAGTGTGACAAGGACAGCCTGACCGTCAATGGTGACCGTATTTCGGTCAGTGCCATTCGCAATCCGGCCGAGCTGCCGTGGAAAGCGCAGGACATCGACGTGGTGTTCGAATGCACCGGTCTGTTCACCAGCCGCGACAAGGCTGCTGCGCACCTCACCGCCGGCGCCCGCAAGGTGATTATCTCCGCGCCAGCCAGCGGTGCCGATGCCACCATCGTCTATGGTGTCAACCACGACACGCTGCGCCAGTCGCACCAGATCATCTCCAGCGCCTCGTGCACCACCAACTGCCTGGCCCCGGTCGCTCAAGTGCTGCATCGCGAATTGGGTATCGAAAACGGCCTGATGACCACCATTCATGCCTACACCAACGACCAGAACCTGATCGATGTCTATCACACCGATCCGTACCGCGCCCGCTCGGCCACGCAATCGATGATCCCGAGCAAGACCGGCGCTGCCGAAGCGGTAGGTCTGGTGCTGCCGGAACTGGCAGGCAAACTCACCGGCATGGCTGTGCGCGTACCGGTCATCAACGTTTCGCTGGTCGACCTGACCGTGACCCTGAAGCGCGAAACCACCGTCGATGAAGTCAACGCGCTGATGAAAGAAGCCAGTCAGCACTCCAAAGTGCTCGGCTACAACACGCTGCCGCTGGTCTCCCACGACTTCAACCACAACCCGCTGTCGTCGATCTTCGACGCCAACCACACCAAGGTCAGCGGCAAGCTGCTCAAGGTACTGTCGTGGTACGACAACGAATGGGCGTTCTCCAATCGCATGCTCGACAACTGCCTGGCACTGCATAACGCGCAGTAAAGGACCGTCCAGCCAAGTACCTGCTCTCATGCCCATGCACTGCGTGGGCATGCAGGTCCGGGCATGCGCCTTCGATCTTTAGCGAGCGTCTGGCGGACAAATATTTACAGATCCAGGCTTGACCCGCCCTGAAGATGAGAAGCATTATCATTTGCTCGAATCTCCGGTCGGTCTCCTCCGTGTCGCACTCAGACTTCAACAACGTGTTTCTGGCCCAGCGCCCGGTTCTGTTACGCACTCTGCAACGCATGGTTGGCAATCAAAGCGCTGCTGAAGACCTGCTTCAGGAAACCTGGCTGCGCGTCAGCCGTGCATTGACCGAACATCCGGTCGCTCATCTTGAACCCTTCGTTTTCCAGACCGCTCGCAACCTGGCGCTGGATCATTTGCGTGCGCGGCGCATCCACGGCCGGACCATGCTCGAAGACGTGTCGCCTGCACGGCTCGAAAATGTCGTGGCCCAGCTGGGCTCGCCCGAAGATGCTGCACATGCCAAGCGCCTGCTGGAAAACCTCAGCGCCAGTCTGAGCACGCTGAGCCCGCGCCAGCAGAAAATCTTTACCCTCAGCCGTCTCGATGGCCGCAGTTATCTGGAAATTGCCGAGCAGTTACAGGTCTCTGCCAGTACCGTACAAAAAGAATTGAAACTGATCATGGCGATCTGCATAGGCGTCCTTTCCAGGCTTGACCCGCCCTGAACCCTGCCGCACGCTGCCAGACTCATATCGATACAGTTTCAGGATTGCCGAGGAACATCGTGGCCCCGAAAACAGAACGCCCGCACGCGATCGCGCAGGACGTGTTGAGCAACGCTGCAATGGATCAGGCCCTGACCTGGCTGATCGAACTGGAAGGCGCAGACGATGCACTGCAGGCGCGTTTTCAGGAATGGCTGAATGCCGACCCTGAACATGCCCGCGCATTCGAGAAAGCCCGGACGCTCTGGAGCTCGCAGCCGGTTCGGCACGCAGCCGAAAACATCGCACCACCGCGCAAGCGCTCGGCATGGCAGCGTGCCCTTCCCCACTGGAAACCTCTGGCCACTGCAGCGGTGCTGCTGTTGGGGCTGTTCAGCTTCAGCAATCTGCCCTTGCGCCTGCAGGCCGATCATCTGACGGTCGTCGGTGAACGCCAGCGCCTGGAACTGACGGACGGCTCGAAGGTGCTGCTCAATACTGATTCGGCGTTCTCCAGTCAGGTCGGGGAAAAACAGCGCTCTGCCCGCTTGTATCAGGGGGAAGCCTTCTTCGACGTCACGCCGAAGCCAGGGCTGCCATTGGAAATCGAAGCCGGTCCGGTGCGCATGAGCGCCAACAGCACCGCGTTTTCGGTGCGCTATCTGAACGGTGTCGCGCAGGTACACGTGCAACGCGGCGCGGTCGACGTGCATGCCACCCATGGTGACTCCAGCCTCAGTCTCGGCGCTGGAGACAGCGTTCGCGTGGGGCCTGACGGGTTTGGGCAGCGTGAAAAGCTTGACCCGGTCCGGGACCTGGCCTGGGTGCAGGGCCGACTGATCTTCAACAATTCCCCGCTGAGCGACGTACTGGCTGAGCTGCGCCGTTACTATCCAGGCTGGATCGTCAGCACCAATGCACAACTGGACCGTGTTGCCGTCACCGGCAACTACCGCCTGGACAACCCGCTCGACGTGGTGCGTTCGCTGGCGCAGATCACGTCGGCAAGCATTCATGAAATGCCCGCACTGGTGATTCTCAACTGAAGGAAAGTTTTTTTACTCGATAGCGACTGCCCGTTCGTCTAGTCATAGCCAATGCAACTGATTCTCATTTTGAAGCAGCTTGTAAACACTATGACGAGCAACACCCCAGGGAGCGCTACCGATGTCATCCACGTTCACGCCTGTCGCCCGACAACGCGCAAGGCTTACGCTTTCTCTCCTGACGATTGCGGTACTGGGCGCCAGTCTGCAAGTGGCAAACGCCAGTGCTGCCAGTGAAAGTACACATGCGGCCCGCCCGGCGGGCACCTACCCGTTCTCGATCAGTCAGCAACCTCTGGTGTCGGCGCTGAACGAGTTCAGCCGCGTGACCGGCTGGCAGGTGGGCATGTCGGCGGGCCTGGCCCAAAACGTCATCTCCCCGGGGGCCAGCGGTGAACTGAGCGCCGCGCAGGCGCTGGACAGCATGCTTTCCGGCAGCTCGCTGAGCTACCGCAATCTGGGCAACAACAGCGTCGTGCTGGAAAAACGCGCCCCCACCGCTGGCGTCATGGCGCTGGATCAGATCACTGTCAGCGCCACACGCCAGGCCCAGGATGTCACCTCAGTGCCGAGCACTGTCAGCGTACATACCCGTGAGGAACTGGACCGCGACAACATCAACACGATCCGCGATCTGGTGCGCTACGAGCCGGGAGTTTCGGTGGGTGGCGCAGGCCAGCGTGCGGGCACGACCGGCTATAACATCCGCGGTATCGACGGCAACCGGATCCTGACTCAGGTCGACGGCGTCGAGGTGCCCGACAGCTTTTTTACCGGTCCTTATGCGCAAACTCACCGCAACCATGTCGACCCGGAGATCGTCAAGCGCGTGGAAATCCTCCGCGGTCCCGCTTCGGCCCTCTACGGCAGCAGCGCCATTGGTGGCGTGGTCAGTTACTACACACTGGACCCGGATGACATCATCAAGCCCGACAAGGATGTCGGCGCACGGTTGAAAACCGGCTACATCTCGGCAGACCAAAGCTGGCTCAACTCGGCCACGGTCGCAGGCCGTCAGGGCGAATTCGACGGCTTGCTGCACCTCAGCCAGCGCAATGGCCATGAAACCGAATCCTATGGCAGCACCGGCGGTACCGGTTTGAGCCGTACGCAAGCCAACCCTGAGGATGCGCGCAGCACCAACGTGCTGGGCAAACTGGGCTGGAACTACGGCGACGGTTCGCGTCTGGCGCTGGCCTATGAAAAGTACAAGGACGACCGCGACAGCAATCTGAAAAGCGCAGTCGGCGGGCCATTCGCCAACGGCAGCGGTCTGGGGATGTATCAGGCGCGCGAGGGTAACGACACCATCACCCGCGAGCGCTTCGGGATCGAAAACAGCTTCGCCCTCGACAGCCTGCTGGTCGACAACATCAAGTGGAGCCTGAACTATCAGATCGCGAAAACCGATCAGAGCACCCGGGAACGTTACTTTCCGTTCTCCCGCGATGTCATTCGTGAACGCGACACGCAGTATCAGGAAAAGCAGTGGGTGTTCGATGCCCAGCTGGACAAGGCATTCTCCGTTGCCAGCACCGACCACGTGCTGACCTATGGCACAACGATCAAGCGCCAGAAAGTCACCGGATTGCGCAGCGGCAGCGGCACTTGTGCGCGAGTCTTCGGCTCCTGCCGCGCTGTCGGTGCAGACAGCCCGAGCGACCGGCTGGCCGCAACGAGTGATTTCCCCGACCCGACCATCACCAGCTACGCGTTGTTCGCGCAGGATCAGATCAGCTGGAATGACTGGACCTTCCTGCCCGGTGTGCGTTACGACCACACCCGGCTTGATCCGACATTCACCTCGCAATTCCTCAGGTCGGTCAGCCTGACCGACCCAAGCCAGGCGAACGATGAAACGCGAACCTGGCATCGCCTGTCGCCCAAGCTGGGCGTGACTTACGCACTCAGCGATGCCTACACGTGGTACGGCCAGTATGCCGAGGGCTTCCGCACGCCTTCGGCCAAGTCACTTTACGGACGCTTCGAAAACCCGACGGCCGGGTACGTGGTCGAGCCCAATCCGAACCTGAAGCCCGAAACGAGCAAAAGTTACGAAACCGGGCTGCGCGGTCGCTTCGAATCCGGCTCGTTCGACATCGCGGTGTTCTACAACAAGTACCGCGACTTCATCAACGAGGACGCCATCACACCCGGCTACAGCGAACTCACGTTCCAGTCCAACAACATCCGGCACGCCACCCTCAAAGGCGCCGAACTCAAAGGCCGTCTGAACCTCGACAGCCTGGGTGCGCCGAACGGCCTCTACAGCCAGGCCTCCGTCGCCTATCTGCACGGCCGCAACGACGACACGGGCGAGCCGCTCAACAGCGTCAACCCGCTGACCGGAGTCGTGGGGTTGGGTTATGACCGCGATCACTATGGCGGTCTGTTGAGCTGGACCCTGGTCAAGCGCAAGAACCGAGTGGATGACAGCAACTTCCACACGCCGGATGGCACCTCCAGTCAGTTCAGAACACCGGGCTTCGGCATTCTGGACCTGACCGGCTACTACAAGGTCAGTGATGACGTGACCGTCAACGCAGGCCTGTACAACCTGACTGATAAAAAATACTGGCGCTGGGACGATGTGCGTGGCTACGACGGCGTGGGAGAAGCCGGCGTTACCGCACCCGCCAACCTCGATCGCCTGACCCAGCCGGGACGCAATTTCAGCGTCAACGTGGTGTGGGACATCTGAGCCCGAGCGCCTCTGAAAGCCCGCCGTTGAATCATCGGACGGCAGGCTTTTTTACGCTTTCAGGCCTGGCTATTCGTCTATTCAACAAGCCCTTTTTCAACAAGGAAGACTGCGATGCCCCTTGATCAGAACCGACCGACTCGGCGTTCGCAACGCCTGAGCCAGATCACCCACGCGCCGCACGAACAGCTCGACAAGGCGGTCAAGGCCCATGCGCCGTTTGACACCCTGGCCAGCTATTCGCGCTTCGTAGTTGCTCAGTACCTGTTTCAGGCAGAACTGCAACACCTGTACAGCGACCCTGCGCTTCAGGCGATCATCGGCGACCTGCCTGCACGCTGCCGGGCCGAACAGACCAGGGCAGACCTTGCCGATCTGAACATCGACCTTCCCCTGCCGGTGGCGGGTGCAGTGCAAAAACCGAGCAGCGCAGAAGCCCTCGGCTGGATGTTCGTCTCCGAGGGTTCCAAGCTCGGCGCAGCATTCCTGATCAAACGTGCCCAAGCCTTGAACCTGAGCGACAACTTCGGCGCGCGGCATTTGGGTGAACCTGCCGGGGGCCGGGCTGACGGCTGGAAAGCCTTTGTCCGGACGCTTGATGAAATGCCACTGAGCGCCGAACAGGAAGCAGAGCTCGATCGCGGCGCCATCGCCGCATTCGAGCGTTTCAACGTGTTGCTGCAGCACGCCTACGCCCATGCTCCCGTCACAGAACTGGCACAGGCATGAAAAAGCGCCCGGTGCTGTTAAGCTGGCCGGGCTCCCCGAACCTGCCTGTAGAGACCATGACGTACAAACCACCCGGCTCAAGACTTTCACGCCTTTTATACGGCATCCTCGCCTATACCGCGTTGGGCATAGGCATTGTTGCGATCTTCGTTCCCGGCCTGCCAACCACCGAGTTCATTCTGCTGGCCGCCTGGGCGGCAACACGCAGTTCGCCACGGCTGAACGCCTGGCTGGAAAACCACCGCGTGTTCGGGCCAATACTGTACAACTGGCGTAACGGCCGACTGGTCGCCCGCAAGGCCAAGATCAGCGCCACCCTCAGCATGCTTGTCTGTGCCGTGGTGATGCTGAGCCTCATCGGCCATGCCTGGTGGCTGTACCTTGCACTCACGGGGATGGCGCTGGGCAATCTATGGATCTGGTCGAGGCCGGAACCGGACAAGATCGACCGTTGAGCGCAGGCATGCGGCGCACGGCACCCTGCGCAAAGCTGAACCGTCCTGTCGCGGTCAGTGTCTGACTGAGCACACTCACCCCTTGATGGAGTCACTTCATGTACGAGCCAGGCCATCTGCACCTCACCCACGTGGCGCTTCAACCGTCGGATATCAGCTATGACATCCACTTGCGCTACAACGTGGAGGAAGATCCCAAGCAAGGCACGTCCATGCATTTCACCATGCAGGGCGCAATCAATGGCAAGCCGTTCGAAGAGCAATTCCAGTTGCCCCGTGACCTCGCCTTCAACTTCGCGCACGACGCGAGTCGCATCGCAATAAGGCACGGCTTGCCCAACTCGGCCGCACTGCCCATCGCCAAGCACGAGGACTACGACCTAATGTTCAAGGACATTCGCGACAAACTCCAAGCCAAGTCAGGCGACCCGGTGAAGCCGGAGCATCTGGAGTAAGCCAGCGCTGTCGAGGCCGGAGAACGCCATCGTGGTCACGCCGTACTGGGCGCTCTGCGTCCTCTCCTGAGTGGGCGGGGCGGCGCGAATCCATGACGCGGAGCGTCACGAACG